>JBEIPS010000156.1:0-3486 GCA_040376915.1 Hylemonella sp.
GCGTTGAGCGCATCACGGTTCACTGAACGGCCCATCTTGTCGTGGTAGCGCGTATCCGTCACCCACTCGGGTGCGCCCAGGATGTCGCAGAAACGCTCCCAGATCTTGGAGCCGAAGACAGCGATGTTCATCCAGCCGTCACGCGCCTTGTAGACGCCCGTGGGGATGCTGGTCGGGTGGTAGTTGCCGGCTTGCGTGGGCACCTCGCCGTCGATCAGCACGCGCGAGGTCTGGAAGTCCATCATGTAGACCATGGACTCGAGCAGCGAGGTGTGCAGGAACTGGCCCTTGCCCGAGGCCTCGCGCTCGAGCAACGCGACCAGGATGCCCTGGGCCGCGAAGATGCCCGCGCAGAGGTCGGCGATCGGGATGCCCACACGCATGGGGCCGTCGCCCGGCTTGCCGGTGACCGACATCAGCCCGCTCATGCCCTGGGCGATCTGGTCAAAGCCCGGACGCTGGGCCAGGGGGCCGGTCTGGCCGAAACCCGAGATGCTGGCATAGACCAGGCGCGGGTGGTCCTTGGCCAGGGTTTCGTAATCGATGCCCAGGCGGAATTTCACGTCAGGGCGGAAGTTCTCGACCACCACATCGGCCGTGGCGATCAGGCGCTTGAGCACCGCGATACCCTCCGCCTCTTTCAGATTGAGCGTGATGGATCGCTTGTTGCGGTGCGTGTACTGGTAGTCCGAGCCGTCCTGGCCGCCCAGGGTGTCGTCGCCGCGCATGTGCTCCGGCATCTGGACCTGGATGACGTCGGCCCCCCAGTCGGCGAGCTGGCGGCAGCAGGTCGGGCCGGCGCGCACCTGGGTCAGGTCGATCACGCGAAAACGCGCCAGGGCGGAGGAGGCGGGGGTATGGGGCATGGTGGGCAGGTAGCAGCAAGTCAAACTTGGGAGGCAGTGTCCCTGCCAGCATCCAAAGTGTCAACACTTTTTACAAAATAGATGACACTTTTAATGGTTTTCCCCAATCCTGTCCTGACCGTGGGTGCTACCATCCAGCCACCCCCGACGCCCATTGCCCCACTTCCCCCATGGAATCCGCCAAAGAAAAAACCGAGCAGGGACTCTCGCCCGCCATCGCGGAAGAACTCAAGCGCCTCATCTACAGCGGCGAAATCCAGCCCGGTGACCGCCTCAACGAGGCCGCGCTGGCCCTGCGCATGGGCACCAGCCGCGGTCCCATACGCGAAGCCATCCGCATGCTGGCCGGCCTGGGCCTGGTCACGGCCGTGCCCAACCGCGGCGTCTTCGTGCGCCAGATCTCGGTACGCGAGATGCTGGAGATCTATGAGCTGCGCGCCCTGGTCTTCGGCTTCGCCGCCGAGCGCGCCAGCGAACACGTCGACGACAGCCATCGCACGGAACTTGAACAACTGCTGGACCGCATGGATACGGCCTGTGAAGCGGGTGACGGCAACCTTTACTACGAGCTCAATCTGCGCTTCCATACCGTGATCCTGGAGCTCTCTGGCAACCAGCGCGCGCACCAGGCCTACGACGACTACATCAAGGAACTGCACCTGTTCCGGCGCAGCTACTTCAACGCCCCCGGCAATATGCGCCGATCCAACACCGAGCACCGCGCCATCTTCGAAGCCATTGCCAAGGGCGACGCCAGGCGCGCCCGCACCCTGGCCGAGCGCCACGTGCTCTCGGGCCGCGACCGGCTGCTGGCGCGGCTGGAACAGCCGGCGTGAAGTGCAACACCCCCTGAGCCGCTGCGCGGCTTCCCCCTCTCTCGCCTTCGGCGGGAGGGGGACCGCACCGACGGCCCGGCAGAGCCGGTTCCGTGGTGCGCCCCGCCATGGGGACCCTGACTTATAGGAAAATCAGGGCCATGACCTCACGCCCCGTCCGCTCCCAGTACGAAGACTTCATGCGCCATGTGTACACGACGGGCGTGGCCAAGACCGACCGCACCGGCACCGGCACGCGCAGCGTGTTCGGCCACCAGATGCGCTTCGATCTCAAGGAAGGCTTCCCCCTGGTCACCACCAAGAAGGTGCACCTGCGCTCCATCATCCAGGAGCTGCTGTGGTTCCTCACGGGCTCGAGCAACAACAACTGGCTCAAGGAACGCGGCGTGTCCATCTGGGACGAATGGGCCCGCCCCGACGGCGACCTGGGCCCGGTCTACGGCGTGCAGTGGCGCAGCTGGCCCACGCCGGACGGCGGCCACATCGACCAGATCGCCGAGGTCGTCAAGACGCTCAAGAGCAACCCGGATTCGCGCCGCATCATCGTCAGCGCCTGGAACGTGGCCGAACTCAGCAAGATGGCCCTGATGCCCTGCCATGCCTTCTTCCAGTTCTACGTGGCCGAGGGCAGGCTCAGCTGCCAGCTCTACCAGCGCAGCGCCGACATCTTCCTGGGTGTGCCCTTCAACATCGCGAGCTACGCCCTGCTCACGCACATGCTGGCGCAGCAATGCGACCTGGACGTGGGTGACTTCATCTGGACCGGCGGCGACTGCCACATCTACAGCAACCACCACGAGCAGGTGGAACTGCAGCTGAGCCGAACCCCCTATCCCTACCCCACACTGAGCATCAAGCGCCGGCCGGACTCGATCTTCGACTACGAGTTTGAGGATTTCGAGGTGCTGGACTATCAGTGCCACCCGGCCATCAAGGCACCGGTGGCGGTCTGAGCCGGACCCGGTGCGTCCATGATCAGTCGCAAGCAGCTGTTCACGCTGGTCGCCCTCACGCTGATGTGGGGCATCAACTGGCCGATGATGAAGTTCTCGCTGCGGGAACTCTCGCCCCTGTACTTCCGCGCGCTGACCATGACGGCGGGCTCGCTTTTCCTCTACAGCTGGTACCGCGCTCGCGGCCTGCGCGTGCTGCCGGAGGGCAGTGAATGGCGTTCGGTGGTGGTTCTGGGTATCCCCAATATCCTGTGCTGGCACACGGTGTCCATCCTGGGCGTCAAGGAGCTGGCCTCGGGCCGTGCAGCCATCCTGGGCTTCACCATGCCGATCTGGACGGTGCTGCTGGGTGCGCTCTTCCTGGGCCAGCGACTCACGCGTCGCACCCTCATCGCGGTCGTCGCCGTGGCCGTGGCGATCGGGCTGCTGACCTCCAGCGAGTTCACGAAACTCGCTGGCCGTCCCCTGGGCATCGTCTGGATGGAGATCGCCGCAATCAGCTGGGCCATCGGTACGCTGATGATGCGCCGCGCCAGACTGACCCTGCCCGTCGAGACGCTGACCGTCTGGATGATGATCCTCAGCTCCGCCTGCCTCTGGCTCATCGCCTTCGCCAGCGAGCCCTGGCCTGCCTGGCAGTTCAGCGGCGCCATGTGGATCAGCCTGGCCTACGGCGCCTTCATCAATTACGGCTTCGCCCAAACCCTGTGGACCACCCTGGCCCGGCACCTGCCGCCGGCCACCAGCGCCATGAGCGTGATGGCCATCCCCCTGGTAGGCACGCTCGGCGCCACCTTCATCGTCGGCGAATGGCCGCACTGGCAGGATTAC
>JBEIPS010000032.1:0-27300 GCA_040376915.1 Hylemonella sp.
CCTGGGCCTGCAGGGCGGCTGGATCTATGGTGACCGTGGTTACCACGGCTATTTCTACGACGTGGCCCCGCAGTACGCCACGGTCACGCGCCCCGCCTACAGTGCCTCGGGCGGCGCCTCGGGCTCGCAGTTCATCGCCTCCCTGGGCCGCAAGTACGGCGACATGTGGATGGGCGCCTTCATCAAATACGACGACCTGCGCGGCGCCGTCTTCGAAGGCAGCCCGCTGGTGCAGCGCCGCGAGGACACTTCCGTCGGTTTCGCGGTGGCCTGGGTGTTTTCGAAGTCGGAGAAGCTGGTCGAGGTCAGCGACGACTGATCATGGTTGTCGTTTGTCGGCCAGCATGCCCCGCACGATCAGCACCTGCGCCACGTAGTAGGTGGACAGCACCCAGAGCTGCGAGAGCGGCAGCGGTGACACGAACTTGTTGAGCGCCAGCAGGGTGTCGCTGAGCATGAAGAAACCTGCGCCCACGGCAACCCAGACGGCCGGCTTGTCACCCAGCACCGGGGCACGGCCGATGGCCTGCGCCGCCATCAGTGCGATGACCAGCACATAGGCCGCTACGGGGCCGCGCAGACCCACAGGCAGCCCACCAGTCCACAGCACGGCATACATGAGCGCACCGAAACCCAGGGGGATGAGCAACGCGGTCCGGCTCGGGAACCAGGCCTGCCCGCGCTTGAACAGCGCGATATAGGCCAGGTGGGCGCAGAGGAAACTCACCAGGCCCGGGATGAAATAACCTGGGACCATCAGGAAGACATCACCCGCCAGCGAACCGGCCAGGGCGAGCAGCAGCAGGGCGCCGGAACGCAAGCCAATCACACGCGCTACCAAAACAATAGCAACCAGCATCGTCAAGGGTTTGAAGACCCGGTGCAGCTCCAGCAGGCCGGTGGCCGCGCAGGCGGTGGACAGGGCCGCGGCTTCGATGAACAGCACCTCGCCCATGCTCAGGCGCCCCTGCAGCACGGCGCCGGTGCACCACAGCACCACGCTCAGTGCGGCCAGCCAGACCACGGAATCGGCCAGGGGCAGTTTGTCGGCAAACCAGAGGAAGAGCACCACACCGCCCAGCAGGGCCAGGAAGTGCAGGCCACCAAACCATTGCACGGCGCGGGAAGCTGGCGGGTCGTAGCGCTGCAGGCGTTCGATCTGGAAGGCGGGTTTGGGAAAACGCTCGGCCACATCGGCCGGCCGCCAGCCCGGCGGCTTGAACCAGACGCGCAGCTTGTCGCTCCAGCGGCGTGCGTGCCAGCTGTCCTTGAGCAGGGCCCAGTAGACCTCGGCATTGGCCCAGAGCGGGTCCCAGCTGTCCAGGGGGCTGCGCGTGCCGTAGACGCAGCGTTCGTCTTCTTCTTTGAAGCTGCCAAAGAGCCGGTCCCAGATGATGAGGATGCCGCCATAGTTGCGGTCCACATACCGGTCGTTCACGGCGTGGTGCACCCGGTGGTTGGAGGGGCTGCAGAACCAGCGGTCGAACCAGCCCAGCTTGCCCACGTGTTCGGTGTGCACCCAGAACTGGTAGAGCAGGTCGATCAGCGCGACCACACCAAAGACCAGGGGCGGTACCCCGGCCAGGGCCATGGGCAGGTAAAAAACCCAGCCCAGCAGCGCGCCGCTGGAGGTCTGGCGCAGCGCGGTGGACAAGTTGTAGTCCTGGCTCTGGTGGTGCACCACGTGCGCGGCCCAGAACACCGCCACCTCATGGCCGGCGCGGTGCAGCCAGTAGTAGCAGAAGTCGTAGAACACCAGGGCGATGACCCAGCCGTACCAGCTCATCCAGAAGGTGTCGTTGTGCCAGAGCGCCACCCAGCCATAGACCGCGGTGTAGATGCCCACCCGCAGCAGGCGCGTGAGCACGGCGCTGATCTGACTCAGCATGCCCAGGCCGATGCTGTTGATGGCGTCGTTGAGGCGGTAGGTGTTGCGGCCTCTCGCGACGCCCCAGGCGTATTCGATGGCGATCAGCAGCAGGAAGACGGGGGTGGCGAGGACGATGATCTGGCTGGGGCTCATGGCGACGATGCTAAGAGAAAGTGGCGTTTGGACAACTGCGTGTCTACCCTGATGCCATGCCTGTTGCCAAAGGGACTCGGACTGGGAATGAAGCAAAGTCCTTGAGTTGCGTAGCTGTCGCAAGGCTTGAGTGTCGCGCCAAGCTTGACGCCATGTCAAGGGTCAGCGTCCTGCATGTTGGGCTACCATCGCTGATAGCACTCGCTCAGACGATCCGCTAGACAAGTGAGATGTCTGGTTTGCGGAATACACAAAAGATATCAGGAGAGAACATGGCAAACAGAAAAGACTTACTGACGACAGCGCAGTTCGGTAGCCGCATTGCCGAAGATGAAGTGGAGATGTTGCATACCTACTTCGTGGAAACTGAGCAATGGCGGAAGGTGCTTTCTGGTGAAGTTGACATTATTTTCGGGGCTAAAGGGGCCGGGAAAAGTGCGCTTTACTCGTTGCTAGTAGGCAAGAAGGAAGAGTTGCGCTTGGGGCGTCGCACGATGTTCATCGCCGCCGAAAATCCCCGAGGAACTACCGCATTTCGTGGCCTGACGACAGAGCCCGCCCTCTCGGAAGACGGCTTCCGTGGTTTATGGAAGTTGTACTTCCTAACCCTTGCCGCTAACTACATTCGTCATCAAATAACGGTAACCAAAACCGTTGATCTAAATGCGGTTGAGGTAATAGATGTTCTAACCAAGTGCGATTTGCTTCCTGCAAATGTGAACTTGCTTACAAGACTTAAGACGGCGTATGAATACCTGAGAAAGTATTTGCCACATATTGAGGGTGGAATTACCGACCCTAATACTGGTCTTGAGTTCAAAGGAAAAATTACCTTGGGCGAGCCTAGCGGCGAGCAGCAGGGGCTAGGATTCAGATCGCTGGACTCCCTGTTGGAGCAGCTTAATACCGCTTTCCGAGACCAAAAAATTACTTGCTGGTTGGTTCTGGATCGACTTGATGTCGCGTTTTTGGACTCTCCAGAGCTGGAGGCAAATGCGTTGCGGTCCCTATTTCGAGCTTATCTGGACATGATCGGGCTGTCGCAGATAAAGGTGAAGATATTTTTGCGCGACGACATTTGGCGGCGGATTGTAGGGCCTGGATTTAGAGAGGCAAGTCATATCACAAGGACCCTGAATCTTGTTTGGGATAAGCAGTCACTTCTGAACTTGATCGTGAAACGTATTGCATCGAACGTCAATATTTGCGATCACTATGCTTGCGATCGCGAAGAATTGTTCTCGGATGCCCTGCTCCAGCAGAAGTTTTTTTATAAGATATTTCCCGAACAAGTTGATATCGGAAAACGCCAGCCAGAAACATTTGATTGGATGATGTCTCGCACGGCTGATGGATCGAAACGAACCGCACCGCGGGAGCTAATTCACCTGCTATTAGAGACACGTGATGAGCAGTTAAAGCGATATCAAGTGGGTAATGCGGAGCCTGAAGACAATCGCATTTTTGACAAGCTTGCGCTACGTGCCGCCTTACCCGCAGTTTCATTGGCAAGGTATCAACAGACATTGTGTGCTGAATACCCGACACTTAAGACGAATCTGGATGCTCTTGAAGGCGAGAAGACCCAACAAAGCCTTGAGTCGCTGGCGTCACTCTGGCGGTGCAATACTTCGAGAGCGGAGAGCCTTGCGGAAAAGCTGGTTGAGGCGGGGTTTTTTGAACGGCGAGGCACGAAGAACGACCCAACGTATTGGGTTCCATTTCTGTATCGTGACGCTCTTAAGATGGTCCAAGGGGCGGCAGACTGAATCGGAACAGAACCGCAAATAGTCGAACATCTTGCCATCTCGTGTCAACCAACCCCTCACCAGAACCTTGATCCCTGGGTCTATTTGGCCCCTGCCGCCAGCAGCATCTTTTCCATGACGCCATAACCGCGCTTGCGTGCCAGTGTCAGCGGTGTCTGTCCCTGACGGTCGCTCAGCTGCAGATCGGCGCCGGCCTTGATCAGGGCCTGCAGCGTGGCCTGGTGGCGCTTGCCGCCGTCTCCGAGAACGATCGATTCGATGACGGCCGTCCAGTGCAGGTTGTTCACATGGTCCAGCGGGGCGCCGGCGGCGATGAGCTGGCGCACCACACCGTCGTGGCCCAGGTGGGCGGCCGCTATCAGGGCCGTGCCGTCGTAGCGGCTGGTGGTCTGGCCGGCTTTGGCGCCGAGCTGCAGCAAAACGCGCAGGGTCTCTTCGTCGTCCGCGACGGAGGCGATGGTGACGGCGTCGTAGCGGTCACTCTCCAGCAGGTTCAGGTCTGCGCCGGCCTGGGCCAGGGCCTTGATGGCGCCGCGCTGGCGCGCGTAGGTGGCCACGTGCAAGGGCGTGCGGCCGTAGGGGTCGCGGGCGTTGAGTTGAGCCTTATTCGCAGCAGAGATGAGCTGCTGCAGGCGCGGCAGGTCGCCTGCCCAGGCGGCGGCGTGCAGGCCAGAGTAAGCCGCAGCTTCGGCCGGTGAGGGCGGCACCTGGGCCAGGGCCGGCAGGCTGGCGACAGTCGCCAGGCCTGCCAGGGCCAGCAGGGAGACACCTAGAACGTGACGTAGGGTGGTCATGGGAGATCTCCTCTGCTATGCGTAGTGCTTACTTCAGCTGGTCCTGCACCTTGGCAATCGCGGCCACGGCGCACTGTTCGTCCAGATGGCCGCCGGGCGCACCGCCCACGCCCACGGCGCCAATGACTTCATTGCCCACCTTCACGGGCACGCCACCGCCGAGCAGCAGGTAACCTGGGATATTGCCCAGGTTGGCGGCAGCGGGGTTCTTCTGCGAGGCTTCCATGATGGCCAGGGTGGTGTTCTTGGCCGAGGCCGACGTGTAGGCCTTCAGGCGGCTGGCTTCCAGGGTGTGCGGGCCGGCGTTGTCGGCGCGCTGCACGGCGCGCACGGTGCCGGCGCGGTCCACCACGGTGGCGGCCACGTTGTAGCCGGCGGCGCTGCAGGCGGCCACGGTGGCGCTGGCGATCTGGTTGGCCAGTTCCAGCGACATGTTCTTTTCGGTGCGCACAGATTGGGCGCTGGCGAGGCCGGCGACGAGGCTCAGGACGAGAACCGAGGATTTGGCGAAGTGGGACATGCTTGCTCCTGTGAGGGTTTTGGGGATGGCCCGGCACCCGCCGAACCATGGGACTCACTGTAGGAAAACGGGGCCCGCGCCGCCATGCGGTCGGCTACGCGCCAGGCTCCGTAGAACTACGGAGAGGCTTCGACCAGGGCCGCGTAGGCGCGGATCAGCTGAGCCAGGGATTCGGCCTGCAGCTTGGCGAAGAGATGGGCGCGGTGGGTCTCCACCGTGCGTGGTGACAGGTCCAGCGCGCGGCCGATCTCCTTGTTGGTCAGGCCGGCGACGATGAGTCCCAGCACCTCGCGTTCGCGCTCGGAGAGCTGGGCGTAACGCTCACGCGCCAGGCGGTCGGCCTGATGCCGTTCGCGTGACTTCACGTGTAGTCTGACGGCCTGTTGCAGGGCTTCGAGCAGCTGTTCGTCGTTGACGGGTTTTTCCAGGAACTCGGCGGCCCCGGCCTTGAAGGCGCGGCGGCACATCTCCACGGTGCCGTGGCCCGTGAGCATGAGGATGGGCTGGTCCACGCCCTGGGCGATCAGTGTGTCCAGCACGCGCAGGCCGCTGATGCCGGGCATGCGCACGTCCAGCACGATGGCGCCTATGCCCTGGCGGTCGAACTCGGCGAGGAAAGTGTCGGGCCGCTCCCAGGTCTGCACGCGCAGGCCCACGGTGGAGATCAGCAGGGCCAGGCTCTCGCGCACGGCCGCGTCGTCGTCGATCAGGTGGATCAGCGGGGACTGGGGTGCGTTCATGGGTGTGGAGTTCATGCGCCTGCCAGGGGCAATTGCAGGCTGAAGCGGGTGCCGCGTGGCGCCTGCGAGCTGACGCCCAGGGTACCGCCCATGCCATTGGCCAGGCTCTCGCACAGGCTGAGCCCCAGGCCCAGGCCGTCCTTGCGCGTGGTGTAGAAGGGCTCGAAGATGTGCGGCAGCACGGCGGGGTCTATGCCCGGCCCGCTGTCGGCCACGGCCAGTTCACCCTTGCCATTGAGCTGCTGCAGGCTCAGCGTGAGGGCGCGTTCGCCGCTGGGCACCTGCTCCAGGGCCTGCAGCGCGTTCATCAGCAGGTTGTGCACGATCTGCTCCAGCGCCACGGGCTCGGCCAGCACCTGCACCTGGGCACTGGCCTGCACCTCGGGTGTGACACCACGGCGCTGGCATTCAGGCTCCAGCAGATACAGCGCGCGGTGCACCGCATCGTTCAGGCTCAGCGCCTGGATGTGCGCCGCGGGGTCGGGGCGCTCCACGCTGCGGCGCAGTCGGCCCAGCACCTCGGCCGCGCGGCGGGCCTGGGCGCTGGCCTGTTCCATGGCGCCGCGGGCCGTGGCCAGCTCGGGCGGGTCTTCGGCCAGCAGGCGTTGCGCCGCTTGCGTGTTGGCCAGCACGGCCGTGAGCGGCTGGTTCAGTTCATGGGCCATGCCGGCGGCGAGTTCACCCAGGGAGTTGAGCCGGGCCACCTGGCCCAGGCGCAGCAGGGCCTGGCTGCGTTGCTGTTCGGCACGCTGGCGCAGGAACTGGCGCAGCAGCGTGAGCACGGCGGCCACGGCCAGCGTCCAGAGCAGCATACGGGCCCAGGGCAGCTCCGCCCAGCCCACACGCAACTGGGCTACGACTTCAAAGGGCTGGCTCTCGGCGGCCAGTTGCTTGCGGAATTCAAAAAACCAGCCCGAGGTTTTTTCGGTGTTGACACCCGGCTGCAGCACCATCTGCTGCCCTGCATGTTCCAGCGCCACGCGCACGGGGCTGCGTTCGCGTTCCATGGGCCAGTCGTTCCAGGGCGCAAGGGCGCGCAGGTCCAGGGTGAGGGCAAAGCTGCTCGGCGTGGCAGCCATCAGCAGTTGGTACCGGCCGGCCGTGAAGTCCACCGTGCCGAGCGCCGGGCGTTTGAGCCGGCGCGATTCGGCTTCGGCGTTGACGAGCTTTGCATCGGCCCAGGTCTGGCCCGGGTTGCGGCGTTGTACCGAAAGGATCTGCGGGTAGAGCGCGGGCAGGCGCTGCTCGGGCGTACCGGCACGGGGACCATCGGCGGGCGGCTGCAGCAGGGCCAGCGTGTCCATGATGGCGTCGTGCTGCACCACACGCTGGCTCAGCAGGCGGTGCACGATGCGGGCATTGGTCTCGAAGGCGTCGAACTGGCGGGCCAGTTCCAGGCGGGCCAGCGCCACGGCCCCGGCCGCCGCGAGCAGGGCACCGCCCAGCAGCCAGAGGAGTCGGTTGTGCAGGGCGGGCATGGCGGTTACGGGGGGATCAGCCCAACGCGCCGCGCGCGTCGACCCGGATCAGTTCGGCCACGCTGCCGGCTTGCAGGCCGCCGCGCACGCCGATCATCCAGTCATGCAGATTGACCGTGGGGTCGCAGTGGCCGGGGATGAGCCACAGGGTGGCGCCGAGCGCTGGCAGCGGTGCCGAGGATGTGGCGCGCAGGGTGGTGTGCTCGTCGCTGCAGCCCGTGGCTTCCAGCGCCTCGCCGTGCACGCGGGGCAGGCCCGATTCGATGGCGTGGCTCTTGTGGCCGGCGTCCACCACCACATGGCCGGCGCTCACGCTCATGACCTGGCTCTTGACGAAGAGCGCGTGCTCGAAAGCGGGCTGGGCCGGGTCGGCCTGGTTGCGCGCGTAGTCCGCGTCCATGAAGAGGTAGGAGCCGGCCTGCAGTTCGCCGAAGACACCGCTGGTGGCTTCCAGGCCGAAGGTGCCACTGCCCGCGCCCGTGACCAGGGGCAGCTTCAGGCCCGCGGCCTCGACGATGCGGCGCGTCTCGCGCACGCGGGCGATCACTTCGTCCAGCGCGGCGCGGCGTTCGGCCACGCTGCGCAGGTGCTGGGCGCGCCCGTTGTAGGCCTGCAGGCCGGCCAGACGCAGGGCCGGATGGCGTGCGACGGCCTGCGCCAGCGGCAGCACGTCGGCGGGCTCGGCCACGCCACAGCGTTTCTGGCCCACGTCGAGTTCGATGAACACGTCTATCAGGTCCTGCCCGGCGCCCATGGCCTGGGCCAGGTGCTCGATGCCTTGCAGATGGTCCACAGCGATGGCCAGGCGCCCGCCGCGCGCCTGCAGACTTCGGGCCAGGGCCGCCACACGCTGCAGCTTCGGCAACGCGATGACTTCGTTGCTGATGTAGATGTTGGGCACACCGCCGGCCGCCAGGGCCTCGGCCTCCGAGGTCTTCTGCACACACAGGCCCACCGCACCGGCCTGCATCTGGCGCAGGCCCAGGGCCGCGCTCTTGTGCATCTTGGCGTGGGGTCGCAGCTTGAGGCCATGGGCCTTGGCGTAGTCGGCCATCTTCTGCAGATTGCGGTCCATGGCGTCGAGGTCCACCACCAGGGCGGGGGTGTCGATGGCGGCCACGCTCTGGCCGATCAGGGAATCAGGCGCTGAATTCATCAAGGGTGTTGTCTTCGAGGTGGGAGGTGTCGGCCCAGCCCACCAGGGACAGGCCCTCGGGTGTCCAGAGCAGGCGGTTGACCGCAGTGTTGCCGAGCTGCCAGGTGCGCGGGGCCTGCAGTTCCTGGCCGGTGGCGAGACGGTAGAGCTGGTCCAGCACACCGCCGTGGGCCACCAGCACGATCTGCTGGCCCGGGTGGCGCGCGGCCAGTTCGTGCAGGGTGTGGGTGATGCGTTCGCGCACCTGCAGCAGCGATTCGCCGCCCTGGGGCGGGGACCAGTGCGGGGTGCGTTTGCGCCAGTGTTCGGATTCCTCGGGCCAGGTCTGTTCGATCTCGACGTAGGTCTTGCCTTCGAACAGACCAAAGCCGCGTTCGCGCAGGCCGCTGTGCGTGGCCAGGGGCGCGCCGGTGGCCGCGGCGATGGCCTGGGCGGTGGCGTGGGCGCGCTGCAGGTCGCTGCTGTAGATGGCGTGGATGTCGTCGCGCGCGGCCAGGGCCCGTGCCAGGCGCTGGGCCTGCCAGCGGCCCTTGTCATTGAGCGGGATGTCCAGATGGCCCTGGATGCGGGTGTCCACGTTCCAGGCCGTTTCGCCATGGCGGATGGCGAGGATGCGGGTGGTGTCCATGGCGGTCTTCAAACCTCAGCGCGGAATCTCGACCTTGACGCGGCGCGAGCCGGCGGGGGTCTTGGGAAAATCCTTGAGCGCGGCGGCCAGCACCGCACGCATGATGTTGTAGCGGTCGTTCCAGGGACCTTCGTGCGTGGCGCGGGTTTCGTAGACCACCTGGTTGCTGCCCAGGTCGCGCATCAGCAGGGTGATTTCATGGCGGTACTGGCTGGGTGGCGGAAAGCGCATGCCCATGCCCAGGCCGATCACGCTGCCCACGCCTATGCCCATATTGCCGCCACCGATGTAGATGGAACTGCCGCTGCCCTGGTAGGGACGGCCCCAGTCGTCGACCTGGTAGCTGTCCATGCGGGTCGTGATCTGCACGCTGTAGCGCGCGCCGGCTTCGTCATGCACCAAGCCGACTTCGTTGAGTTCGCTTTCGGCGATGGCCTCGACCGATTCGGTTTCCACCGGGTTGGTCTGGGAGGGCAGGCGCTCGAAGCGGTAACGCGCGCCGGGTTCGATGGCCGTGGCGTTGGCCGGGGCAGCGGTGCGCACCTGGGATTCGACCAGGCGCAAACCCGAGCAGCCGGCCAGCAGCAGCGTGAAGGACAGAAGAATCAGGATGCGTTTCATGGGGTTCACAGGGTGACGACCTGCACGCCGCCGGGCAGGGCGGGCGCAGCCGGGAGTTCCTCTTCGTCAAAGGCCAGGTCGCCGTTCTCGTCGGGCACACCGGTGGCCTTGAGGTTCTTGAAGTCGTGCAGCTTGGCGTCCATCAGGTGCGAGGGCACCACGTTCTGCAGGGAGGTGAACATGGTTTCCAGGCGACCGGGGAATTTCTTGTCCCACTCGCGCAGCAGGTTGCCGATCTGCTTGCGCTGCAGGTTCTCCTGGCTGCCGCAGAGTGTGCAGGGAATGATGGGGAAAGCTTTGTGCTCGGCCCAGCGGACCAGGTCTTTCTCGACCACATAGGCCATGGGGCGGATCACGACGAACTCGCCGTTGTCGCTGGTGAGCTTCGGGGGCATGCCCTTGAGCTTGCCGCCGAAGAACATATTGAGGAAGAAGGTCTGCAGCATGTCGTCGCGGTGGTGGCCCAGGGCGAGCTTGTTGCACTTGAGCTGGCGCGCCACGCTATACAGGATGCCGCGGCGCAGCCGGCTGCACAGGCTGCACATGGTCTTGCCCTCGGGGATGTTGCGCTTGACGATGGAGTAGGTGTCCTGCGTCTCGATGTGGTATTCCACGCCCAGGTTTTTCAGGTACTCGGGCAGGATGTGGTCGGGGAAACCGGGCTGCTTCTGGTCCAGGTTGACGGCCACGAGCTCGAAGCGGATGGGGGCGCGCTGCTGCATCTTGAGCAGGATGTCGAGCATGCCGTAGCTGTCCTTGCCGCCGGACATGCAGACCATGACGCGGTCGCCCTCTTCGATCATGTTGTAGTCCATGATGGCCTGGCCGACGTTGCGGCACAGGCGCTTCTCGAGCTTGTGCGTTTCGCGCTCGATCTTCAGGGCCTTGTCGTTGCTGACGGCCGGTTCATTCTCTATCCAGACTGCACTCATGATGATCTCCGTGGGCTCGTGCCCGGCATGGGGGGTAGAGCCCCCATTCAATGGTTTGGTTCCGCGCTCACCAGATGCCGGTTTCGGCGCGGATGGCGACTTCGCAGTCGTCGAAAATTTCGAGCTTGACGATCTTCACGCGCACGCCGATCACGCCGGGCAGCTGCAGCAGGCGGTCGGCCAGCTTGCCGATCATGCTTTCGAGCAGGTTCATGTGCTCGGAGCGGCATTCGTCGATGATGATCTGGCGCACCTTGCGGTAGTCCAGCACGTGGTTGATGTCGTCGTCGTGCGGGCGCAGGGGCTGCGGGCCGAGGTTGAGTTCGGCGTCGACCTGGATGGGCTGCGGCGCGGCTTTCTCATGGGCGAGGATGCCCAGGTTGGCGTCGAAGCGCAAACCGGTGAGCGTGAGGATCTGGGTGCCTTTGGTCATCGCAGCTTCCTGCCTACATCACCGAAAAATCGCGCTCGAAGCGCAGGAGGTGCTGGCCGCCGTCCACCAGCAGCGTGGTGCCGGTGATGGAGGAATTTTCCAGCGCGAATTTCACGGCACCGGCCACGTCCTCGGGGGTGGACGAGCGGCCCAGCGGCGAGAGCTTGTGCAGGGCTTCGAATTTCTCGGGGCTCAGGTACTCGCTGGTCAGTGTGAGGCCGGGGGCCACGCCCACCACCCGCACATCGGGGGCCAGGGCGAGGGCCAGCATGGTGTTGGCCGCTTCGAGCGCGGCCTTGGACAGCGTGTAGCTCAGGAAGTCCGGGTTCTGGTTCCACAGCTTCTGGTCCAGCAGGTTGACCACCACGCCCGCGCGCGGCAGGGGCGCCCTGGCAGCCGCGGCGCGCTCCCGCACATGGGCGTGCAGGGCCTGGGCCAGCAGGATGGCCGCGCCCGCGTTGGCGCGCAGGTGGCGCTCCATGGCGGCGTAGCTGAAGGAAGCCGCGCTGTCGTGTTCGAACAGGGCTGCGCTGTTGACCACGGCATCGACCTGGCCGAAATGCGCGATCACACGCGGCAGCAGGGCACGGGCCGCGGCTTCATCGGCCAGGTCCGCATCGAAGGCGGCGGCCGTGACGCCGAGTTGCGCGCAATCGGCCACGGTCCGCATGGCCTCGTCCTCCGAGCCGCGGTAGTGGACGGCCACTTGCCAGCCGGCCCTTGCCAGCACAAGCGCGATCTCCCGGCCCAGGCGTTTGGCCGAGCCGGTCACAAGGACCGTGCGGGTGGGGGAGGTGTGCGGCATGGAGGACAATCAGGCGACAGATGAAAACAGCCGACAGTTTAACGACCACCCTGTTATCCCGCATAGTGCAAGCGGTGCGGGAGGCTGGCGGCTGGATGGCTTTTGACGATTTCATGGCCCGGGCCCTGTACACGCCGGGCCTGGGTTATTACGCCAACGATCTGCGCAAACTGGGGCTGATGCCGGGTTCGGGCAGCGATTTCGTGACCGCGCCCGAGCTTTCCCCCCTGTTCGGCCGGGCGCTGGCGGTGCAGCTGGGCCAGGCCCTGCAGCACACGCAGACCGATGAGGTCTGGGAGTTCGGCGCCGGCTCCGGCGCCCTGGCCCTGCAGCTGCTGGAAGCCCTGGGCGAACGGGTGCGGCGCTACACCATCGTCGATCTTTCGGGGGCCCTGCGCGCACGCCAGCAGCAGACACTGGAGCAGTTCGGCGAGCGTGTGCGCTGGGTCAGCGAACTGCCCGCGACCATGCAGGGGGTGGTGGTGGGCAACGAGGTGCTGGACGCCATGCCCGTGCAACTGCTCGCGCGTATCGACAGCGTCTGGCACGAGCGCGGTGTGGCCCTGGAGCCGGGTTCGCAACGCCTGGTCTGGCAGGACCGTCCCACCCCGCTGCGCCCGCCCGTGGAAATAGAAGGCGCGCACGATTACCTGAGCGAGATCCATCTCCAGGCCGAGGCCTATATCCGCACCCTGGCCGGGCGCCTGCAGCGCGGCGCGGCGTTTTTCATCGACTACGGTTTTCCCGAGGCCGAGTACTACCACCCGCAGCGCCATATGGGCACGGTGATGTGCCACCGCGCCCACCAGGCCGACACCGACCCCCTGGCCGACGTGGGCCTCAAGGACATCACGGCCCACGTCAACTTCACCGGCATCGCGCTGGCCGCGCAGGCGTCCGGCCTGGGCGTGCTGGGTTACGCCACGCAGGGCCGCTTTTTGCTCAACTGCGGCCTGCCCCAGCTCATGGAACAGGCCGAACTGCCGGTGCGCGCGCAGGCGCACAAGCTGGTCATGGAGCACGAGATGGGGGAGCTGTTCAAGGTCATCGGCCTGTGTGTCGGCGAGCCCTGGCTTGCGCTGGGTTTTTCGGCGGGTGACCGCACCCACACTCTTTAAAGCTAAAGGCGCCCATGTTCCGCTGGCTGCTCGCCATCTTCATCATCCTGCTGCTGGTCAACGCCGTCACGCCCTGGTTCAAGAAGCTCGGCTTCGGCCGCCTGCCGGGTGACCTGAACTTCACGCTCTTCGGCCGCGAGTTCAACCTGCCTTTCACCACCACCATCATCCTGAGCCTGGTGGCCGTGGGCCTGGCCAAGCTCATCTGAGCAGGAAACGGCTGCGCGGGGCTTGAATCGGGTACCCCTGACCCTATTTAGGCAGGATGAAAGGGGCTCCCCATGAGCGCAACACGCCATATCGTCTGTCCGCATTGCCACACCACCAACCGCGTCAAGGTCGATGACCTGGGCAGCGCGCCCGATTGCGGGTCGTGCCACCAGCCCCTGTTCGCCGGCCAGCCGGTGGCGCTGGACGAAGCCGCTTTCGATCGCCACATCGGCCGCAGCGAAGTGCCGGTGCTGGTGGACTTCTGGGCGCCCTGGTGCGGCCCCTGCCGCATGATGGCGCCGGCCTTTGAGCAGGCGGCGGGGCAGCTGGAGCCGCAGGTCCGCCTGGCCAAGGTGAATACCGAGGACGAGCAGCAACTGGCCGCACGCTTCAACATCCGCAGCATTCCCACCTTGGCCTTGTTTGTTGGCGGGCGCGAAGTGGCGCGCCAGGCCGGTGCCATGCGTTCGGCTGCGGATATTGCACGCTGGGTGCAGTCCAGCCTGCCCTGATCAGGCCTCGATGTCCCAGGCGCGTGCGCAGGCGCGGCAGCGCACTGCGGTCTGGCCGCTGCGCCGGTCTTCGCTGAGGATGTCGAAGCGGGCGTAAACCCCGCAGTCGGGGCAGTTGGCCTGGTTGGCCACTTCCTCGGCGTGCATGAGCAGGTAAAGATAACGGCGCAGCGCCCACAGGCCGATGGCGCCACTGGCGATGAAGAGCAGCACGTCCAGCAGCTTTTCCTCCAGCGTTCCGCCCTTGAAGACTTCCAGCATGCCGATCAGGGCGATGGTGCACAGGAGTGTCAGCAGCAGGTGCGCGTGGCTGGAAAGCAGCTCACGTTCGTACCATTTGCGGAAGCCGAAACGGCGCACGCCCTCGGCCAGACGCGGGTTGAACGGGTTGCGGGGCGGGGCGGGCATGGGCCCATGATGCGCCTGCGGCGAGGCCTTTGCCGGCCTTCCCCAGCAGCCGAGCGGCTTGCTGGGTTATTCCGAGTCCAGACCCAGATGGCGGGCCACGGCCTGGGCGCGGGCGGCGTGGATCAGCTCCCCCACCCTGGGCCCGCTGTGGCCCTGGGCCAGGGCGTGTTCGGCTATGGGCTGCGTGGGCAGGGCCAGCACCGCGTCCAGCACCCCTTGCAGGCGCGCAGCCTGGGGATAGGCTTCATTCTCCAGGCCCAGGCGGCCGCGGGCATCGCATTCACACGCCAGCAGCACTTCGGCAAATCGCTGGGGCTTGCGAATGGCATCACAACGCTCCAGCAGGCGCACCAGGGCAGTGGCGCCCAGCGTGCCGCTGCGGTGGATGTTGCCGTGTTCACGTGCCACCACGTCGGCCAGCTCGTGGCAATCGACGGGCACGCGCAGGCGCTCGCACAGGCCTTTCAAGAGCCGGGCACTGCGGGCTTCGTGGGCGATGTGGCGCGGCAGTTCTTCCGCTGGTGTGGTGCCTTTGCCCAGGTCGTGGCCCAGGCAGGCAAAGCGCACGGCCAGCGGAGCTTTCAGCTGCGCGGCCATGTCCAGCACCATCATCAGGTGCACGCCGGTGTCGATCTCTGGGTGGTGCTGCGCGGGCTGTGGCACGCCCCAGAGGCGGTCCACCTCGGGCAGCAGGCGCTTGAGCGCGCCGCAGGCTCGCAGCACATCGAAAAAGCGCGAGGGCCGGTCTCCCATCAGGCCGCGGCTCAATTCCTGCCAGACGCGTTCCGCCACGAGGTGGTCCACCTCGCCGTCCTCCACCATGTGCCGCATCAGATCCATCGTTCCGGGCGCCACGGTGAAATCGGTGAAGCGGGCCGAGAAGCGCGCCACGCGCAGGATGCGCACCGGATCTTCGCGGAAAGCGGGCGTCACATGGCGCAGGATCTTCTGCTCGATGTCGCGCTGTCCGTGGTAGGGATCGGTCAGGTGTGAGACATCGAAAGAGCCATCGGGCCGGCACTGGCTGCTGTGCACGGCGATGGCATTGACCGTCAGGTCGCGCCGCGCTAGGTCTTCCTCCAGCGTGACCTCGGGCGAGGCGTGCACGGCAAAACCCTTGTAGCCGCGCGCGGTCTTGCGCTCCGTGCGCGCCAGCGCGTGCTCTTCCTTGGTCACGGGGTGCAGGAAGACCGGAAAATCCTTGCCCACGGGCACAAAACCCTGGGCGACCATCTCCTCGGGGGTGGTTCCCACCACCACCCAGTCGTGGTCTTTCACGGCCAAGCCGAGCAGGGCGTCGCGCACTGCGCCACCCACCATGTAGATCTGCATGGCTCGCAGTCTAGCGCCTTGCCTCAGCGTTTCAGGCGATAAGGTTCCTCGAAGGCGCGGAAGTCGGCTTCGGCGCGCGCGTCGGCAATCCAGGCCGCTACGCCCGGCAGGGCGGCGACACGGTCCACATAGGCAGCGATGGCCGGCGGCACGGGCAGGCCGTAGGTCTTCAGACGCATGCAGACCGGCGCGAAATAGGCGTCGGCGATGGTGAAGCCGCCGAAGAGCAGGGGGCCGCCGTGCTGCGTGAGCAGCTCGCTCCACATGGCCACCAGGCGCGCCACGTCGGCGCGCACGGCGGGCTGGTCACGCCAGACCAGCGCACCCACCTCGGGCAGGGAGGCTTCGATGTTCTGCGTGCAGTGCTGGCGCAGCGCGGAAAAGCCCGAGTGCATCTCGGCGCAGACGCTGCGCGCACGGGCCCGCGCCGCCTTGTCGGCAGGCCAGAGCTTTTTCTCGGGGTAGGACTCGGCCAGGTATTCGGCAATGGCCAGCGTGTCCCAGATGACCAGCTCGCCGTCCGTCAGCACCGGTACCTTGCCCGCCGGGTTGATCCTGGACAGGGTCTGCTTGAACTGCGAGCCCGTGTCGAAGGAGTCGAAACGCACCAGCACCTCTTCGAAGGGAATGCCGGCCTGGCGCAGCAGCACCCAGGGCCGCATGGACCAGGAAGAATAGTTCTTGTTGCCGATGGTGAGCTTGAGCATGGACTCTCCTTGTCTGGAGGGCCATGTTAGCGTGAGGTTAGCGGCGGCGGAAGCGGTTGCGCAGCTGCAGCAGCGGGTCGCCGTTGCCCAGGTAAGCCGGGGCCACCGCGGCCGGCCCGGTGGGCGCGATGCCCAGGGCGGCGAGGCCGGGCACGCGGCCGGTGGCCACGTTGTCGACCTTCATCGAATCGAGGTTGTCCCGGCTCATCAGGGGCTGGCCCGGGGCCAGTTCCATCATCAGGGCCTGCAGCCGGCCGATGGCCATGGGCAGGGGGATGACGGGGCGCGGCACCCCGGCGGCGCGGCCGGCCAGCTGCACCAGCTCCTTTAGCGTGTAGACGGCCGGGCCGCAGAGCTCAAAAGTCCGCCCGATGGTGTGCGTGTCCTGCAGGCTTCGCACCACGGCCTGGGCCACGTCCTCGACCCAGACCGGCTGGAAGCGGGCCTGGGCACCGGCCAGCGGCATCACAGGGAAGACGCGCTGCAGGGCGGCGAAGAGATTGAGGAAACGGTCGTCGGCGCCGAAGATCACGCTGGGGCGCAAGACGGTGAGCAGCAGGCCCTGTGCGGCCGCGGCCTGCAGGGCCGCTTCGCCGCGCGACTTGCTGCGCAGATAGCGCGAGGGAGCGGTGTCGGCGGCGGCCGGCTCGGCGCCCAGGGCGCCGATGTGCACCACGCGTTGCACGCCGGTGCCCAGGCAGGCGCGGGCCAGCTTTTGCGGCAGCTCGACATGGGTGCGCTGGAAGGCGGCCTCATCGCCGTGCAGGATGGCCACCAGGTTGATGACGGCGTCGTGGCCGGCCAGCAGGCCGCGCAGGGTGGTCTCGTCGTGCACATCGGCCTGCAGCACGGTGAGGCCGGGCAGGTGCTGTACGGCGCTGGCGCTGGATGCGCGGCGCGTGGGCACCGTCATGGCCCAGCCCAGGCGGGCCAGGCGCTCGCAGATATGGCGGCCGACGAAACCCGTGCCACCCAGCAGCAGTACACGCTTCATTCGGAAATCCTGCGCGCCAAGCGCTCCAGGACGATCCCATCGGAGCGGCCGTAAGGGCTCATGGCAGTTCTTCGGCGGGTTCGGGCTTGTCCATGCCCAGCGGGCCGACAAAACCCAGGCGGGCCTTGAGCGACTGGGGCTCACCGCTGAGCACGGCGGCGTAGTTGACGGTGTTGGACAGCACCTTCTTAACGTAGTCGCGGGTTTCGCCGAAGGGGATGTTCTCGGTCCAGATGGCGGCTTCGAGCACCGGGTCGCCGTTCTGGCCGCGCCAGACCTTGGAGCGGCTGGGGCCGGCGTTGTAGGCCGCCGCAGCCAGGGGCATGGAGCCGTCGAAGGCGTCCAGGACCAGCTTGAGGTAACCGGTGCCGATGGCGATGTTCGTGTCGCGTTCGGTGATCTGCTTGGGCTTGAAATTGTTCATGCCGATGCGCCGCGCCGTCCAGCGCGCGGTGGCCGGCATGACCTGCATGAGGCCGGCCGCGCCCACGCCGGACCTGGCGTCCAGGATGAAGCGGCTCTCCTGGCGGATCAGGCCGTAGACGAAGGCCGGCTCCAGGCCTGTGAGTTCCGCGCGCTGCTGCACTTCCTGTTTGTAGGGCGTGGGGAAACGCTGCGAGACGTCGATCAGCGTGCGCGTGCGTTCGCTGGCGTTGATGCAGCGGTCCCAGACGTGCTGCCCGCAGGCCAGGGCGGCCGCGGCCAGCAACTCGCGGTCGTTCATGCCGCCGCGCTGGTGCAGGTTGGTGCTGTAGTTCCATTCGCGCACGCCCTCGGTGCGCAGGCCGATCTCGATGGCGTGCAGCGCGCGCTTGAGGCCTTCGTTGTCGCGGGCGGCCTGCAACTCTTCCTCGTTCAAGGGTGCCGGTGCAGCGGGCGCACTGATGCGCTGGCCCAGCTCTTCCATGGCCAGCTGCTCGTAGAAACCGCGCGGCGAGGCGACGGACTGCAGCAGGGTGCGGGCACGCAGCTCGGCATTGGGCGCCTGCAGGGCCAGCAGGGCACGGGCGCGCCAGTAGATCCAGGTCGGGTCGCGCAGCTGTGTCTCGCTCAGGGCGGCGATGCCGTCAAGCACCTGCTGCCAGTCGTTGGCGCGCAGGGCCGCGCGCACCTTCCACGCCAGCTGGTCGCTGTGCATGTGCATGGGTTGCCCGTTGGCGTAGTAGCCCAGGGCCTTGTCCGACAGGGTGCGCGCGGCGCGCTTGCCGATCACGCCCCAGACCCAGCTGCGTTCCTCCTGCGTGAGCTGGGCGCGCCAGCGCAGCTTGCTCACTTCCTCGGCGGCGGCCTCGGGGTCGCTGGAGGCCAGGCGGATCATGGCCAGGGTCACCCATTCGCGGGTCTTGGGGCGGAAGGCCGTGAGCTTCTCGTCCAGGTAGCGTTTGGGGTTGGCGTAGAGGTTGTTGAGGCCGTTGGCCCAGTCAAGGTTGAGCAGGCCGATGGCCTGCTGGGCGATGCGCGGCTTGTCGAATTCGAAACCCAGGCGGGCGCGGCGCCAGGCCACCATGGCGTCGAGCTTGTCGTCCTTGATCAGGCGTTCGGCGGCGGCGGCACAGCCGTCGTCGGGGTCGCGCTGCGAGAGCCAGAGTTCCTGCACCTGGGCGGCCACGTCTTCGTTGCTGGTGACGTAGGCGGCGTGCAGGGCATGGCAGCGCACCTCGGCGTCGTCGTTCATGCGGTAGCGGGGGTGCTCGGCGGTGAACCGGGCCCAGTCCTTGCGCTTGCCCAGCAGCAGCAGCCAGTCGTTGCGCAGGCGGTCTTCCTGGTAGGTGCCGGCGTAGCGGCTCAGGAAACCCTCGATCTCGGCCGGCTTGGCGTCTTCCAGGCGGGCGCTGAGCTCCCAGTAGGCGGCCCAGGGTTCCAGCACATGCCCCTGGACCTGCGGCAGCAGGGCCGCCAGGCGCCGGTTGTCGGGCTTCTTGTAGGCTTCGGCCATGTCGGTGATCAGCGCGTCCTGATCGGGCTTGGCGCGGGGCTTGACTTTGCTCGACGCAGCTGTCGCGGGCAGGGCCAGGCCCAGTGCCAAAGCGATAGCTGTCAGAATGACTTGAAACTGCATGTGGAAATTATGGACACATCCGAGGAAAAAAGGGCGCAAGAGAAGAAAAACCTGCGCCAGCGGCTCATTACTGAACGTTTGAACCTGCCCGATCGCCTACAGCGTGCGGCGCTTTTGCAACAGGTCATGCGCATCTGGCTCGTGGGGCGCAGTGACCTTGTGATCGGTGCCTACTGGCCCATCAAGGGTGAATTCGACCCCCTGCCGGCCCTGCACCGCTGGAAAGAGGACGGCGAGCTGCTGGACAACCCGCAGCCGCGGCGCATCGGCCTGCCTGTGATCGACAAGGTGCACAAGACCCTGACCTTCCACGCCTGGTACCCCGGTTGCCCGATGGAGGAGGACGCCTACGGCATTCCCAAGCCCAAGGACACCGAGGTCATCGTGCCCACGCTGCTTTTTGTGCCCTGTGTGGGCTACGGGGCCGGTGGCTACCGCCTGGGCTACGGTGGCGGCTTCTACGACCGTACCCTGGCCACGCTGCAGCCCAAGCCCTACACCGTGGGCCTGGGCTTCACACAAGGTTATCTGGACGATTTCGAGCCCGAGCCGCACGACATCCCGCTGGAGGCCATCCTCAACGACAACGGCGTGGTGTGGCCGGTGCCGGGTCTGGGGTGATTACGGTATCCGTAATCGATTGCACCTACGTAAAATCGTGGCTCCATCACAGAACTGAACCGGAGCTGCCATGAGCAAAGCTTTCGCCTCGCAAGCGGACCTGACCGACAAGAAGACCACGTTTGAGCAGCTCAGCGCGCACTGCTGGGCCTACACCACCGAGGGCGATCCGAACTCGGGTGTCATCATCGGCGAGCGTTTCATCATGGTCAGCGACGCCACCGCCACCCCGGCCATGGCACGCGACCTGATCGCCAGGATCCGCACCGTCAGCGACCTGCCCATCAAGTACGTGCTGCTCACGCACTACCACGCGGTGCGCGTGCTGGGTGCCTATGCCTATGCGGCCGAGGGCGCCACCGAGATCATTGCCAGCCAGGGCACGCTGGAGCTGATACGCGAGCGCGGCGCGCAGGACATGAAAAGCGAGATGGAGCGTTTCCCGCGCCTGTTCCGCAACGCCGAGACCGTGCCCGGCCTGACCTGGCCCACGATGGTGATCGGCGGCGGCAACCCCGTGAAAGGCGAGGTGCCGGGCAAGCTGTCCATCAACCTGGGCGGCGTGGTGGTGCAGATCTGGAGCCCCGGCCCCGGCCACACGCGCGGCGACACCATCGCCTGGGTGGAAGAGGAAAAAGTGCTGTATTCGGGCGACCTGGTCGAGTACGAGGCCGGCGTCTACACGGGTGACGCACAACTGGCCGAATGGCCGACGACACTGGAAGCCCTGCGTGCCCTCAAGGCGGAGTACATCGTGCCCGGCCGCGGCGAAGCCATGAAAGGCAACGCCAATGTCAACAAGGCGCTGGACTACACGAAGCGCTGGGTCGAGACCCTCTACAAGGCGGGCAAGGAAGCCGTCGCGCAGGGCATGGACCTGAAAGCCGCCATGGCCCACGCGCGCAAGAGCATGGACCCGGTCTTTGGCCATGTCTTCATCTACGAGCATTGCCTGCCCTTCGACGTGAGCCGCGCCTATGACGAGGCCAGCGGCATCAAGAACCCGCGCATCTGGACGGCCGAGCGCGACCAGGCCATGTGGGCCGCGCTACAAGGTTAAGCCGACCGCCTACTGGCAGGCCGCGGCCAAGCCCTTGATCTGCTGCTCGCATTGCGCGCGTGCCGACTCGGGCAGGCTGGCGCAGCGGCCCAGCATCCGGGCCGGGTCCATCTTGCACATGGGGCTGTTCTTGTCGAACTGCACCACGGCGTCGCCCTTGCAGGCGCCGGCGTGGGTGTAGCGGACCTTGAAGGTGCGCCGCTTGCCGTCCTTGTCCAGGGTGGTGTCCATCAGGTAGCTCTTGTCGCTTTCGCGGGTCATGAGCATGCGGGAACTGGCGCCGTCCTTGCAGCTGACCTCGATCTCGGCTTCGCTGTCGGTGTTGCGCAGGACCTTGGGTGTGCACTTGGGGTCTTCCGCCTGGCTGTTCTTGCTGATCTGCTTGTTCACGTCCATGCACAGGCCGGTCTGGCCCATGGCCGCGGCACCCATGCTCATCTGCGGATCGTTGCTGGAGACCAGCTCCATGCGCCACAGGCCCTGGCCCATGGGGGTGGATTTGAAGAGCTTGAGCTCGGACAGCGGCGCAGCC
Organism: Hylemonella sp.; assembly: GCA_040376915.1. Taxonomy (GTDB): domain Bacteria; phylum Pseudomonadota; class Gammaproteobacteria; order Burkholderiales; family Burkholderiaceae_C; genus Hylemonella. The sequence continues at coordinate 21,453 of JBEIPS010000032.1, forward strand.
GCCTGGCCCGTGCCGGCCAGCAGCAGGCTGGTCAGCAGGGCAGCGCGTGCCAGGGTGGGGAGGAAGCGGTGCATGGCGAGTCTCCAGTCGGAAGGGGTTCAGCCCATTCTCGCAGAGCGGCCCTGAAGCGGCCAGCGTTTCAGCGCGGGGCGATCAGGGCCTGGAGGTCGGCCTCGTAAGCCTGCAGCCGTTCGGCCAGCCGGCGCCGCTGCGCCGCGCTGGCGCTGTTGTGCAGGGCGGCGATGGTCTGGCAGCCCTCCTGCAGCATGGACTCGAACTGCGCGCGCGCAGCCGGTTCGGGCGGCTCCAGGCTGCGCTGCACCAGGGCCAGCATCTCGGCCTTGACGTGGGCAGGGCGGTCGCCGTTGCGGTGTTCCTGCAGCACACCCAGGGTGTCCTGCTGGCGCCGCAGGCGTTCGGCCCAGGCCAGGCGCGCGTCGAAGCTGGAGGCGGCGATGCGCTGGCGCAGCAGCGCCTGTTGCGCCTCGCTCAGGCGGCCATAGAAATCCTCGTAACGGTCCACCGTACGCTCCAGGCGACGCTCCTGCAACTCTGCGGGTGAGCCGTCCAGCCATTCACTGCGCCATTTCTGGTTGCGCTTCTCGAACTGCCGGGCCAGATGGCGCAGCTGTTCGGCCTGCAGGGTGGGAGCCAGCCGGGCCAGGCCTTCGGCACTCTGTTCGCCCAGGCGCTGCAGGTGCATGCGGGCCTGGGCCAGGTGGGTACAGACCTGCCCGGGCGTGACGGCCTCAGGGGCCTGCCGTTGCAGACGCTGCAGCAGCTCGGCGTAGGCCGGCAGTTCCTGGCGGCGGTGCCAGCCGTGCAGGGCCTCCAGGCTGTCGCGCACCGGCCGGTCCTGGGCGTCCTCGAAGTCGATATAACCGTCCAGCCACCAGTAGAGCAGGGTGGGGGCGTTGTTGTAGCCGGTCTGCACGGCGCTGCAGCCCGCCAACATGGCCAGCAGCAGCCCGCAGATAATGCGGGGCAGGAAACTCAACATCACAGTGGGCAGGCGCATGAAGCAGAACGGACAGGCAGTGGATGTGGTCATCATGGCGGCGGGCAAGGGCACACGCATGAAAAGCAAGTTGCCCAAAGTCTTGCACCGTTTGGCCGGTCGTGCATTGTTGCAGCATGTGGTGGACACCGCCGTGGGGCTGCAGGCCAGACGCGTGGTGGTCATCACCGGCCACGGCGCGGCCGAGGTCGAGGCCGGCGTGGTGCACACGGGCGGTGGTTTGCTGCAGTTCGTGCGCCAGGAGCCCCAGCTGGGCACCGGCCACGCCGTGCAACAGGCAGTGCCCGCCCTGCCGGACGACGGCATCGTGGTCGTGCTCTCCGGTGACGTGCCGCTGACCGAAGGCCCCACGCTGAGCGCGCTGATCGACGCTTGCGGCGGCGACAAGCTGGCCCTGCTGACCATCGCCTTCGACGACCCCACGGGTTATGGCCGCATCATGCGGGATGCAGCCGGCACCGTGCTGGCCATCGTGGAGCACAAGGACGCCACCGAGGCCCAGCGCCGGACCCAGGAAATCTACAGCGGCATCATGGCCGTGCCGGCCCGCCTGCTCAAACCCTGGCTGGGCCGGCTGGACAACAAGAACGCCCAGGGCGAGTACTACCTGACCGACGTGGTCAAGTTCGCCGTGGCGCAGGGCGTGCCCGTGGTGGCGCACAAGATCAACGATGCGCTGCAGGTGGCCGGCATCAACAGCCCCCTGCAACTGGCCGAGCTGGAGCGGGCCTACCAGCAACGCGCCGCGCGCAGCCTGATGGAGCAGGGCGTGCGCCTGGCCGACCCGGCACGCTTCGATGTGCGCGGTGAGCTGCTCTGCGGACAGGACGTGGAGATCGACATCGGCTGCATCTTCGCGGGCCGCGTGGAGCTGGGCGAGGGCGTGCGCATCGGCGCGCACTGCAGCATCAGCAACGCGCGCATCGCCGCGGGTGCGGTGGTTCACCCCTACACCCACATCGAGGGTGGCGTCAGCGAGAAGGACCGCATCGAGGTGGGGGCCGGCGCCCTGATCGGTCCCTACGCCCGCCTGCGCCCCGGCGCCAAGCTGGGCGAAGAAGTGCACATCGGCAACTTCGTCGAGATCAAGGCGGCCACCCTGGCCAAGGGGGCCAAGGCCAACCATCTGGCCTATATCGGTGATTCGAAAGTGGGTGAGCGCGTGAACTACGGCGCCGGCAGCATCACGGCCAACTACGACGGTGCCAACAAGCACACCACGGTGATCGAGGCCGACGTGCACATCGGCAGCAACTGCGTGCTGATCGCACCCGTCACCATCGGCGCCGGCGGCACCGTGGGCGGCGGCTCCACCATCACCAAGGACACCGCGCCCGGCACGCTGACCGTGGCACGGGCCAAGCAGGTGAGCCTGAGCAACTGGAAGCGGCCCGAGAAGAAGAAACAATGACCGAGCCCACGCCCGAGCAGGAGATCGAGCGGCTGCAGATCGAACTGCATGCGGCCCGGGTGGCGCTGGGCGACTTTGCCTACGCGGTGTCGCACGATCTGCGGGCCAGCCTGCGCCACATCATGTCCTATGCCTCCCTGCTGCGCGAAGAGGCCAGACCCGTGCTGCCGGGCGAGGCGCTCACCTACCTGGAGACCATCCACGGGGCCTCCCGCACCCTGGGGCAGCAGATCGACGGGCTGATGGCCTGGAGCCTGCTGGACCGCACCGAGCTGCAGGTGCGGGAACTGGATGCAGGCGCGCTGATCGCCGAGGCGCAGGCCCAGCTGGGTGAATTGTGTGCGGGGCGCCGCATCGAGTGGCGCATCCAGCCGGACCTGCCGGTGCTCTTCGGGGACCCGGCGCTGCTGCGCCAGCTGCTGGCGCACCTGTTCTCGAATGCGCTCAAGTTCACGCGGGATCGTGCGGTGGCGGAGATTTCCGTCCAGGCCGAACGGGCGCCCGAAGGCTGGGTGACCTACACCGTGGAGGACAACGGCGTGGGTTTCGACCCCGTGCGCCAGCACAAGCTCTTCCACGTCTTCCAGCGCCTGCACGGTAGCAGCCAGTTCGAGGGCCTGGGACTGGGCCTGGCCCTTTCGCGCAAGATCGTCGAGCGCCATGGCGGCAGCATCCGGGCCGAGGGGGCCCCCGACGCCGGCTGCCGCGTGAGCTTCACCCTGCTGCGGGCCGCCTGAGCGGCACACGCGTGCCGAACTTGCTGCGCTTCACGCTGAAGAAGGCCTTGACGTTGCGCACATTGGCGTCGCTGGTAAAGAGGCGCTGCGCCAGAGCCAGGTAGTCCGGCATGTCCAGCGCCTGCACGACCAGCACGAAGTCCGGCCCGGGCGAGACGCGGTAACACTGCTGCACGGCCTCGTCGCCGGCCACGCGCTGTTCGAAAGCCGCCTGGGCCTCCTCCCCCTGGCGCTCCAGCGTGATTTCCACGATGGCCTGCAGGCCGTGGCCCAGCAGGGGCGCCAGCCTGTCCATGCTGAGCAGCGCCACCTGCTTCTCGATCAGGCCCACTTCCTTGAGCCGTTTGACGCGGCGCAGGCAGGTGGGGGGCGAGATGTGCGCCAGCGCGGCCAGGTCCTGGTTGCTCAGGGCGGCGTCTTTCTGCAAGGCGTCGAGCAGGAGCAGATCGGTGCCGTCTAGGGTGATTGGTTCCATTTGTTGATTATTTTTGAAATAATTGGTCTTGTCATCTGCTTCATGAAATTTAAGTTCATTAATCACAAAAAATCAATCAGATATTTTTCATCAGGCCTTCTACCATCACGGCATCGAATTCAGGAGTGAACGCTTATGTGTGGCATCGTCGGCGCCGTTTCCAATCACAACATCGTCCCCGTGCTGGTGCAGGGCCTGCAGCGGCTGGAGTACCGCGGTTATGACTCCTGCGGCGTGGCCGTGCATGCGGCCGGTGGCCTGCAGCGCGCGCGCAGCACCTCCCGCGTGGCCGAGCTGGCCGAGCAGGTGACGCGGGACCAGGTGACGGGTTACACCGGCATCGCCCACACCCGCTGGGCCACGCACGGCGCCCCTGCCGTGCACAACGCCCACCCGCATTTCAGCCAGGGCCCGGGCGCCGATACGGCGCAACGTGCGGCCCGCGTGGCCCTGGTGCACAACGGCATCATCGAGAACCATGACGAACTGCGTGCCGCCCTGCAGAAGAAGGGCTACGTCTTCGTCAGCCAGACCGACACCGAGGTCATCGCCCACCTGGTCGACTCCATCTATGACGGCGACCTGTTCGAGGCCGTGAAGGCCGCCACCAGACAGCTGCACGGCGCCTACGCCATCGCCGTCTTCCACAAGGATGAACCCCACCGCGTGGTGGGCGCGCGTGCCGGCTCGCCGCTGATCCTGGGTGTGGGGGCCGACGGCAGCCACTACCTGGCCAGCGACGCCATGGCCCTGGCCGGTGTGACCGACCAGATCGTCTACCTCGAAGAGGGCGACGTGGTGGACCTGCAGCTGGGCAAGTTCTGGGTGGTGGGCCGTGACCACAAACCCGCGCAGCGCGCCGTCAAGACCGTGTTGGCGCACAGCGGTGCCGCCGAACTCGGCCCCTACCGCCATTACATGCAGAAGGAGATCTTCGAGCAGCCGCGCGCCATTGCCGACACGCTCGAAGGCGTGGAAGGCATCGTGCCCGAGCTTTTTGGCGACGGGGCCTACCGGATCTTCAAGGACATCGACAACGTGCTCATCCTGGCCTGCGGCACCAGCTACTACAGCGGCTGCGCGGCCAAGTACTGGCTGGAGAGCATCGCCAAGATCCCCACGCAGGTGGAAGTGGCCAGCGAATACCGCTACCGCGATTCCGTGCCCAACCCCAGGACCCTGGTGGTCACCATCACCCAGTCCGGCGAGACGGCCGATACCCTGGCCGCCCTGCGTCATGCGCAAAGCCTGGGCATGCAGCACACGCTGACCATCTGCAATGTGGGCACCAGCGCCATGGTGCGCGAGTGCAAGCTGGCCTACATCACGCGCGCGGGTGTCGAGATCGGCGTGGCATCCACCAAGGCCTTCACCACGCAGCTGGCCGGCCTCTTCCTGCTCACGCTCGCCCTGGCCCAGGTGCGCGGGCACCTGAGCGACGAACAGGAAGCGCAGCACCTCAAGGCCATGCGCCACCTGCCCGTGGCCCTGCAGGCCGTGCTGGCGCTGGAGCCGCAGGTGATGAGCTGGGCTGAAGACTTTGCCCGCATGGAAAACGCGCTTTTCCTGGGCCGCGGCCTGCACTACCCCATCGCCCTGGAAGGCGCGCTCAAGCTCAAGGAAATCAGCTACATCCACGCCGAGGCCTACCCGGCCGGCGAACTCAAGCACGGCCCCCTGGCCCTGGTGACCAGCGCCATGCCCGTGGTGACGGTGGCGCCCAACGACGCCCTGCTGGAAAAACTCAAGAGCAATCTGCACGAAGTGCGCGCGCGCGGCGGCGTGCTCTATGTGCTGGCCGATGCCGACACCCGCATCGAAAGCGGCGAAGGCCTGCACGTGATCCGCATGCCCGAGCACTACGGTGCGCTGTCACCGTTGCTGCACGTGGTGCCGCTGCAACTGCTGGCGTATCACACGGCTTGTGCGCGAGGAACGGATGTGGACAAACCCAGAAACCTGGCCAAGAGTGTCACCGTCGAATGACAGGGGCACTCTGGGTGTCGCGTAGTATTCCGTGCAATTAAAGTCGAAAACAGGTTATTAAAGTCGAAAACACGTAGCTATGTTGAATTCCGCCGAAATCTGACCCATTTAGGACAGTGATTTCCATCCAAAGTTGACCCACGTAGGCCCTACTCTGCTAGTTTTAAAAGCAGGGGGAAATTAGGAGTGATAGACGTGGCGACATTGAATGTCATCAGGCG
>JBEIPS010000095.1:0-7952 GCA_040376915.1 Hylemonella sp.
AACACGCCGAACATGCCTATCAGCATGGCGACCATGATCTCGACCAGTCCGAAACCAGCCGAACGCTTGCGATTGAGGCTTATGCGTTGGTTCATGTCAGCCCCCGATCTGTGCCGTGGTGACATAGTTGTGCAGCTCATTCGTGCCAGGTGCCTGCCAGCAGATCACGATGGTCACCCGGCTGGTGGGCGTCGCGGTGGTGTTGATGGCCTCGACCAGCACGGTAGGCGGATTGGCCATTGCGCCCGGAAGGGTCAGCGGATTCGTCACCGTACCCGTTGCAGGAGCTGCCGCAGTGCCCGGCGTTGCGACTACCCTGCCCTGCCAGGCCCACTGCTCGTAACCGACGCCATTGACACCCCCATTGGCCCGGCAAATTTTCGTCTTGTCCGCAGCAAAGGTGACGCTATTGGAGCTCAGATACGCAGCCTGCAAGGTGGCCTGTGTACGATTGCTGGCCCACATCTGTCCGATCAGTTCGTTCGCAAGCAAGGCCGCTTCACTGCGGTACTTGGAATCGGTCGACGCCTTCACGGCCGTTCCCTGCAACCCGATGATGCCCAGGACGCCGATCGAAAAAATGAGTATGGCGATCAAGGCCTCGATCAGCATGACACCGGACTGCCGGTTCGCGTGGAGAATTGGCTGCTTCATTTCAATTCCTCAGCAGGCCCGCGGATTGGGCGCCACGACCGCGGGATCGCACATGCGCATCTGACCACCCGGCGCCACCACCAGACGCAGACAGCGATATTCACCACCGTCCGCGATACAGGTATTGGCCGTCACATGCCCGACATTGAGCGTGATATTGCCTGCCGGAACCGGGGAGATGCGCCCGGTTCCCGTGAAAACGATGGCCGACATGGCGGGGTTCACAGTCACGGTGGCATTGGGTGAGCCCTCTCCAGCAACCTTGGCCTGGATAAACGTCTCGGCCTGCGCCACACCCGGGCAGGAGGCCGACGAGGTCACGCAACGCACAACCCAGTCGGTTGCATTACCGCCACCGGCCACCGACGTCAGCACCATTTCCACCGGGGTATTGCGGCGAACCGCCTCGGCACGCGCCAGTTGCAAGGCACCCTGGATCGACTCCGTGGCACTGCGGATCTGGCTGCCCTGTATCCAGGCAGACATGCTGGGAATCATGAAAAGCAGCATCAAGCCGACGACGGCAACACCCACCATCAACTCGATGAGAGTGAAGCCTCGTTGCTCGCCCCCTAGTACGAACCCCGGGGCAGGCAGATGCAGTGGACGATCTTGAGCCATGGTGAATCTGTTCTGGATGTAAGACCTGGCTCAGGAGCAACCGCCGCCCTTGCGAATCAGCCAGCAGTTGGCGCCAGTACCCCAGGCGCCCGGTCCGGTTGACGTCTTGGCATTGGACTGATCAACGGTGAAAGTGAAGCCGGCCATCTGGCCTTTGCCTGTCGCCTGCAGGGTATACGTGGTCGCCGTCAACACCGAACAGGAGATATCAAAATACTTGTTGCTGGTGTCGTTGCCGCAAGCCGGCGCACCCGTATAGGCCCGGTTGTCCATGAACCACTGCTCAACCTGCACCCGCTTGACTGACAATGCGGACGTTGCCTCAGGGATCTTGCCGCGCATCACGTAGTCGTTATATCCAGGCACGGCAACAGCCGCCAGAATGCCGATGATCGCGACGACGATCAGCACTTCAATGAGCGTGAAACCGGCCTGCTTTTTCATATGAGTTCCCATGGTGGTAGGCATCAGCGGAATTTGGATAACTTCATCCTAGCCAGCTGACAGGGCTTTGTAAGACCTGCGCGATAAACGGCGGGCTGGCCTGCCTGAGCGGTATGCTCGTGCGTTACTTTTTCACACATCTACCCGATCACCCCGGCCGCCATGTCCGCACCCCCCGATAGCCAGCGACTGAGCATCGCCTTGCTGTGCTCGCTGCTTTTGCACGCACTCTGGTTGCTGCCGACCGTCTTTGGCCCTGCGCGCGCGCCGGAAACCGGCGCCCCGGCCGGCAACCAGCCGGTATTGATCACCCGCTTGCCCTCGTCGGCCAGCTCACAGCCCCCTCCAGCCGCTGGCAAGACGGCTGCAGACCAGCCACCACCTCAGTCCGTCAGTGCACCGCTTCCCATCGACCCCAAACAGTATTACGGCAGCGACCGGCTCAGCCGCGCACCCCGTCCTCTGACCGAGGTCCGCCTGGACATCCCGGAGGCTAGCCTGCTGACGACAGCCGGCAAGCTGGTCCTGACGCTCTGGATCGACGAGCAGGGCCTGGTAACCTCCTTCCGGGTCGACAGCCCCGACCTGCCCGAGGAATACACCACCGCCGTGGCGGAAGCCTTCAGTGCGACCCGTTTTGCCCCGGGAGAAATCCGCGGCCGCAAGGTCAACAGCATCCTGCAAGTTGAAATCAGCCACGGTGCCGCCACCGGTGCAAGCCCCTGAATCAGCCATCCCAGGCCATGGCGGGAATGCTCCAGCTTTTGCCCCAATAATTCCCCCATGGTGACCTCCCCTGCCCCCGCATCCCTGGAACCCGCGATGTCCCAGGCCCTGAGCCTGGCCGCCGAAGGCCTGCGCCTGACCTCGCCCAACCCCCGCGTGGGCTGCGTCATCGTAGGGTCGGACGGTCAGGTTCTGGGCCAGGGCCACACGCAGCGCGCCGGTGGCCCGCACGCGGAGATCATGGCGCTGCGCGACGCCGATGCGCGCGGGCTATCGGTCAATGGTGCCACCGCCTACGTCACCCTGGAGCCCTGCGCCCACCAGGGCCGTACCGGGCCCTGTTGCGATGCGCTGGTGGCAGCAGGCATAGGCAAGGTCGTCGCCTCGCTGCAGGATCCCAACCCCAAGGTGGCCGGCCAGGGCTTTGCCCGCCTGCGCGCCGCAGGCATCGCGGTCGAGACCGGCCCGGGCGCGGCCGAATCACGCGAACTCAATATAGGCTTCTTCAGCCGCATGGTGCGCAAGACCCCCTGGGTGCGCATGAAGGTCGCCGCCTCGCTGGACGGCCAGACCGCACTGGAGAACGGCGCCAGCCAGTGGATCACGTCCGAGCCGGCCCGCGCCGACGGCCATGCCTGGCGCGCTCGGGCCTGCGCCGTGCTGACCGGCATCGGCACCGTGCTGGAGGACGATCCCCGGCTCGACGTGCGCCTGGTCGACACCCCGCGCCAACCCCATCTGGTGGTGGTGGACAGCCGGCTGGACACGCCGCTGGACGCCAAGCTCTTCATCCCGGGGCGCCAGCTCTATATCTATGCCGCGGTGGTGGACCAGGCGAAGAAGTCCGCCCTGGAAGCCAAGGGCGCCACCGTGATCCATTGCCCCGGCCCGGGCGGCAAGGTCGATCTGGCCGCCATGCTGCGAGACCTGGCCGTGCGCGAGGTCAATGAACTTCATGTGGAAGCCGGCCACAAGCTCAACGGCTCCTTTATCCGCGAGGGCCTGGTGGACGAATTCCTGGTCTATCTGGCCCCCAAGCTGCTGGGTGCCGGCCGTGGCATGGTGAATATCGGCCCGCTGAGCGAGCTCGCGCAGGCCGTTCCCCTGGAATACCGCGAAACCGCCCTGGTCGGGCCCGATCTGCGCGTTCTGGCAAGAATTCCCGGACGCGACAGTTTCTGACCGTTTCCCTGCGAAAATAGCGGGATGTTCACCGGAATCATCACCGGCGTGGGGCGTATCGTCGCCAGCCACGACCTCGGAAGCTCTTTACAGCACGGCAAGCGCCTCGCGATTGCCTGCCCGTCCGGCTACCTGGACGACGTCGGTCTGGGGGACAGCATCGCCCTCAACGGCGCCTGCATGACAGTCACCAGCCTGGACCTCCCGCAAAAGCAGTTCACCATCGACATCTCGGCCGAATCCCTGGCCAAGACCACGGGCCTCAGCCAGGATGCCCGGGTCAACCTCGAAAAAGCCCTGCGCGCGGGTGACCGCCTCGGTGGCCACATCGTCTCCGGCCATGTGGACGGCGTGGGCAGGGTCAGCCACTTCGCCCAGGTGGGCGAAAGCTGGGAGCTGCGCATCCAGGCCCCGGCCGAACTGGCAAAGTACCTGGCCTACAAGGGCTCCATCACCGTCAATGGCGTCAGCCTCACCGTCAACCGCGTGGCAGATAACGTTACCGGCTGCGAGATCAGCATCAACCTGATCCCGCACACGGTGCAGAACACCTCCCTGGGCACGCTCCAAGCAGGCTCGGGCGTCAATCTCGAAATCGACACGGTGGCCCGTTACGTCGAGCGCATGCTCGCCGCCGGCACCACCCCGCAGAAAGCAAGCACATGAGCCCCAAAGCACCCGTAGCGATCTCGCCCGTTGAAGACATCGTTGCCGAGATGCGCGCCGGCCGCATGGTCATCCTCGTGGACGAGGAAGACCGCGAAAACGAAGGCGACCTGGTGCTGGCAGCCGACCACGTCACCGCCGACGCCATCAACTTCATGGCCCGTTTCGGCCGCGGCCTGATTTGCCTGACGCTCACGCGCCAGCGCTGCGAATACCTGCGCCTGCCGCCCATGGCCGCACGCAACGGCACGGTCTACAGCACGGCCTTCACCGTCTCCATCGAGGCCGCCAGCGGCGTCACCACCGGCATCTCGGCCGCCGACCGCGCCCGCACCGTACAGGCCGCCGTGGCGCCCAACGCCCGCCCCGAAGACCTGGTACAACCCGGCCACATCTTCCCCTTGCAGGCGGTGGACGGCGGCGTGCTCATGCGCGCCGGCCATACCGAAGCCGGTTGCGACCTGTCCGCCATGGCCGGTTGTTCGCCCGCCGCCGTGATCTGCGAGATCATGAAGGACGACGGCACCATGGCCCGCCTGCCTGATCTGCAGGCCTTTGCCGCCGAGCATGGTCTCAAGATCGGCACCATCGCCGACCTGATCGAACACCGCAGCCGCAACGAATCGCTGATCGAGAAGATCGGCAGCCGCCCCATCAAGACCGCCTTCGGCGACTTCACCGCCCACGCCTACCGCGACAAGCCCAGCCAGGGCCTGCATCTGGCCCTGGTGCGCGGCCAGTGGGGGGCGCAAGACACGGTGCTGGCCCGCGTGCACGAGCCGCTTTCGGTGCTGGACGCGCTGGAAGTCGGCCGCGCCATGCACTCCTGGAGCCTCGATGCCTGCCTCTCGCGCATCGCGACCGAAAACCGGGGCGTGGTGGTGCTGCTCAACTGTGGCGAAAGCGCCGAGCAGTTGCTGGCCCAGTTCGAAGGCACCGCGCGCGCCAGCCAGGCCCCCGAGCGCGGCCGCATGGACCTGCGCACCTACGGCGTGGGCGCGCAGATCCTGCGCGACTGCGGCGTGCACAAGATGAACCTCATGGGCAACCCGCGCCGCCTGCCCAGCATGGTCGGCTACGGCCTCGAAGTCACCGGCTACACCCAGAAATAAAGATCAAGGCAAAGGAAACCACCATGTTTGGCGCTGACAAAGGCACTCTCGAACCCACCGATGCGAAACTGGACGGCCGCAAACTGTCCATCGGCATCGTGCAGGCCCGCTTCAACGAAAGCGTCACCAACGCCCTGGCCCTGGCCTGCCGCGCCGAGCTGGCCGCACTCGGGGTGCTGACCAAGAACATCGACCACGTCATGGTGCCCGGCGCGCTGGAAGTGCCGCTGGCCCTGCAGGCCCTGGCCGAGAAGAACAGCTACGACGCACTGATCGCCCTGGGCTGCATCATCCGCGGCGAAACCTACCACTTCGAACTGGTGGCCAACGAATCCGGCGCCGGCGTCACCCGCGTCGCGCTGGACTACCAGCTCCCGATTGCCAACGCCATCCTGACCGTGGAGAACATGGACCAGGCCATCGCCCGCCAGACCGACAAGGGCCGCGACGCCGCCCGCGTGGCCGTGGAAATGGCCAATCTGATGGAAGACATCGCATGAGCACCGCCGCCGCCCCGCGCAAATCGGCCGCCAAGTCCGGCCGCAGCCGCTCGCGTGAGTTCGCGCTGCAGGCCCTGTACCAGCACCTGGTCGGCCGCAACGAACCCACCGACATCGACACCTTCACACGCGACCTCTCCGGCTTCTCCAAGGCCGACGCCGCCCATTACGACGCCCTGCTGCACGGCTGCGTCGAACAGGCCGCCGAGCTGGACCGCCTGATCACCCCGCTGCTGGACCGCAAGCTGGCCGAACTCTCGCCCATCGAGCACGCCGTCATGTGGATCGGCGCCTATGAAATGCAGCACTGCCTGGACGTGCCCTGGCGCGTGATCCTCAACGAATGCATCGAACTGGCCAAATCCTTTGGTGGCACCGATGGCCACAAGTACGTCAACGGCGTGCTCAACGGCCTGGCGCCTGCGCTGCGCGCGGGCGAGGTCGCGGCCGACCGCGCCAGTGGCAAGGCCCAGCCGGCCAAGAGCTGACGCGCAGCGCATGAGAATCGCAAGCCGCGCGCAGAAGATCGAACCCTTCTACGTCATGGAGGTGGCCAAGGCCGCCTCGGCCCTGGCGCGCGACGCCGCGCAGGGCAGCGCGCCCATGATCTTCCTCAACATCGGCGAGCCGGACTTCACCGCCCCGCCCCTGGTGCAGGAGGCCGCCGAACGTGCCGTGCGCGCCGGTCGCAGCCAGTACACCGACGCCACCGGCCTGCCCGCCCTGCGCGAGCGCATCAGTGCCTGGTACGCACAGCGCCACGGTCTGGACGTGCCGGCCCGCCGCATCGTCGTCACCGCCGGCGCCTCGGCCGCCCTGCAGCTGGCCTGCCTGGCCCTGATCGAGGCGGGGGATGAGATCCTCATGCCCGACCCGAGCTACCCCTGCAACCGGCATTTCGTCAGCGCCGCCGAGGGCACGGCCCGGCTCATCCCCACCGGCCCCGCAGAGCGTTTCCAGCTCAGCGCCGAGCAGGTGCGCGCGGCCTGGGGCCCCAAGACCCGCGGGGTGCTGCTGGCCTCGCCCTCCAACCCCACGGGCACCTCCATCGACCCGGTCGAGCTGCGCCGCATCCACGAGGTGGTGAAGGCACACGATGGCATCACCCTGGTGGACGAGATCTACCTGGGCCTGAGCTACGAGGAACGCTACGGCCACAGCGCGCTGGCCCTCGACGAGAACATCATCTCGATCAACAGCTTCAGCAAATACTTCAGCATGACCGGCTGGCGCCTGGGCTGGCTGGTGCTACCCGAAGAGCTGGTGCCCGTGGTCGAGCGCCTGGCCCAGAACCTCTATATCTGCCCCAGCACCATCGCCCAGCACGCGGCCCTGGCCTGCTTCGAAGCCGAGAGCCTGGCCGAATACGAACGCCGCCGCGCCGAGTTCAAGGCCCGGCGCGACTTCTTCATCCCGGCCCTGAACGAACTCGGCCTGAAGGTGCCGGTGATGCCCGACGGCGCCTTCTACGCCTGGGCTGACTGCAGCGCCGCCTGCCGAAAGCTGGGCGTCAAAGACAGCTGGGACCTGAGCTTCGCGTTGATGCAGCAGGCCCATGTGGCCATCACACCGGGGCGCGACTTCGGCACAGCCGAGACGCACAAGTACATCCGCTTCTCGACCGCCAGCAGCCTGCCCCAGCTGCAGGCCGCGGTGGAGCGCCTAGGCAAACTCCTGCGATAAACACAGCATGACCTACGAACTGCCGATCCGCGTCTACTGGGAAGACACCGATGCCGGCGGCATCGTGTTCTATGCCAACTACCTCAAGTTCTTCGAGCGGGCCCGCACCGAATGGCTGCGTTCGCTCGGCATCGGCCAGCAGGCCCTGCGCGAGCAGACCGGTGGCATGTTCGTGGTCAGCGAGACCACGCTCAAATACCACCGCCCGGCGCGGCTGGACGATGAACTATTGGTTACAGCCCGGCTGCAGGAAAGTGGTCGCGCATCCCTCACAATCGCGCAGCAGGCCTGGCGCAAGACGGGCGGCGAGCCCGAACTGTTGTGTGAAGGCAGCATCCGCATAGGCTGGGTGTCCGCAGCGAGC
>JBEIPS010000117.1:0-5407 GCA_040376915.1 Hylemonella sp.
CGCCGTAAGGGAACACCATGAGTCGACCGCTGGATGTGATTTGCATGGGCCGCGCCGCGGTCGATCTGTATGGCGAGCAGACCGGGGGGCGCCTGGAAGACATGCTCACCTTCACCAAGTACATGGGGGGCTCACCCGCCAACACAGCCGTGGGCATGGCACGCCTGGGCCTGAAACCTGCCATGCTGACCCGGGTGGGGGACGAGCACAACGGCCGTTTTGTCCGCGAAACGTTGCAGGCTGAAGGCGTGGACGTGAGCCACGTCAGCACCGACCCCAAACGCCTGACCGGGCTGGTGTTCCTGGGCATCCAGGACCGCGACACCTTCCCCTTGATCTTCTACCGCGACAACTGTGCCGACATGGCCATCAGCGAGGATGATTTCGACGCCTCATTCATCGCGTCCAGCCAGGCCCTGCTGCTCTCCGGAACCCATCTGTCGCAGCCGGGCACTTATGCCAGTTGCCGCAAGGCCATCACGCTGGCCCAGGCTGCCGGCACGCGTGTGGTGCTGGACATAGACTACCGCCCCGTGCTATGGGGCCTGACCAGCCCCGGACTGGGCGAACAACGTTTTGTGCCCTCCGCCGAAGTCAGCGCCCATCTGCAAACCGTCATCGGCCAGTGTGACCTGGTGGTCGGTACGGAAGAAGAAATCCATATCGCCGGCGGCAGCACCGACACCCTGGCCGCGCTGCGCCGTCTGCGTGAACTCAGCAGGGCCACGCTGGTGGTCAAACGTGGTCCCATGGGTTGCGTGGTGTTCGAAGCTGCGATACCAGATGAGCTCGAGCTAGGGCTCAAGGGTCCCGGCTTTCCCGTGGATGTGTACAACGTGCTCGGCGCGGGCGACGCCTTCATGGCGGGCTTTTTGCGTGGCTGGATCCGCAAGGAGCCGCTGACGCGTTGCTGCGCCTATGCCAACGCCTGCGGCGCGCTGGTGGTCTCGCGTCACGGCTGCGCACCGGCCATGGCCAGCTGGGAGGAACTGCAGTATTTCCTGCTGCACGGCTCCGGCACCCGGCGTCTGCGTGAAGACGCACCACTGGAACACCTGCACCGCGTCAGCACCCGCACGCGGCGCTGGGAAGAGCTGGTCATCCTCGCGTTTGACCACCGCATGCAGCTGGAAGAGCTGGCCGACCGCCACGGCGCAAGCCATGCACGCATCCACACCTTCAAGAAGTTGATTGCCCAGGGCGCACGCCAGGGCGCGGGCCAACGCTCGGGCGTGGGCATCATTGTGGACGGTCGCTTTGGCGAAGACGTGTTCCCGCCCATGACCGGCAAAGGCTGGTGGGTGGCACGCCCTGTGGAACTGCCAGGTTCCCGCCCGCTGCAGTTCGAGGCCGGCGCGCACCTGGCCACCGCCATGCGCACCTGGCCCGGTGAGCATGTCGCCAAGTGCCTGGTGAGTTACCACCCGCATGACGCATTGGCGCTGCGCGAAGTCCAGTTGCAGCGCCTGGCCGAATTGCAGAAGGCCAGCGTGGACACCTTCCACGAGTTCCTGATCGAAGTCATTCCGCCGCGCGACATGCCCTCGGACAGCAGCACGCTGGCCGAGGCGCTGGAGCAGATCTACCGCGCCGGGATCTTTCCCGACTGGTGGAAGTTGCCACCCGCTGCCACCGCACAGGAATGGGAAGGTATCACCGAGGTCATCACACGCCACGACCCGCATTGCCGCGGTGTGCTGATCCTGGGTCTGGAGGCCAGTGAAGACAAGCTGGAGCGCAGCTTCCATGTCGCAGCGCCCCATGCCATCTGCCGCGGCTTTGCCGTGGGCCGATCCATCTTCGCCGATGCTGCCACGGCCTGGTTCTCCGGCCGGATGAGCGATGCCGATGTCGTGCAGGACATCGCCGAGCGTTATGCCCGCCTGATCTCGCTGTGGGATGCGGCGCGCGCCACCCAAGCCGCCAAAGCCACGGCAACCCCTGTTTGAAAACCCTGAGGAACACCATGACACACAAAATCGGATTCATCGGCATCGGCATGATGGGCCACGGCATGGCCAAGAACCTGCTGGCCAAAGGCTACCCGCTGACTTTCAAGGTCAACCGCAACCGTGACAACCTGGCCGACCTGATCGCCGCAGGCGCGAAGGAAGCCAAGACGAATGCCGAGTGCGCACTGGCCTCTGACATTGTTTTTATCTGCGTGACCGGTTCGCCCCAGGTGGAGCAGATCGTCTATGGCCCCCAAGGGCTGCTGGAGAGCGGACGCAGCGGCCTGATCGTGGTGGACACCTCCACCGCAGAACCCTCGTCGAGCACACGCATCCGCAAGGACCTGGCCGCCAAGGGCATCAAACTCATCGACGCCCCGCTGGCGCGTACACCCAAGGAAGCTGAGGAAGGCCGCCTCAACACCATGGTGGGCGCCGACCCTGAAGACTTCAAAACCCTGGAGCCCGTGTTCAAGGCCTTCTGCGAAAACATCTTCCACGTGGGACCCCCCGGGCACGGCCATGTGCTCAAGCTCGTCAACAACATGATGGCCATGAGTTTTGCAGCCGCCATTGCCGAAGCCTTTGCCGTCGCCGCCAAGAGCGGGCTGGACCTGAACCGCCTGTACGACGTGGTCACCGCCGGCGGTGTGAACTGCGGCATCTTCCAGATGATGGCCACCAAGACCCTCAAGGAAGGCGATGTCACCGGCTTCAAGTTCGGCATCTCCAATGCCCAGAAGGACTTGCGCTACTACACCCATCTGGCCGAGATGCTGCCTGTGGCCAGCCTGATGGGCGAGGCCACCCACCAAAGCCTGATCCAGGCCAGCAACGCCGGTTTTGGCGCCAAGCTGATCGCCTCCCTGTTCGAAGCACAAGAGAAATTAAACGACGTCAAGATCGTTCCCCGTTAACCGTTCTATCCCCCCCAAACCACCGAGGAGACAAGCATGAACGACTCTGACAACAAAACCACCAACGACACCCCAACCGGGAAGGTATCGGCTACACGCCGGTCGCTGCTCAAGCACTCCAGCCTGGCGCTGGTGGGTGCCGGCCTGTATGGCGCCGCGCCCTTCATGGGCCCGTGGAAACACAACACCGTGTGGGCCCAGGCCGCACAGAAGAAGCCTCTGACGATAGGCCTGACCATGGACGCATCGGGCCTGTACGCAGCCTCCGGTGGCGAAGAGCGCCTGGGCGCGATGATGGCCATCAAGGAATTCAACGACAAGGGCGGCGTACTGGGCCGCCGCATCGAAGCCATCCACATCGACACCGAGACCACACCGGCCACCGGCTCCCGCGTGGCCGAACGCATGATCACCCGCAACGAGGCGGCTTTCCTGATCGGCGCGGTGCACTCGGGTGTGTCCAACGCCATCTCGCAGGTCGCGCAGAAGTACGGCACGATTTTCCTGAACACCAACTCCAGCTCACCCACCGAAGCCGGCAAGGACTGCCATCGCACCAAGTTTGTCTGGGACGGCAATGGCACCAATTTTTCCAATGCCACGGTGCGCAATGCCATCCGCGCCAACGGCAAGAACTGGGTGCTGCTGACCAATGACTACGTCTGGGGTCACACCACCTCCAAGGCCACCCGCGCCATCGTCGAAGCCAACGGCGGCAAGATCGTGGAAGAACTGCTGGTGCCGCAGAACACACGCGACTTCTCGGCCTATCTGCTCAAGCTGCAGCAACTCAAGCCCCAGGTCGTGGCCACCGCCGTGGGCGGGGACGACATCAAGGCCCTGCGCCAACAGGTCGTGCAACTCAAGATGAACCAGACCATGGCCTGGATCAACAACCAGCAGGACTGGCCCGATGTGTATGGCCTGGGCCCGGAACAGATCTTCGGCGTGTTTGGTACCACCTGGTACTGGCGCCTGGCGCTGCCCGGTGTGAAGGAGTTTGTGGCGGCCTACCAGAAGCAGTACCCGGGCATGGCCATTCGTGTGCCTGGCAATGTGTACCACAACGGCTACATGGCGACCCGTGAGTTGCTGCGCTGCGTGGAAGAAGCCGGCACCACCAACAACATCGCCGTGATCAAGAGACTTGAAGGCCGCAGGATGGCCGCAGCGGATCGCCTGCAGCACTTTGATGCATGGATGGACCCGGTCACCCACCAGTGTCAGCAGACCATCTACATGGCGAGCTACAACGAGCAGCCCGCCGAGAAGGACGACATCTACAGGATCCTGACCCAGTCCGACCCCAAGGACGTGCAGGACATGAATGCCCAGGGCGCCTGCAAGCTGGAAAGCTACGAAGCCACGCCGACCTACGAAGTCTGAACCTGCCAGGGCATGTTTGCCGCCTTCCCCGGTGTACAGAGCGCCCCTGATGCTCTGTACACCGGGGTGTTCCAATGCCGTTCATAGCGCAATATTTCCATGGATACGCTGGTTCAATTAATTCCGCATCTGGCCAACGGCATATCGCTGGGCCTGCTCTTTGCGCTGATTGCGCTGGGTTTCATGCTGATCGTGGGGGTGATGGAAACCATCAACCTCGCGCACGGTTCCCTGTTTGCGCTGGGCATGTATTTCGCACTGTTCATCATGGCGCCCCAGCTCGGCATGTTTCCCGAGCTGCAGGCCTGGTACATGGCGCTGAGCATAGAAACGCGCTACGGGCTGGCGTTGCTGCTGGCGCCGGTGTTTGTCGGGCTGTTCGGCATGCTGCTGGAGTTGTGCATGCGCCGCACCTATGGGCGCGACCCGCTCTACGGTCTGCTGCTGACCTTTGGCGCGGCCCTGGTGATTGAAGAAGGCATACGCCTGGCCTGGGGTTCTTCCGAGAAGCAATTGCTGCTGCCCCCCGCCATCTCGGGCGCCTTCATGGTGGGAGACATCCTGTACTCCAACTACCGGCTGTTTGCCAGCGGCTTTGCCATCGTGATGATCCTGCTGCTGTGGGTGTTCCTGCAGAAGACACCGTTCGGCGCCATCATCAAGGCTGGCGCCCATGACAGCGAGATGGTGCGTGCCCTGGGCATCAACCTGTCGCGCCTGCGTCTGTTTGTATTTGGCCTGGGCGTGGCCCTGGCGGCCATTGCCGGTGTGGTCATGGCGCCGATCTGGGGCATCCGGCCGCACGTGGGGGTGGACGCCGTGGTGCCGGCCTTTTTGATCATCGTGCTGGGCGGTGTGGGTTCGCTCTGGGGCGCGGTGATTGCCGGGCTCATGGTCGGCATGGTGGTGGGCATGACCGGCGCCTATGCGTCCGATTGGTCGCTCATGTCCATGTACCTGTTGTTCATTGCCGTGGTGACTTTCCGCTCCCGCGGCCTGTTTGGAAAGAAGAGTGTGCTGGATGTCTGATACTGCGAAAGTTCTCCAAGGCAAAGTGGCCCTGGTCACCGGTGCGGCCGGCACCATGGGCCTGGCCGCCACACGTGTGCTGCTCGAAGATGGCTGCAAGGTCGCCATGGTCGATTTCAACCG
>JBEIPS010000047.1:0-22500 GCA_040376915.1 Hylemonella sp.
AAACTGGGCCTGCTGACCGACCTGCGCGCCCGCGAGTTCTACGAAAAGCCGACGTCCGAGCGCAAGCGCAAGAAGGCAGCCGCCGTCAAGCGCAACTACAAGCGCATCCGCTCGATGCAGCTGCCCAAGAAGCTGTACTGATCGTCCTGGGGTCCCCGACCTCACTGCGCATCAAACAACCCGCGCTCGGGACGCCAGGCGCGGGTTTTGTTTTTTCTGGAGAAAAGAATGTCCCTCAAAGACCAGATCACCGAAGACATGAAGGCCGCCATGCGCGCCAAGGACAGCGAGCGCCTGGGCACCATCCGCCTGCTGCTGGCCGCCATGAAGCAGAAGGAAGTGGACGAGCGCATCACGCTCGATGACGCCAATGTCGTCAGCATCATCGACAAGCTGATCAAGCAGCGCAAGGACTCGGTGGCCGCCTACCTGCAGGCCGCGCGCCAGGACCTGGCCGACAAGGAAAGCGCCGAGATCAAGGTCCTGGAAGCCTATCTGCCCCAGCGTCTCTCCGCTGACGAAGTACTGGCCGCAGTGAAAGCCATCGTCGCCGAACTGGGCGCCAAGGGTCCGGGCGACATGGGCAAGGTCATGGGCGTGGTCAAGACCCGCCTGGCCGGCAAGGCCGAGATGGGCCAGGTCTCCGCCGCCGTCAAGGCCGCGCTGGCCGGTTGATCAGCCCCCGGCGCTGACTGGCGCCGGGAAGCGGAAGCGCAACTGCCGGTCGTAGGTCCGGTAACCGAGCCGCTGGTAGATCGGTTCGCCGAACGGGCTGGCCTGCAGCGTCACCACCCGCGCGCCGGCGGCGAAACCGGCGTTGGTCGCCAGCCGCGTGCACAACTCCCCCAGACCCGAACGCCGCGCTGTGGTGGCCGTGCCCACCCAGTACACCCCGGCGCCCTCGCCGCTGAGCAGCGTGAGCGCCGTGGACAGCGGTACGCCATCCCGGTAAGCCACATAACCCACCATCCTGGGCGACAGCACGTCCTGCGGTCGCCCGAAGAACACCCGCGTCTCAGTCGCCGGCAGCTTGAGCGCCTCGTAGGCCTCGGCGTTGATGGCCACGGCGTCCTGCACATGGCGCAACTCCGTCATGCGTTCGATGCGGGTACCGGCCGGCAGCTTGGGTTCTTCCACCGGCGCCTCGATCAGCATGCAAGGACTGTCCGCCAGCGGCGTCATCCCTGCGGCCTGCAGCGCGGTGATCAAGTCCGTGTCACGGCTGGCCCGTGCCAGCAGCGTGTAACCCCGGCCATGCGCTGCGAAGAAGGCCTGCGCCCGCTGCAGCACCTCGGCGGCCGGAACGCAGGTATCGACCCGCACCACGCAGTTGCGGAAAGCCCCGGGAAAGGCATTCGCCCCCGCCATCATCAGCACACCACCCTCTTCCACACAGGTGCAGGGCTCCTGCCAGCGCGCATGCTCACGCAGGGCTTGCAGCAGGTTGACATCGGCGAGATTTTCCGGGGATGAGGTCATGTGCAGCACTCCTGATGGCTCAGGATTCTAGGTAGCGCACTTGCATGCCGCTGTCCCCTTGGGGGCAGCCGCCCGACATCAGCGCCTCGCAGCCCACCAACCCCCGCTCTGGTTGACCAGCATGCCGAACAACACGGCCAGGGTCCCCGCCCACTGCAGGGCGCTGGGCTGTTCACCCAGCAGGGCCATGGCGGCCACCAGGCCCACCACGGGCACCAGCAGCGAGAAGGGTGTGACACGACCCGCCGGGTGGCGCTGCAGCAGACGCGTCCACAGGCTGTAGGCCAGCAGCGTGGCCAGCAGGGCCAGGTAGAGCACGGCGAACAGGGCCTTGCCGTCGAAGGCCAGCAGTTGCGCGCGCATCTGCTGCGGTCCGTCCACCCACCAGGACAGCGCGAAGAAGGGGACGATGGGCACCAGGCTGCTCCACACGATGAAGGGGAAAGGCTCGTAGTGCCCGGCCTGCGCCGCCTTGCGCGCCACCAGGTTGGAGACGGCCCACATGAAGGCCGCGCCCAGCGTGAGGATGAAACCCGCCAGCGTCATCTGCTGCGCGCCCTCGCCGTGGGCACCGGCGATCATGAACAGGCCGGCGAGTGAGATGCAAAGACCCAGCCATTGCGACAGGCGCGCCCGCTCGCCCAGCAGGGTCACGGCCATGAGCAGGGAAAATATGGCCTGGGTCTGGATCACCACCGAGGCCATGCCCGCCGTCATGCCCAGCTTCAGCCCGAGGAAGAGCAGGCCGAACTGGCCCACCCCCTGCGCCAGGCCGTAGGCGACGACGTAGGTCCATGGCAGGTTCGGCCGAGGTACGAAAAGCAGAAAGGGCAGCGAGGCCGCCGTGAAGCGCAAAGCCCCCAATAGCATGGGGCTGAGCGACAGCAGGCCGACCTTCATGACCACGAAATTCAGGCCCCAGATGATGACCACACCCAGGACACGCAGCAGGTCCTTCGTCGACAGTGCAGCTTGCGTCACGTGGGTTCGCTCCGCGTCACCGGTCGTCCCTGGCGTTCCCGTGCGGCGATGAAGACGTCGAAGGCCTTGGCACTGCTCAAACGCGGCACGTAACCCAGGCGCTCCTTGAGCGCGGTATTGAGCAGCACGGGCCGGTAACGCAGGAAGTCCAGCTGTTCGGGGCCGTAACGGGTGAGACCCAGCCGCGAGCCTATGGCCAGAGCGGTGATCAGGAGCCAGGCCGGCAACGCGAGTGTGGGCTTGCCCAGGCGCAGGGCGATCTGGTGGAGGGTCAGCGCGCCATCACCGGCCAGGTTGTAGCAGCCGGGCGTGGCGCCTTCGAGCGCATGCATGATCGCGCCCGTCACGTCCTCGTCCCAGATGAAGACAAAGGGGCTGTCGCTGCCGCGCACGACCAGCAGGCGCGGTTTCTCGAACAGCGCGGTGATCTGGTTGTCGACCCGCTCGCCAAGGATGGTGCCGATGCGGAAAACGGTTTGCGCCAGCTGCGGATGGCGCTGGCGCCAGTCGGCCAGCATCTCCTCGACCAGGCGCTTGTGGTGGGCGTAGGCAAAACTCTCGTTGCCGCGCAGCGGGTGCGATTCGGTGAGCCAGGCCGGGTTGTCGGCGTGGTAACCATAGGCCGCGCCGCTGGACGACACCAGCACATGGCGCACACCCTCTTCCACGCAAGCCTGCAGCACATTGCGCGTGCCGTTCACATCCACGTCGTATTCGAAGGCGCGGTTCGAGTCACGTCCCGGTGTGACGATGGAGGCCAGGTGCACCACGGTGTCGATGGCGTGGTCGCGCAGCGTGGCACGCAGGGCTGGGTCGCGCACGTCCTGCTGGCGGTAGACCACGCCGGCTTCGCGCCGCTGCACGGGGACTTCGCGCACATCCAGCGCCACCACCACATCGGTGTCGTCGCGCCAGGCCAGGGCGGCGACCACGCCACGCCCCAGGAAACCATCGGCCCCCGTGACCAGGATGCGGCGCGCGCGCGCTGTGGTGTTCAAACTCATGCGCGCAAGTCCTCTGGCGCCGGCACCGGGGCACGGCGCCCCCACCAGCTGGCCAGGGCCAGGCCGGCGATGATGTCCCAGAAACCCCAGACACCCGCCACCACGGCCATGCCACCCAGGCCGCCGAAGAAACTGAAGATCAGCACCAGGCCCAGGCCGGCGTTGCGTATGCCGACCTCGATGCTCACGGCGCGGCGGTCGTAGTCCTGCAGGCCCGTCAGGCGGGCGCAGAGGTAACCCGTGCCAAAGGCCAGGGCGTCATGCAGGGCCACGGCCAGCAGCACCAGGCCCACGTAGTCCAGGAAAAAGCGCCAGTTGCCCACGATGGCACCGATGATGAAGGCGATCAGCGCCAGGAAGCTCAAGATGCGTGCGGGTTTCTTCACGCGCTGCGTGAAGTTGGGCAGCTGGTGTGCGCACAGCAGGCCCAGCACAAAGGGCACCCCGATGATGGCCACGATGTGCCCCACCATCTCGACCGGGTCCAGCGCGATGGTCTTGAGCAGGGCCGAGGCATCCGGGTGCAGGCTGCCCCAGAAGGCGAAGTTCAGCGGCATGACCACGATGGCGATGGCGTTGGAGATGGCCGTCATGGACACCGACAGGGCCACGTTGCCGCGCGCGCGGTGCGTGAGGATGTTGCTCACATTGCCCGGCGGGCAGCAGGCCACCAGGATCATGCCCAGGGCGATGCTGGGGCCCACCCCCAGCAACAGGGTGAGCACATAGGTGACCGCGGGCAGCACGATGAACTGCGCGGCGATGCCCACCGCCATGGCCCAGGGCATCTTGGCCACGCGCTTGAAGTCGTCCACCCGCGTGTCCAGCGCAATACCGAACATCAGGAAACCGAGCACCACGTTGAGCACGGCCAGCGAGGCGGGGTTGAAGTTCAGGCGTATTTCGTCGACTGGCAGCATGGTGGGTCTCCCTGTGTTCTGTGATCAGGCCAGCGCAGCCGCGGCTTTGCGCACGGCGGCGCGGTAGGTGTCCTTGTGGACGTAGTAGGCCATGCGTTCGAGCTTGAGGTACTGGTAGCCGCCCGACAGGTCGGGCGCGGGCCCGGCCATGGCGGCCTGCAGGGCGCGGGCCTGGGGCTTCTGCCCGTCCAGCGCCTTGAAATAACGCGCCACCAGTTCGGCCTGTTCGTAACGCCCCTGCCAGCCTATGCCGCTGGCCTCGATCATGCCCAGCACCGCCAGGCGCTGGTAACGTGGCGCGAAGATATTGAGGTAGAGCTGCGGCGCCATGCCCTGCCAGTTGAGGTGCTCGCGGGCGATGAAGGGGTAGTGCAGGGTGTAGCCGGTGGCGGCCAGCACCATGTCGTAGTCCTGCTGCGAGCCGTCCTTGAAGTGCACGGTGCGGCCTTCGAAACGCGCGATGTCGGGTTTGACGTGGATGTCGCCATGGCCCAGATGGTGCAGGATCAGCGAGTTCACGATGGGATGGGACTCGTACATCCTGTACGCGGGTTTGGGGAAACCAAAACGCGTGGGGTCGCCCGTGAACCACTTGAGCACGGTGCTGTCGACCTTCTGCTTGAGCCAGCGCGGCAGGGGCCGCTTGCCGCCCAGGGTGTCGGCCGGTTTGCCGAACACGTACTTGGGCACGAAGTAATACCCGCGCCGCACCGAGATGTCCACGCTCTGTGCGTAGTGCACCGCGTCCACCGCGATGTCGCAACCCGAGTTGCCGGCACCCACGATGAGCACGCGCTTGCCCTTGAACTGCTCGGCGTGCTTGTAGGCTGAGGTGTGCAGCAGTTCGCCGTCGAACGTTCCTTCAAAACGCGGCATGTTCGGCTCGGCCAGCGTGCCGTTGGCGATGACCACGCCCTTGTACTCGGCCGTCTCCAGGCGGCCCTCACCGGCATCGATGCTCACGCGCCACAGCGTGTCGGGGCTGTCGCTGACCGGTTCGACCTGCAGCACGCGCACACCGAAGCGGAAGTGGCGACGCAGGTCGAAGTGGTCGGCGAAGTCGCTGAAATAGCGGCAGAGCTCGCGGTGGCTGGGGTAGTCGGCCGTGCCCTCGGGCATGGGGAATTCGGTGAACTCGGTGGTGCGCTTGCTGGAGATCAGGTGCGCCGATTCATAGACCGTGGAGCGCGGGTTCTGGATGTTCCACAGGCCGCCCACATCGGTGTAGGCCTCGAAACCCTGGAAGGGGATGCCTAGCTTTTGCAGGTTGCGCGCACCCGCCAGGCCCGAGGGGCCGGCGCCGATCAGCGCGATCATCTGCTGGGTGGGGATGGAAGAAGAGGAAGCGACGGGCATGGGCTATGTGTCTCGTGGTCGTTCTGGGAAATCGTTGAGTTTGCAGTCACCGGCTCAATGCCGGGGCGGCGGCGTCAGGCCCGGGATGGCCGTGGCGCCGGCTTCGCCCACACGGGGCTTGCGCGGCTGGCTGCGCAGCAGGCGGTCGTGCAGGCGCGCCGGCAGGCAGGACAGCAGGCGCGAGAGCCAGCCTATACGCCGGGGCAGCACGATGTGCTCACGTCCGCGCGCCACTCCCGCAAGCAGGGCCTGCGCGGCGTCCTCGGCCGACATCAGCCCCGGCATGGCAAAACGGTTGCCGGCAGTCAGCGCCGTGCGCAGGTAACCGGGGCTGACCGTGTGCACGCTCAGGCCACTGCCGCGGCATTCGGCGCGCAGGCTTTCGAGGTAACGGATCAGGCCGCCCTTGCTGGCGCAATAGGCGCCGTTGCCCGGCATACCGCGCCAGCCCGCGATGCTGGCCACGCCGACCAGGGCGCAAGGTGCCTGCTGCGTGCGTGCGGCCGCCACAAAAGGCTGGAAGGTGGTGGCAGGCCCCAGCAGGTTGATCTCCAGCATGCGGCGCATCACGGCCAGGTCGCCAGCCTCGGCGGTCTCGTAGCCGCCGGCCACGCCGGCATTGGCGATCACCAGGTCCGGCACCCCGGCGCGCTGTAGCCAGTCCGCGGCCAGCACCCGCATGGCCACGCTGTCGGCCACGTCGTGGGTGTAGATGGCGCAGCGGCCCGGGGCCGTGGCGGCCAGTGCCTCGAGCACCTCGCGGTTCATCCCGACCAGCGCCACCTGAGCCCCCGCCGCCAGCAGCTCGCGCGCCAGGGCCTGGCCCAGGCCACCACAGGCGCCTGTGATCACGGCATTGCGAAACGGCAGGGACGGCATCGGGTCTCCGGAACTTGTTCTTTTCTATGCGGCCAGCAAGGTGCAGGTCATACAGGTCTTGTGCTGGACTGTAAGAGAGTGCGAGAATATTCCGGAATAAATTATTAAATCGTCTCGAAATCAGAGATTAATGACTGAAAAATCCACACCCTCCCCCGGCCTGCGTCTCTTCGACCTGCTGGAAGTTCTGGTGCGCGAAGCCCGTGCGCTGACCCTGGCCGAGGCCGTGGCCGCCAGCGGCTGGCCCAAGCCCACGGTGCACCGCATGCTGGCGCAACTGGAGGCCGGTGAACTGCTGGTGCGCGAACCCGACGGCCGCCGTTACGCGCTGGCGCCGCGCCTGCTGCGCCTGTCCGAAGGCGCGCTGGCCGGCAGTACCCAGCAGGGCGTGCGCCATGCCGTGCTGCGCCAGCTGGTGGCCGACGTGGGCGAGAGCTGCAACTTCACCGCCCTCTCGGGCAGCGAGGTGCTCTACCTGGACCGCATCGAGTCGGCCTTTCCCTTGCAGCTGAATCTGCGACCCGGCACGCGCGTGCCCATCCACTGTTCGGCCAGCGGCAAGCTGCTGCTGGCCCACCTGCCGGCCGCGCAGCGCAATGCCCTGCTCGAGGGCCTGCCCATGGAGCGCCACACCGCCACCACGCTGACGACGCGTGCCGCACTGGAGGCCGAATTCAAGCGCATCCGCAAGGAGGATTATTCGGTGGATGCCGAGGAGTTCGTGGAAGGCCTGGTCTGCGTGGCCGTGCCGGTGCGCGGCCCGGACGGGCAAGGCGCGCGCTGCGCCGTGGCCCTGCAGGCCCCGGTGGCGCGCATGTCGCTGGCGCAGGCGATCGAGAAGCTGCCGCGTCTGCAGGAAGCAGCCCAGGCCCTGGCGCGGACCTGGGGCTGAGTGAACGGGCGCAGGCCCTGAAACCTCAGGCCGGCGAGAGCAGCCGCCCTTCGGCGAAGAAGGACTGCAGGTTGTCGAACACGCGGTCGGCCATGGCCTGGCGTGTTTCGCGCGTGGCACTCGCGATGTGCGGGAGCAGCACCACATTGTCCAGCTGCATGAAGGCCTGCGGAACGTCCGGTTCGTTCTCGAACACGTCCAGCGCGGCACCGGCGATGCGCTTGTCCTGCAGGGCGCGGATGAGGGCTGCTTCATCCACCACGGACCCGCGCGCGACGTTGATCAGGAAACCGTCGGTGCCCAGCGCGTTCAGCACTTCCTCGTTGATCAGGTAACGCGTGGCCGGACCACCGGCGGTGATGACCACCAGGAAATCCGCCCAGCGGGCAAGTTCCGGCAGGGAGGCTTCATATGTCCACCCGACATCACCGACCGGCTTGCGCGCGTGGTAACGCACGTCCATGTCAAAACCGATGGAGCGCCGGGCGATGGTGCGGCCGATGCGGCCCAGGCCGACGATGCCCAGCCTGGCCCCGCTGACCTTGCGCCCCAGGGGGAAAGCGGCGCCCCGGGCCCACTGCCCCTGGCGCACATGACGGTCTGCCGCGCTCATGCCGCGCGCGATGTCCAGCAGCAGGCCGAAGGCCGTATCGGCCACGCAATCGTTGAGCACGTCGGGGGTGTAACCCACGGCGATGCCGCGGGACCGGGCATAGGCCACATCGATCTTGTCCAGGCCGACGCCGAAATTGGAGATGACCTTCAGATTCGGCAGGCGGCCGAGCACATCGTTCGACACCCCCACGGCCGCGGAACTCACCAGTCCCGTGAAACCGGCAGCATGCGCGGCGAGGAAGGCCTCGGGGTCTTTTTCCTGGGCCAGGGTGGTCATGTCATAGGTCTGAGCGAGCCGGGTTTCCAGTGCGGGCGGCAGGCGGCCTACGTTGAGCAGTCTGATTTTCATGGCATCCGCTTCGCAGGCGCGGGGCCGCTCAGGCCAGTGTGTAAGCAGTCTTCACCGTGGTGTAGAACTCGGCCGCATAACGGCCCTGCTCGCGCGGGCCGTAGCTCGACCCCTTGCGCCCACCGAAAGGCACGTGGTAGTCCACACCGGCAGTCGGCACATTGACCATGACCATGCCGGCCTGGGCGTGGCGCTTGAAGTGCGTGGCGTGCTTGAGGCTGGTGGTGGCGATGCCGCTGGACAGGCCGAAAGGCGTGTCGTTGGCCATGGCCAGGGCCTCGTCGTAGTTCCTGGCGCGGATCACGCTGATCACGGGGCCGAAGATTTCTTCACGGTTGATGCGCATGGCCGCGCTGGTCTCCGTGAACAGGGCGGGCTGCAGGTAGAACCCGGGCGCGCCGTCGGCGTTGTGTTCCATCACCTGGCCACCCGCTGCGAGCTTGGCGCCTTCGGCCTTGCCGATGGCGATGTACTCCAGGTCCTGGGCCAGTTGCGACTGATCGACCACGGGGCCGATGTCGGTGCCCTTCTTGCGCGCGTCGTCCACCTTGATGGCCTTCATCTTCTCGGTCACGGCGGCCACGAAGCGGGCGTGGATACCTTCGGTCACGATCACACGCGAAGAGGCGGTGCAACGCTGGCCGGTGGAATAGAAACCGCTTTGCACGGCGCAGTTCACCGCCACATCGATGTCGGCGTCATCCAGCACCACCATGGGGTTCTTGCCGCCCATCTCCAGCTGGAACTTGGCCATGCGGGCCACGCAGGCCGCAGCCACTTTCTGGCCGGTACCGACCGAGCCCGTGAAGCTGAGGGCATCCACCCGCTTGTCTTCCAGGAAGACAGCGCCCACTTCGGATCCGCGGCCCATGACGAGGTTGAACACCCCCTTGGGCAGGCCGGCGCGCTGCAGGATGTCGGCCAGGGCCCAGGCCGAGCCGGGCACCAGCTCGGCCGGTTTCATGACCACGGTGTTGCCAAAGGCCAGGGCCGGTGCCAGCTTCCAGGCCGGAATGGCGATGGGGAAATTCCAGGGGGTAATCAGGCCCACCACACCCAGGGCTTCGCGCGTGACTTCCACGCCCACGCCGGGGCGCACCGATGGCACGACCTCGCCGCCCACACGCAGGGCTTCGCCCGCGAAGAACTTGAAGATGTTGCCGGCACGGGCCACTTCACCGATGGCTTCGGGCAGGGTCTTGCCCTCTTCGCGCGCGAGCAGGTCACCCAGCTCGTTGCGGCGCGCCAGGATCTCGGTGCCGGCAGCGTCGAGGATGTCAAAACGCTGCTGCGGCGTGCTTTGCGACCAGCTGCCAAAGGCAGCGCGGGCGGCGCCCACGGCATCGCGGGCCTGGGCCGCATCGGCCTGGGCGTATTCACCGACCACGTCGCGCGTGTCGGAGGGGTTGATGTTTTTGGAAACGCGGGCGCCGTCGACCCACTCGCCATTGATCAGATTCTTGAACATGATTACTCTCTTTCAGCGGACCATGCAGGGCCGTTTGTTGTCGAATTTCCAGCCGGGGATCAGGTACTGCATGGCGGTGGCGTCGTCGCGCGAGCCCAGGCCATGCTGCAGATAGAGTTGATGCGCTTTCTCGACCTCGACCATGTCGAGCTCCACGCCCAGGCCCGGCTTTTTGGGCACCTGCACGTGGCCGCCCACGATCTGCAGCGGCTCCTTCGTGAGACGCTGGCCGTCCTGCCAGATCCAGTGCGTGTCGATGGCCGTGACCTTGCCCGGGGCCGCAGCGCCCACATGGGTGAACATGGCCAGCGAAACGTCGAAGTGATTGTTGGAATGGGAGCCCCAGGTCAGGCCCCAGTCGCGGCAGGTCTGGGCCACGCGCACCGAGCCGGCCATGGTCCAGAAATGCGGATCGGCCAGCGGGATGTCCACGCTCTGCAGGGACAGGGCATGGCTGAGCTGGCGCCAGTCGGTGGCCACCATATTGGTCGCCGTGGGCAGGCCGGTGGCACGGCGGAACTCGGCCATGACTTCGCGGCCGCTGAAACCATCTTCAGCGCCGCAGGGGTCTTCGGCGTAGGCCACTACGCCGCGCATGCGCTGGCCCAGACGGATCGCATCCTTGAGCAGCCAGCCGCCGTTGGGGTCCAGGGTCACGCGCGCCTGCGGGAAGCGCTCGTGCAGTGCGGTCACGGCGTCGACCTCTTCGTCGCCGCGCATCACACCGCCCTTGAGCTTGAAGTCGTTGAAGCCGTATTTCTCGCGGGCTGCTTCGGCCAGGCGCACCACGGCCTCGGGGGTCATGGCCTCTTCATGGCGCAGGCGGAACCAGCCATCGGCTGTTTCCGGTTCGCTGGCCGAATCGACATACGGCAGATCGGTCTTCTTGCGGTCGCCCACGAAGAAGAGGTAACCCAGCATCTCCACCGCCTCACGTTGCTGGCCTTCACCCAGCAGGGCCGCCACAGGCACTTCCAGGTGCTGGCCCAGCAGGTCCAGCAGTGCCGACTCAACGGCTGTCACGGCATGGATGGTGGTGCGCAGGTCGAAGGTCTGCAGGCCGCGGCCGCCGGCGTCACGGTCGGCGAACTGCTTATGCACCTGCTGCAGCACGCGCTGGTGGGCGCCGATGGGTTGGCCCACGACCAACGCACGTGCGTCTTCCAGGGTCTGGCGGATCTTCTCGCCGCCCGGCACCTCGCCCACGCCGGTGCGGCCGGCGTTGTCGCGCAGGATCAGCAGGTTGCGTGTGAAAAACGGCGCATGGGCGCCGCTGAGGTTGAGCAGCATGCCGTCACGGCCGGCAACGGGAATGACACGCAGCTCGGTGACCAGGGGAGTCGAAGCGTTGGGCATAGGGAAGAAAAGGAAAGCAGAAACAAGGGACCCGCCCCCTCGGGACGGGTGTCGGGCCTGATCAGTCAGCCGTGATCTTGCGGCTCTCGATGAGCTTCTTCCAGCGGGCGAATTCTGCCGCCTGGAAAGCCGTGAATTGCGCCGGCGTGTTGGCCACGACTTCGAAACCCACGTCCACCAGCTTGGACTTGATCGCCGGATCGTTCATGGTCGACACGATGGCCGCGTGCACCTTGGCCTTGATGTCGGCGGGCAGGCCCTTGGGGGCGGCGACCGCCTGCCAGGAATAGACGTTGGCATCCTTGACACCCAATTCCTCCAGGGTCGGAACATTGGGCAGCAGCGGCGAGCGCTGAGCGCTGGTGATGGTCAGGGCCTTGAGCTTGCCGGCCTTGATCTGCGGCATGGCGGTGTTGATGTTCATGAAGGACGAGTCCACCTGGTTGCCCAGCAGGTCGTTCATCACCGGGCCACCGCCCTTGTAGGGGATGTGCACACCGGTGGTGTTGGTCTGCTGCCAGAACAGCTCGGACGTCAGGTGGTCGCTGCTGCCATTGCCCGAGGTCCCGAAGGACATCTTGTTCGGGTTGGCGCGCAGATAGGCCAGCACGTCGGCCAGGCTGTTGTGCGGCGAAGCGGCGGGCACCACGAGCACATTGGGCGCCTGTACGGCCACGCTGATGTAGTCGAAGTCCTTGAGCGCGTCGTAAGGCACCTTAGCCAGCAGGTGCGGGGCAATCACGTAGGGACCGAGCGAGGACACGAAGAGCGTGTGGCCATCGGGTGCCGCGCGGGCGACGATGCCCGCGCCGATGGTGCCGGTGGCGCCGGCCTTGTTGTCAACGACAAAGGTACCGCCCAGCTTTTCCTGCAGCTTGGGGGCCAGGATGCGCGCGATCTGGTCGGTCGAGCCGCCCGGCGGGAAGGGCACGAGCAGGGTGACCGGCTTGTCAGGCCAGGCCCAGGCGCTGCATGCAGCGGCAGCCAGTGCCAGCGAGGTCAGAAGTTTTTTCATGGTTGTCTCCTTGGTGCGTGTCGAAACAGCGGACGTCTTACTGGGGGCCCATCTTCTTGATCAGTACGGCGAGTTCGTCCATCTCGCCGGGCTTGAGGTCGGTCAGCGGCGCACGCACGGGGCCGGCATCATGACCGACGAGCTTGGCGCCGGCCTTCACGATGCTGACTGCATAACCCTGACCCTTGTTGCGGATCTTCAGGTAAGGCATGAAGAAGTCGCGCAGCAGTCGGTGCTGCGTGGCCATGTCGTCCTTGGCCACCGCATGGTAGAAGTCCATCGCGGTCCTGGGGATGAAGTTGAACACCGCCGAAGAGTACACGGGGGTACCCAGGGCCTTGTAGGCCGCGGCGTAGACCTCGGCCGTGGGCAGGCCGCCCAGGTAGGCAAAACGGTCGCCCATCTTCATGTAGACGGAGGACATCAGTTCGATGTCGCCGATGCCGTCCTTGAAGCCGATCAGGTTGGGGCAGCGATCGGCCAGGATGGCCAGGGATTCGGGCGTGAGGCGGCAGACGTTGCGGTTGTAGACGATGACGCCGAACTTCACGCTCTTGCAGACCTGCTCCACGTGGGCGATCAGGCCTTCCTGGCCGGCTTCGGTCAGGTAATGCGGGAGCAGCAGGATGCCGTGGGCACCGGCCCGCTCGGCCTCCTGCGCGCACTGGATGGCAAAACGCGTGGGGCCGCCCGCACCCGCGATGATGGGCACCTTGCCGCGGCAGGTGTCCACGGCAGTCTTGATGATGCGGGTGTACTCCTCACCCGTCAGCGAGAAGAACTCACCCGTGCCGCCAGCGGCGAACAGGGCGCTGGCGCCATAGGGGGCCAGCCACTCCAGGCGGGCGGCGTAGCCCTTGGGATTGAAGTTTTCCTGGGCATCAAAGTCCGTCAGCGGGAAGGACAGCAGGCCGCTGGACATGATGGATTTGAGTTCTTGGGGTTGCATCGTGAGTCTCCGAAAGTCAGGGCAAAAAAGACGAGGTGGATCTTTTGTTGTCAGTCATCATACAACATGACGAGGACTTGTCAAACCCCAAACAAGGGCCCGGCAGCCCCTGGCAACCCCCAAAACCACTACTTGGCAACCATGTCTTCCGACAACACGGCGGCGCGGCGGCGGCGCTCGCGGCTGTTGGCCAGATGTGTGCGCATGGCCGCGCGGGCGGCATCCGAATCCCGGTTGGAGATGGCGTCAAAGATGTTCTCGTGCTCGGCATTGGCGCGCAAGAGGTAGCTGCGCTGGGCCTCGCTGACGCCCTCGGCCGCGCCCAGGCGGGCCCGCGGGATGATCATGGCGCCCAGGGTGCTCATGAGCTCGGCGAAGTGGGGGTTCTGGGTGGCCCGCGCGATCTCCTGGTGGAACTGGAAGTCCGGTCCCACCGCATCACGCCCCTCGGCCAGGGCAGCCGCGAAGGCATCGAGTGCCGAGCGCATTTCCACCAGATTGCGCTCTGTACGCCGCGCCGCCGCCAGGGCGGCGGCCTCGGTCTCCAGACCGATGCGCAGCTCCAGCACGGCGATCACGTCGTGCAGCGTGGCGATCTGCTCGGGCGCGATGCGGAACGCCGCACTGTCGCCCAGGCCCACGACAAAAGTACCGATGCCGTGGCGTGTTTCCACCAGGCCCGAAGCCTGGAGCTTGGAGATGGCCTCGCGCACCACGGTGCGGCTCACGCCGAACTCTTCCATGATGGCGGCCTCGGTCGGCAGCTTGTCCCCGGGCACGATGCGGCCATCGCGGATACGGTCCCCCAGGGAGTCGACCAGTTCCAGCGCCAAGGTACGGGGCCGGCGGCGTTGGACAGGAGGGAAGCTAGAACTCATCCGGGTTTACCCCAATCGTTTTGAGATTGACAAAAACGGCTGACATCAGGAAGATAGTTGTATGACAACTGATGACAAAAAGCAAGTCATATAACAACACTTTAGCCGATCCAACCCTGCTTCCTGACCCATATTTCATGCCGACCGCTCACGCCACCCCTATCCGCTTCCCCAGACTCCTGCTCACCGGCGCCGCCGGCGGCCTGGGCCGGGAACTGCGCACCCGCCTCAAGGCCTATTGCGATGTGCTGCGCCTGTCGGACATCGCCGACCTGGGCCAGGCCGGCCCCGGCGAAGAAGTCATGCCCGCAGCCCTGGAAGACAAGGCCGCCGTGGACAAGCTGCTCCAGGGCGTGGATGCGGTGGTGCACCTGGGCGGCATCTCGACCGAGTTTTCCTTCGAAAAGATCCTGCCCGCCAACATCGTGGGCACTTACCACGTCTACGAAGGTGCGCGCCGCCACGGCGCCAAACGCATCGTCTTCGCCAGCTCCAACCATGTGACCGGTTTCTACAAGCAGAGCGAGACCATCGACAACACGGTCCCCATGCGTCCCGACAGCTATTACGGCCTGTCCAAGGCTTTCGGTGAGAACCTGGCCCAGTTCTACTGGGACCGCTACGGCATCGAGACCGTGTCCCTGCGCATCGGCTCCTCCTTCCCCGAACCCCGGGACCGCCGCATGCTGGCCAGCTGGATGAGCTACGACGACCTGGAGCGCCTGGTCATGTCCGCGCTGACCGCGCCCGTGGTCGGCCACAGCATCATCTACGGCATCAGCGACAACAACACGGCCTGGTATGACAACAGCCAGGCCCGCCACATCGGCTACCGCCCGCAGGACAGCTCGGAGCGTTTCCGCGCCGCCGTGGAAGCCCGCCAGCCCCGCATCGACGGCACGGACCCTGTCGCCATCTACCAGGGCGGCGGCTTCGTCAAGCAGGGCCCTTTCGAAAACTGATTTCCCCTCGCCTCATTTCAACCACCAGGAGACAACACCATGAAAATTCGCCGTTCCCTCATCGCACTGGCCCTGGCTGCCACGCTGCCGCTGGCCGCCCAGGCCCAGACCCTCAAGGCCAGCGACACCCACCCCGCCGGTTACCCCACCGTCGTGGCCGTGGAAATGATGGGCAAGAAACTCGAAGCCGCCACCAACGGGCGCATCAAGGTCCAGATGTTCCCGGGCGCCGTGCTCGGCCAGGAAAAGGAAGTCGTCGAGCAGACACAGCTGGGCGCCATCCAGATCGCACGCATCTCGCTGGGCGTGATCGGCCCGGTGGTGCCTGAAGTCAACGTTTTCAACATGCCCTTCGTCTTCCGCGACATCCCGCACATGCGCAAGGTGATCGACGGCGCCGTAGGTGACGAACTGATGGCCAAGGTCAGCGCCAGCCCCGCCAAGCTGGTGGCCCTGGGCTGGATGGACGGCGGCAGCCGCAGCCTGTACACCAAGAAGCCGGTGCGCAGCCCGGCCGACCTCAAGGGCCAGAAGATCCGCATGATGGGCAACCCGCTCTTCGTCGACACCATGAACGCCATGGGCGGCAACGGCATCGCCATGGGCTATGGCGAGGTCTTCTCCGCGCTGCAGACCGGCGTGATCGACGGTGCCGAGAACAACCCGCCCTCCATGTTCACCAGCAACCACTACTCGGCCGGCGCCAAGTACTACACCCAGACCAACCACCTGATCATTCCCGAGATCCTGGTGATGTCCAAGGTGGCCTTCGACAAGCTCAGCGCCGCCGACCAGGCCCTGGTCAAGAAGCTGGGCCGCGAAGCGCAGCTGGACCAGCGCGTGCTGTGGGACAAGAGCGTGGAAGAACACTCGGCCAAGCTCAAGGCCGCTGGTGTCGAGTTCATCAACATCGACAACAGGCCCTTCTTTGACGCCACGGCCCCCGTGCGCGCCAAGTACGGCGCCAACTATGCCGACCTGCTGAACAAGATCGCTGCCGTGAAGTAATTCCCTCCCGGAACCCCCAAGAAGGCCGCCGCCCAGTGCGGCGGCCTTTTGTTTCTCTCTCGAGCCCGTCTCATGCAAGAACGCTTCCACGCCTTCAACGATGTCCTCTACCTGGCCTGCCTGTGGGTCGCCGGTATCGCCATCACCATCATGTCCCTGATCATTCCCTGGGGCATCTTCACCCGCTACGTGCTGGGCACCGGCTCGCAGTGGCCCGAACCCGTGTCCATCCTGCTGATGGTGGTCTTCACCTTCCTGGGCGCCGCCGTGAGCTACCGCGCGGGCGCGCATATCGCCGTGGCCATGCTGACCGACCGCCTGCCATCCTGGCTGCAGCGTCCGCTGGCCGGCCTGGTGCATCTGATGATGCTGAGCGTGGCGCTGTTCATGCTGTTTTACGGCACCCGGCTGTGCCTGGCGACCTGGGGCCAGAGCATCGGTGAACTGCCCTTCATTCCGGTCGGCCTGACCTATATGCCCGTGCCGATCGGCGGGCTGGTGACCGCCCTGTTTGTCATCGAACACATCAGCTTCGGCAGCCAGTCTGAACGCGCCATCGTCACCTACGACCGGGAAGGAGCACTCTGATGGATGCCTTCATTCTTCTCGGGACCTTTTTCGGCCTGATGCTCATCCGCATGCCCGTGGCCTATGCCATGGGCCTGGCCGCACTCGTCGGCGCCTGGTGGATCGACATCCCGCTGGACGCGGTGATGATCCAGATCGCCGCCGGCGTCAACAAGTTCTCCCTGCTCGCCATCCCCTTCTTCGTGCTGGCCGGCGCCATCATGGCCGAAGGCGGCATGAGCCGCCGCCTGGTGGCCTTTGCGGAAGTTCTCGTCGGTTTCATCCGCGGCGGCCTCTCGCTGGTCAACATCCTGGCCTCCACCTTCTTCGGTGCCATCTCGGGCTCGTCCATGGCCGACACGGCATCGATCGGCTCGGTGCTGATACCGGAGATGGAAAAAAAGGGCTACCCACGTGACTTCGCCACCGCCGTGACGGTCAGCGGCAGCGTGCAGGCCATCCTGATCCCGCCCAGCCACAACGCGGTGATCTACTCGCTGGCGGCCGGCGGCTCGGTGAGCATTGCTGCGCTGTTCCTGGCCGGCGTGCTGCCGGGCCTGCTGCTGGGCCTGACCCTGGCCATCATGTGCCTGGTCATCGCCCGCAGGCGCAACTTCCCGGCCGGCCGTCGCATCCCCATGCGCGAGGCCCTGAAGATCTGCGTCGACGCACTCTGGGGCCTGATGACCATGGTCATCATCCTGGGCGGCATCCTCTCCGGCGTGTTCACGGCCACCGAATCCGCCTCGATCGCCGTGCTCTGGGCATTTTTTGTCACCATGTGCATCTACCGCGACTACAAGTGGCGCGACCTGCCCAAGCTGGTGCACCGCACGGTCAAGACCCTGACCATCGTCATGATCCTGATCGGTTTCGCGGCATCCTTCGGTTACATCATGACGCTGATGATGATCCCGCAGCAGATCACGGCGGCCATCACCAGCCTGTCATCCAACCAGACCGTCGTGCTGCTGATGATCAATGTGCTGCTGCTGGCCCTGGGCACGCTGATGGACATGGCGCCGCTGATCCTGATCATGACGCCCATCCTGATGCCGGTCATCGTGAGCATCGGCATCGATCCGGTGCACTTCGGCATGATCATGATGGTGAACCTGGGCATC
The DNA here is from genome assembly GCA_040376915.1 of Hylemonella sp. Taxonomy (GTDB): domain Bacteria; phylum Pseudomonadota; class Gammaproteobacteria; order Burkholderiales; family Burkholderiaceae_C; genus Hylemonella. The sequence continues at coordinate 17,803 of JBEIPS010000047.1, forward strand.
GGCCTGCTCACGCCGCCGGTCGGAGGCGTGCTCTTCGTCGGCAGTGCGGTGGCCCGCCTGCCGATCGAGCAGGTCACCCGGGCGCTGCTGCCCTTCTTTGCCGCGCTGCTGCTGGTACTGGCCATGGTGACCTACATCCCCGCGCTCAGCCTGTGGCTGCCCAATCTGCTGCTGAAGTGACGCTGCAGCCATGAGCAACTCGCACGCGATCCGGCACGTCCGCATCACGCCGATCGCCTTTCGTGACCCGCCGCTGCTCAACGCGGCGGGCATCCACGAACCCTGGGCCTTGCGCTCCATCATCGAGATCGAGACCGCCTCGGGCCTGGTAGGCATCAACGAAAGCTACGGCGACCTGCCCATGCTGGAGGCGCTGGCCAAGGCCGCGCCCGCGCTGCAAGGCCTGTCGCCCTGGGCCCTGAACGAGATGGAGACACGTGTGGCGGCCCTGGTCACGCCGCCGGTCCAGACCGCGTCCGAATTCCTGACCCAGCAGGTCTCGCTGGCGCCCGGCACCCATGTGTCCAAGACCGTGGCCAAGGTGATCAGCGCCTTTGAAGTGGCCATGATGGACCTGCAGGGCCAGCTCGCCAATGCCCCCGTGGTGGATCTGCTGGGCGGCGCGGCACGCAACAGCGTGCCCTACTCCGCCTACCTGTTCTACAAGTACGCCGAACACATCGAAAAGCCCTACCCCGCCGATCCCTGGGGGGAGGCGCTCACGCCCGCTCAGCTCGTGACGCAGGCACAGCGCATGATCGGGCAGTACGGATTCCAGAGCATCAAGCTCAAGGCCGGTGCCCTGCCGCCTGAAGAGGAGGCCGCCGGCATCCTGGCGCTGGCCCAGGCCTTCCCCGGCACGCCGCTGCGCATTGACCCCAATGCCAACTGGAGCGTGGCCACCAGCCTGAAGATCCTGCAGCAGCTGCGCGGTGTGCTGGAGTATTACGAAGACCCCGCCCCCGGCCTGGATGGCATGGCCGCCGTGGCGCGCGAATGCGAAGTGCCCCTGGCCACCAATATGGTCGTGACCGACTACACCGAGTTCCGCCGCAACGCGGACATGGGTTGCCCGGTCAAGATCGTGCTGAGCGACCACCACTACTGGGGCGGCCTGCGTGCCACACAAAGGCTGTCCACCCTGTGCCGCACCTTCGGCCTGGGCCTGTCCATGCACAGCAATTCACATCTCGGCATCAGCCTGGTGGCCATGACCCACCTCTGTGCCAGCGTGCCGCTGCTGACCTATGCCTGCGACACCCACTACCCCTGGCAGGACGAGGAAGTGATCACCGGCGGCCGTTTGAAGTTCGAGAACGGCAGCCTGCGTGTGCCCACCGGCCCCGGCCTGGGCGTAAGCCTGGACCGCGAAGCCCTGGCCCGTCTGCACGAGAACTACCTGCGCTGCGGGATCCGCAACCGCAACGATCTTGCGCAGATGCAAAAGTACGACCCTGCTTTCACGGGCATCCAGCCCCGCTACTGAAGTCCACGTTTTTACCCAGGAGACCACCATGCAACGCCGAACGCTGATCCGTCGCTCCCTCGCTGCCAGCACCCTGCTGCTGGGTGCTGCACTCGCCACATCCCTGCCCGCCCTGGCGCAAGGCAGCTGGCCCACGGGCAAGGCCATCACCTACCTGGTGCCTTTTGCGCCGGGTGGCAATACCGACACCCTGGGCCGCCTGATCGCCCAGCCCCTGGGCACGGCGCTGGGCACGCCCGTGGTCATCGACAACAAGGGCGGCGCCGGCGGCAGCGTGGGTTCGGCCATCGTCGCACGTGCGCCCGCCGACGGCTACACCATCATGGGCGGCACCATCAGCTCGCATTCCATCAATGTGAGCCTGTACGCCAAGATCGACTACGACCCCATCAAGTCCTTCACGCCCGTGGCCATGCTGGGCTCGGGCCCGCTGGTGCTGGTGGTCCCCGCTTCCAGCCCCTACAAGACGCTCAACGATGTGCTCGCGGGCAGCAGGGCCAAGGCGGGCGGCCTGTCCTCGGCCTCACCGGGCACCGGCACCTCGCCCCACATGGCACTGGAGTTGCTGGCCTACCAGTCCGGCGTGAAGTTCACGCACGTGCCCTACAAGGGCAGCGGTCCGGCCGTGCAGGACGTGATCGGCGGCCAGGCGGACATGATGTTCGACACCGTGCTGATCGTCGGCCCGCACATCCAGTCCGGCAAGCTGCGCCCCATCGCCGTGAGCAGCTCCAAACGCCTGGAGTCCCTGCCCGAGGTGCCCACCATTGCCGAAGCCGGCCAGAAGGGCTTCGACGTGGGTTCCTGGCAGGCCGTGTTCGCGCCGGCGGGCACGCCCAAACCCGTCGTCGATCGCCTGCACGCGGAAATCATGAAGATCGTCGCCACACCCGAAGTCCAGGCGCGCCTGAAGAGCTTTGGCATGGTGCCCTCCAGCATGACACCCGCCGAGCTCGGCGAGTACCAGAAAGCGGAAGTGACCAAGTGGGCCCAGGTCATCAAGGCGGCCGGCATCAAGGCCGATTGAGCCCCGTCCCTACCGCCAGCCATGTTTTGCCGGATGTCCTGAAATGACGATAACGATGACCACAAGGAGACCAGTTCCATGTCCACCCGCCAACTCTTCTGGGGGGCCGCTGCGGCGGCATGTCTGATGCTGCAAGGTTGCGCTACTTCCACCATCGCCACGGCTTATGTGACCAATGCCGACAGCCGCGAGATCAGCGTGCTGGAACTGGACAAGCGCGCAGGCACCCTGCGTTCCATCCAGACCGTAACCGTCGGTGGTACGGCCATGCCCCTGGCCCTGAGCCCGGACCAGAAGAAGCTCTATGTGGCCCTGCGCTCCGATCCTTACACCGCCGCGGCCCTCAGCATCGACGGCGCCACGGGTCAGCTGAGCCCCCTGGCCAGCGCGGCCCTGCCCGACAGCATGGCCAATATCGCCACCGACCGCAGCGGCCGCTGGCTGTTTGCCGCCTCCTACGGCGGCAACCGCGCCAGCGTCTCGCCCATCGCTGCCGACGGCAAGCCTGCTGCGGCCGTGCAGATCGTGCCCAACGGCAAGAACGCCCATGCGGCTGTGCCCGATGCGGCCAACCGCCACGTCTACATCACCAGCCTGGGCACCGACCAGGTCTTCCAGTGGCGCTTCGACGCGGCCACCGGCCAGCTCACGCCCAATGATCCGCCGGCCATGGCCGCGCGGGCCGGCAGCGGCCCGCGCCATCTGGTCTTCCACCCGAACGGCCGCCACGCCTATCTGCTGGGCGAACTGGACGCTGCCGTGGACCTGCTGGAAGTGGACGCCGCCAAAGGCCTGCTGAGCCGCAAGCAACACTGGCCCACCCTGCCCGCCGGTTCCACCGTCAAGCCCTGGGCAGCCGACATCCACCTGACGCCGGATGGCCGTTTCCTCTACACCAGCGAGCGCAACTCCAGCACCCTGGCGATCTGGCGCGTGGACGCCAGCACCGGCGCGCTGAGCCTGGTCGGCCACCAGGAGACCGAGAAACAACCGCGTGGTTTCAAGATCGACGCTTCGGGCCAGTGGCTCATCGCCGCCGGCCAGGTCTCGAACTCCGTCACCCTGTACAAGATCGACCGCGACAGCGGCCGCCTGACCCCCACCCAACGCCTCCCCGTGGGCAAGGGCCCCAACTGGATCGAGATCGTCGATCGCCCCTGATCTCAGGGCCTGATCACATGAACCTTTGAGCATGAACGCGTTGCCCATCATCATTCGCATGCAGGCCACGGACAACGTGGCCATCGTCGCCAACGAGGGCGGCCTGCCCGCCGGCACGGCCCTGCCCGCCGAAGGCATCACCCTGCGCGACAAGGTGCCGCAGGCGCACAAGGTCGCGCTGGTCGACATTGCGTCCGGTGCTGCTGTGCTGCGCTACGGCGTGCCCATCGGCTACGCCAAGACGGCCATTGCCGCCGGCAGCTGGGTGCACGAACGCCTGCTGGACATGCCGGCCGCGCGCGAGCTGCAGGGCCTGCCCATGGCCACCGTCAAGCCGCCGCCGCTGCCAGCGCTGGAGGGCTACACCTTCGAGGGTTATCGCAACACCGACGGCTCGGTGGGCACGCGCAATCTGCTGGCCATCACCACCACCGTGCAGTGTGTGGCCGGTGTCGTCGAGATCGCGGTCGAACGCGTCCGCAAGGAACTGCTGCCCAAGTACCCCAACGTGGACGGTGTCGTGGGCCTGGAACACACCTATGGCTGCGGCGTGGCCATCGACGCGCCCGAGGCGCCGATCCCGATCCGCACCCTGCGCAACATCAGCCTCAACCCCAACTTCGGCGGTGAGGTCATGGTGGTCAGCCTGGGCTGCGAGAAGCTGCAGCCCGAACGCCTGCTGCCCCCGGGCAGCATCCCCATCGCCGACAAGCGAGGGGAAGAACCGGCTCTGGACGTGGTCTGTCTGCAGGACGCCGCGCACGTGGGTTTCATGAGCATGATCGACCACGTCGTCGCGCAGGCCGACGTGCACCTGAAGCGCCTGAATGCACGCCACCGCGAGACCGTGCCCGCCAGCGAGCTGGTGGTCGGTGTGCAGTGTGGCGGCAGCGACGCCTTCAGCGGCGTCACCGCCAACCCGGCCGTGGGTTATATGGCCGACCTGCTGGTGCGCGCTGGCGCCACCATCATGTTCAGCGAAAACACCGAGGTGCGGGACGCTGTGGAACAGCTCACCAGCCGC
>JBEIPS010000056.1:0-15517 GCA_040376915.1 Hylemonella sp.
AAAGAAGTGAAAGTTTTCTACGACAAGGACTGTGACCTGAGCCTGATCAAGGGCAAGACCGTGGCCATCATCGGTTACGGCAGCCAGGGCCATGCCCACGCCCAGAACCTGAACGACAGCGGCGTCAAGGTCGTGGTCGGTCTGCGCAAGGGCGGTGCCTCGTGGGACAAGGTCGGCAAGGCCGGCCTGACCGTGCTGGAAGTCAACGACGCCGTGAAATCGGCTGACGTGGTCATGATCCTGCTGCCCGACGAGCAGATCGCCGAGGTGTACACCAACAACGTGGCGCCCAACATCAAGAAGGGTGCTTCGCTGGCCTTTGCCCACGGATTCAATGTGCATTACAACCAGGTCGTGCCGCGCGCCGATCTGGACGTGTGGATGGTGGCCCCCAAGGCCCCCGGCCATACCGTGCGCAACACCTACACCCAGGGCGGCGGCGTGCCCCATCTGGTGGCCGTGCACCAGGACAAGAGCGGCAAGGCCCGTGACCTGGCCCTGTCCTACGCCATGGCCAATGGTGGCGGCAAGGCCGGCATCATCGAGACCAACTTCAAGGAAGAGACCGAGACCGATCTGTTCGGCGAACAGGCCGTGCTGTGCGGTGGCGCCGTCGAGCTGATCAAGATGGGTTACGAGACCCTGGTCGAGGCCGGCTACGCCCCGGAGATGGCCTACTTCGAGTGCCTGCACGAGCTCAAGCTCATCGTGGACCTGATCTACGAAGGCGGCATTGCCAACATGAACTATTCGATCTCCAACAACGCGGAGTACGGTGAGTACGTGACGGGCCCCGAGGTGATCAACGAGCAGTCGCGCGCCGCCATGCGCAATGCCCTCAAGCGCATCCAGAATGGCGACTACGCCAAGATGTTCATCCTGGAAGGCCGTACCAACTACCCGAGCATGACGGCGCGTCGCCGCAACACGGCCGACCACAGCATCGAGAAGGTGGGCTCACAGCTGCGCGCCATGATGCCCTGGATTGCCAAGAACAAGCTGGTCGACCAGACCCGCAACTGATCGGCCCTTACCGCTTGAAACAAGGCCACTTCGGTGGCCTTGTTTTTTTGTCTCACGCAGGCGCAGCCTGCTTTACACTTGCCGCCATGAATACTCAAGACCTTGACACATTGACCTGCCTTTGCGGGGCGGAGGTGCGACATGCATGACGGTGCAGAGGAGCGCATCGGCGCAGAGGAGGCCGTGGTGGTGCGCAAGCGCCGCAAGGGCATTTACATCCTGCCCAATCTGTTCACCTTGGGCGGCTTGTTTGGTGGCTTCTATGCTGTCGTCATGGCCATGAACGGCCGTTTTGACCTGGCTGCCATAGGCGTTTTCTCGGCCATGGTGCTCGACAGCCTCGACGGTCGGGTGGCGCGCATGACCAATACCCAGAGCGCCTTTGGAGAGCAGATGGATTCGCTGTCGGACATGGTGTCTTTTGGCGCGGCGCCGGCCCTGATCGCCTATGAGTGGGCGCTCAAGGGGCTTGGGCGTTGGGGTTGGATTGCCGCTTTTGTCTACTGCGCGTGCGCCGCATTGCGTCTGGCGCGATTCAACGTCAATACGGGCGTGGTGGACAAGCGCTACTTCCAGGGGCTGCCTTCACCCGCCGCAGCCGCGCTGGTGACCGGATTCATCTGGATCATGACGGAGCTGGATGTGGCGGGCCCGGCCGTGGCCTGGCCCATGTTCGTGCTGGCCCTGTACGCAGGCCTGACCATGGTCAGCAATGTGCCCTTCTACAGCTTCAAGGACGTCCACATGAAGAAGAGTGTGCCCTTCGTGGTGATCGTCCTGATTGCCTTGGGTATTGCCGTGATCAACATCCATCCGCCCGTGGTGCTGTTCGGCGTCTTCGTGGTCTACGGCCTGAGCGGGTACGTTGTGTATGCCGTGCGCAGGGCCAAGGGCAAGCCGACCAGCGTCATCAGCACCTCGACCGACGAGCCCGAAGAGCGTGGGCTGCACCAGTAATCGGCGCCATAGAATGGGGCTATGCACACGGTGTTTGATTGTGGTACATTGAAGCCATGAAGAAATTTTCGCTAGCACTACTGCTGCTACGCCATAACGGGCGGGATCAGTAGCGCGCGCGCATTCCCATCAAAGGCCCGTTTGCATCTGCAGCGGGCCTTTTGCTTTTACGGTTGTTGATTCTTGAATTGAAGACGAACAGGAGTTTGAGATGGCTGAGAAATTGATCATTTTCGATACGACTTTGCGTGATGGCGAACAGTCGCCTGGCGCTTCCATGACCAAGGACGAGAAGCTGCGCATCGCCCGGCAACTCGAACGCCTGAAGGTGGACGTGATCGAGGCCGGTTTCGCTGCCAGTTCCAACGGCGACTTCGAGGCGATCCAGAACATTGCCAATGCCATCAAGGAATCCACCGTCTGCTCGCTGTCGCGGGCCAACGACCGAGACATCTCGCGTGCGGCCGAAGCCCTCAAGGGTGCCAACCAGGCCCGTATCCACACCTTCATCGCCACCTCGCCGCTGCACATGGAGAAGAAGCTGCGCATGAGCCCCGAGCAGGTGCTGGAACAGGCCAAACTGGCGGTGCGCTTTGCCCGCAACCAGGTGGCCGATGTGGAGTTCAGCGCTGAAGACGGGTACCGCAGCGAGATGGACTTCCTGTGCCGTGTGGTGGAGGCGGTCATCAAGGAGGGCGCTACCACCATCAACATCCCGGACACGGTGGGGTATGCCGTGCCGGAGCTGTACGGCAACTTCATTAAGACCTTGCGTGAGCGCGTGCCGAATTCCGACAAGGCGATCTGGTCCGTGCATTGCCACAACGACCTGGGGATGGCCGTGGCCAACTCCCTCGCTGGGGTGAAGATCGGCGGAGCACGCCAGGTTGAATGCACGATCAACGGCCTGGGCGAGCGAGCCGGCAATTGCAGCCTGGAGGAGATCGTGATGGCCGTGAAGACACGGCGTGACTATTTCAACCTGGAGGTCGGCGTCGATACCTCGCAGATCGTGCCCGCCAGCCGCATGGTGAGCCAGACCACCGGTTTTGTGGTGCAACCCAACAAGGCCGTGGTCGGCGCCAATGCCTTCGCCCATGCTTCCGGCATCCATCAGGACGGCGTGCTCAAGGCGCGCGACACCTACGAGATCATGCGGGCCGAGGATGTGGGCTGGAGCGCCAACAAGATCGTGCTGGGCAAGCTCAGTGGCCGCAATGCCTTCAAGCAGCGCTTGCAGGACCTGGGGGTGGCGCTGGAGAGCGAGGGGGAACTCAATACGGCTTTTGCCCGTTTCAAGGAGCTGGCCGACCGCAAGAGCGAGATCTTTGACGAGGACATTTTGGCATTGGTAAGCGACGAGAGCGTGACCAGCGAGAAGGAGCAGTACGGCTTCGTCTCGCTGTCTCAGCACAGCGAAACCGGCGAGCGGCCTCATGCCACTATCGTGATCACGGTGGAAGGCAAGGAGGTGCACGGCGAGTCCGACGGCAATGGCCCGGTGGACGCCTCCCTCAAGGCCATCGAGTCGCACGTCAAGAGTGGTGCCGAGATGGTGCTGTATTCGGTCAATGCCATCAGCGGGTCGACCGAAAGCCAGGGCGAGGTGACCGTGCGTCTGCAGAACAGCGGTCGCGTGGTCAATGGTGTCGGATCGGACCCTGATATCGTGGTCGCGTCTGCCAAGGCTTATCTCAGTGCACTCAACAAGTTGCACAGCAAAGCTGATCGGGTGGCTGCCCAAGGCTAGGGTTATCACCTATATATGTAAGAGTTTGTTTAGAAAAACGACACAAGTGGTTGATTCGGTTTGATATTTTCGGTATAACCTTGGCTAGACAGGTGCCATGTATCCATGGCATCCATTTGTTTCCTGTGCAAGGTTGGGCTGGTGAACCACTTCCATCGTTTTATCTGGGCTTTGACGGCCTTGCTGTTCCTGATGCTTGGGGCGTCCGGATTGGCCTTTGCCGCCTCTGCCGGCCAGGGCAAGGAAAGCCAGGCCGGCGCCAAGCCGCAGGTGGTCAAGGCCAACTACCAGGCCAAGCGGAAAACCTACGCCAAGCGCCCCGCGGCTCGCATCGTGCGACCGGCACGTCCTTCGGTCGGCATGCGCACAGGCCTCCACGGCGCGCCCGATCCTCTTTCCCTGCGCTCCAGCGTGGCCTACGTCATAGACCAGGAAACCCAGGAGGTGCTGCTGAGCAAGAACGAAGAGGCCGTGCTGCCTATCGCTTCGCTGACCAAGCTCATGACCGGGCTGCTGATCAGCGAGGCGGAGCTTCCCCTGGACGAGATGATCACCATCACCCAGGCCGATGTGGACACCGAAAAGGGCAGCACCTCGCGCCTGCGCGTGGGTTCGACCTTGAGCCGCGGCGAACTGATGCATCTGGCCTTGATGTCCAGTGAAAACCGTGCGGCTCACGCCCTGGGGCGTACCTATCCGGGCGGCTTGCAGGTATTTGTCGAAATGATGAATGCCAAGGCCCAGTTGCTGGGCATGCAGGACACGCAATATGTCGAGCCCACCGGCCTGTCCAGCAAGAACCGCTCCAGCGCCCGGGATCTGGCCGTTCTGGTCAATGTGGCTTCCGATGACAGCCTGCTGCGCGAATACTCCACCTCACCTGCCTACCAGGTGGCGGTTGGCCGGCGCAAGCTCATGTTCAGCAACACCAATCGCCTGGTGCGCAATCCAAGCTGGGAAATCGGTCTGCAGAAGACGGGCTATATCTCCGAAGCCGGCCAATGCCTGGTCATGCAGGTCAAGGTGGCTGGGCGCAACCTCATCATGGTGTTCCTGGATTCAGCCGGCAAGCTCAGCCGTTTGGGAGATGCCGAGCGCGTGCGTCGCTGGGTTGAATCGATTCCCGCCAAACTGCCGGGACCGTTGACCGAGAACCTGGTCGATCCCCGGGCCCCGGTTCTGCTGATCAACGTCAGCTCCTGACGCTGCCGGCCCTTCCGGGACCTGCCTCAGCGTTTCTCTGCGCTACCGGCCTGGTAGCCCAGCATCCGGGAGATCTCACTGGCAACGGTCTGCAGCTTGGGCAGCCATTCCTTGTCCAGACGCCCCGTGGGGGCAGAGATCGACAGGCCCGCCACCAGCTTGCCCTGGTCGTCGTGGATACCTGCAGCCATGCAGTGCACGCCAAGTTCCAGTTCCTCGTCGTCATGCGCGGTACCGTACTGTCGTACCTTGGAGAGCTCGCGCTCAAGCACCGGCAATTGGGTGATGCTGTTCTTGGTGTGACCGGCCAGGCCAGTGCGCGTGGCGTAGGCCCGCACGCGCTGGGGATCGTCGGCGGCAAGGAACAGCTTGCCTACCGAAGTGAGGTGCAAGGGCGCACGGCCGCCGATGGCGCGCACCACCTGCATGCCTGAGCGCTCGCTGTAGGCGCGCTCGATGTAGACGATTTCGTCGCCCTGGCGCATGCTCAGATTGACCGGCTGCTGGATGAGGCGGTGCAGTTCGCGCATGGGCGCAATGGCAGCATCGCGCACATTGAGGCGCGCCTTGACCAGATTGCCCAGTTCCAGCAGACGCATGCCCAGACGGTAGGTGCCGGGCAGCGGACGGTCGACGTAACGTCCACTGGCCAGGTCATTGAGGATGCGGTGGGCGGTCGAGGGATGCAGGCCGGTTTTCTCGCTGATTTCCTTGAGCGAGATGGCCTCTTCGCGCGAGGCCAGGACGTCCATCAGCGTGAACATCCGTTCGATCACCTGGACGGTTGGCGTGGCAACCGCATCCGGATCTTTTTTCTTCATCGGGCACTCTCCTGCAATGGTGCCGATTTTACCTCGTGAAATCGTTATCTGGCCAACGGCATCCCGCTGTCGGGTCCCGCGGCCCGCCACTGGCCTTGCAACAGCAGTTCATGCGGGCCGAATCGGGCCTTGTAGTTCATCTTCGGGCTGTCTTCGATCCAGTAGCCGAGGTAGACGTGGGGCAGGCCCAGCAGCCCTGCCTGCTCGATCTGCCAGAGCACACTGTAGGTGCCGTAGCTGGCCTCGTGGCCAGGTTCATAGAAGGTGTAGACCGCAGAGATGCCATCGTCGAGCACATCGAGTACGGACACCATGCACAGGGCACCGGGGGAACCGTCGGCCAGTGTTTCACGGAACTCGACCAGACGCGAGTTGATGCGGCTTTGCAGCAGGAACTGGGTGTACTGGTCAATACTGTCCTGGTCCATGCCGCCGCCCGCGTGGCGCCCGTTCTGGTAGCGCAGGTAAAGCTGGTAATGCTCGGGCACGAAGCACAGGCGCGAGACGCGGACCTGCAGGTTCCGGTGCTGTGTCCAGGCACGTCGCTGGCTGCGCGTGGGCTGGAAGTCCGGCACGCGCACGCGCAGCGGAATGCAGGCCTGGCAACCGTCGCAATGCGGCCGGTAGGTGAACATGCCGCTGCGACGAAAACCCTGGGCGACGAGTCCGGAATAGGTGGAGTTGTTGATGAGGTGGCTGGGCGTGGCCACCTGGGAACGTGCCAGACGGCCGCTCAGATAGCTGCACGGGTAGGGTGCCGTGGCATAGAACTGCAGACTCTGAAGGGGCAGATCCTTGAGATGCGTCACGTTGACTCCGCGGGGGCCATCATCAGTTCACGCCAGTATAGGGGTTCGAAGCGCCAGCGGGGGGGCGGTTGCAGCTGTGCCTGCGCGATATGGCGCAGGAAATCCACACGTGGCACTTCGCGGGCGCCCAGCGAGGCCAGGTGCGAGGTGTTCTGCTGGCAGTCGATTACGGTGATGCCCTGATGGCGACAGAAAGCCACCAGGGCGGCCAGCGCGATCTTGGAGGCGTCGCTGGTACGCGTGAACATGGATTCACCAAACACGGCCCGACCCAGGGCCACGCAATAGAGCCCGCCCATGAGCCGTCCATCGATCCAGGTCTCGACGCTGTGGGCATAGCCGGCGCGGTGCAGCTCGCCGTAGGCCTGCACCATGGGCGGGACGATCCAGGTGCCGTCCTGCCCCGCACGCGGGCTCCCGGCACAGGCGCTGATCACCTGATCGAAGGCAGAGTCGAAGCGGATTTCACAGCCAGGGCTCGTGCTGAATTTCTGCAGGGTCTTGCGCAGGGACCGGTGCAGGCGGAACTGCGCCACCTCCAGCACCATGCGCGGGTCTGGGCTCCACCACAGGATGGGCTGACCCGTGCTGAACCAGGGAAAGATGCCCTGCCCATAGGAGCGCCGCAGGGTGGGCACATCCAGGGCGCCCCCTGCGGCCAGCAGGCCGGGCGCTTCAGAACCCGAGCCCCAGGCCTGGCTCACCGGCGGAAAGTCTTCGCCGGCTTGCAACCAGGGCAGGGGAAAGGGGCGGGTGCGCATGGGGAAACTTTATCCCAAGGTGGCCCCTTGCGGGTGGCCGGAGTGCGTGCCGGTAGAATACGGGCCTAGTCGGGGCGTAGCGCAGCCTGGTAGCGCATCTCGTTTGGGACGAGAGGGTCGTACGTTCGAATCGTATCGCCCCGACCATTTCTTTTTTCCTCTGCCGATCTCCATGAGATCCTTCCTTGCTTTCCTCACCCTGTCACTGGCACTCCTGTGCTGCCTTCCGGCGGGTGCATGGACACTCACGGGCCGGGTATCGGCTGTGGTCTCGGGCGACACCATCAAGGTTGTGGATGACAGGAAGGTGCAGCACACCGTGCGGCTGGCCGGCCTCGATGCCCCGGAAAAATTTCAGGCCTATGGGCAGCGTTCCCTGGACTCCCTGAGGGAACTGGTGTTCCAGCGTGGCGTGGCGGTGGAGATTCCTGGCAACGACCGGAAAGCGGCACGTCGCGGCAAGGTGCTCATCCAGGGGCGGGACGTGAATCTGGAGCAGATCTCGCAGGGCATGGGCTGGCTCGATCGTTCCCAGGCCGTGGGCCTTTCAGCCGCCGATCGCGAGGCCTATGCCGTAGCCGAGGCCCAGGCCCGGCAGCAGCGTGCGGGTCTATGGCGCGATGCCCGGCCCATCCCGCCCTGGGAGTACCGTCAGGGCCGCAGGAAGTAGGGCCGCTGCGTCAGCTGCGCATTGTCGCGATGGCGAACTGCGGTTGTAGCCAGCGGTCGACTGCAGCCCGCAGTTGCTCGGGATGGCCGGTTGTGCTCAGTTGCGGCGGCGGATGTCCCGCGCCCGCAAGCTCGGGCAGCACGCGGCGGGTCTGTCGCGCCACCGGCGCACCACTCTCGACCAGGGTCACCTGCGGACCCAGCAACTCCTGCAGCGTGTCCAGGATCAGCGGGTAGTGGGTGCAGCCCAGGACCACGGTGTCGATCCCATCATGGCCAAAGCGCCCCATGGCTGCGGTGTAGTTGCGGCTCAGCGCTTGCGCACGCTCGAAGTCCTGGCGCTCAATGGCATCGGCCAGGCCGTCGCAGGCTTGCAGCACGAAGTCGGCCTGGCCTTCCAGCGTGGCCAGCAGGGCCTGGAACTTGGCGCTTTGCAGGGTGCCACGTGTGGCCATCACACCCACACGCCGGGTACGGCTGGCCTGTGCTGCGGGCTTGAGCGCAGGTTCCACGCCGATGATGGGCAGCTGTGGATGCTGCTGGCGTAGCAGGGCGATGGCGGCGGCGGTGGCCGTGTTGCAGGCCACGACCAGGGCCTGGATGTCGTGTTGCTGGATCAGGTGGTGCGCGATGGCCTGCGAGCGTTCGATCACGTGAACTGTCTCGCGCTCGCCATAAGGTGCATTGCCGCTGTCGGCCACGTAGACAAAGGGCTGATGCGGCAGTTCGGCACGCAGGGCCCGGAGGATGCTGAATCCCCCGATGCCGCTGTCGAAGACGCCGACCGGTCGCGTCACGCTGCTCAGGCGGTTGCCAGCGAGATGCCCTTGAACTCGCCACTGGCGATGCGCTTGCTCCACTCGGCCGGGCCGGTGACGTGCGCGCTGGTGCCGCCGGCGTCTACCGCCACGGTAACGGGCATGTCCACCACGTCGAATTCGTAGATGGCCTCCATGCCCAGATCTTCGAATCCCACCACCTTGGCGGTCTTGATGGCCTTGCTGACCAGGTAGGCGGCGCCGCCCACGGCCATGAGGTAGGCGCTCTTGTGCTGGCGAATGACCTCCACGGCCTCGGGACCGCGCTCGGCCTTGCCGATCATCGCGATCAGGCCGGTCTGGCCCAGCATGGTCTCGGTGAACTTGTCCATGCGGGTGGCGGTCGTCGGGCCGGCCGGGCCCACGGCCTCGCCCTTGATCGGGTCCACCGGGCCCACGTAGTAGATCACGCGGTTGGTGAAGTCCACCGGCAGCTTCTCGCCACGGCTCAGCATGTCGGCAATGCGCTTGTGCGCGGCGTCGCGCCCGGTAAGCATCTTGCCCTTGAGCAGCAGGGTGTCACCGGGTTTCCAGCTGGCCACTTCTTCCTTGCTGAGCTTGTCCAGGTCGACACGTTTGCTTTTTTTGGTGTCGGGTGTCCAGTTGACGTCGGGCCAGAGGTCCAGGCTGGGCGGATCCAGGTAGACCGGACCCGAGCCGTCCATGACGAAGTGCGCGTGGCGCGTGGCAGCGCAGTTGGGGATCATGGCCACGGGCTTGCTGGCGGCGTGGGTGGGGTACATCTTGATCTTCACGTCCAGTACCGTGGTCAGGCCGCCCAGGCCCTGGGCGCCGATGCCCAGCGCGTTGACCTTTTCGTGCAGTTCCAGGCGCAGCTCTTCCACCTGGGTGAGCTTCTCACCCTTGGCGGCCTTGGCCTGCAACTCGTACATGTCCAGGTCTTCCATCAGGCTTTCCTTGGCCATCAGGACAGCCTTCTCGGCGGTGCCGCCGATGCCGATGCCAAGCATGCCCGGCGGACACCAGCCTGCGCCCATGGTGGGCACGGTCTTGAGCACCCAGTCGACGATGGAGTCGCTGGGGTTCATCATGACCATCTTGCTCTTGTTCTCGCTGCCGCCGCCCTTGGCGGCCACGGTGACCTCGACCTTGTCGCCCGCCACGATCTCGGTGAAGATGACCGCGGGCGTGTTGTCCTTGGTGTTCTTGCGCGCGAACTGCGGGTCGGCCAGCACCGAGGCGCGCAGCATGTTGTCCGGGTGGTTGTAGGCACGGCGCACGCCTTCGTTGATGGCGTCTTCCAGGCTGCCGGTGAAACCATCCCAGCGCACGTCCATGCCGACCTTGAGGAACACGTTGACGATGCCGGTGTCCTGGCAGATCGGGCGGTGGCCCGTGGCGCTCATCTTGCTGTTGGTCAGGATCTGAGCGATGGCGTCCTTGGCGGCCGGGCTCTGCTCGCGCGCGTAGGCGCGGGCCAGGTGGGTGATGTAGTCGGCCGGGTGGTAGTAGCTGATGTACTGCAGGGCGGCGGCGACGGATTCGATCAGGTCGGCTTGCTTGATGTGCGTGGTCATGATGCGAAAGCTCTGGGAGTGGGTCAGTGATGGTCTGCGGCGGGGGCGGACATCAGTTTGTCGGTGTAGGCGATGGCGATGGCCGACAGCAGAAAGGTGATGTGGATGACCGTCTGGGCGATCAGCACCCGGTCGGTGTAGTTGTCCGCGTTGATGAAGGTCTTGAGCAGGTGGATGGAACTGATGCCGATGATGGCGGTGGCCAGCTTGACCTTGAGCACCGAGGCGTTGACGTGGCTCAGCCATTCGGGCTGGTCGCGGTGGCCTTCGAGGTCCATGCGGCTCACGAAGGTCTCGTAACCGCCGACGATGACCATGATCAGCAGGTTGGAGATCATGACCACGTCGATCAGGGCCAGCACCACCAGCATGATGACGGTCTCGTTCAGCGTGGTGATGGGCGCCGTCGTCTTGTAGCCGATGCTGGTGATCAGGGCCTGCAGGGCGGCCTGGCTGCCGAAGGCGGCCTCCACCAGGTGCAGCAGCTCGAACAAGAAGTGATAGACGTAGACGCCCTGGGCGACGATCAGGCCGAGGTAAAGGGGCAACTGCAGCCAGCGGCTGGAAAAAATCAGTGCCGGCAGGGGGCGCAGGGGGGAGGTTTTGGACGGTTCTGGAGCGGACATAGGTTCGTTCTGCGGGTTTCTATGTAGAGCCAGGATTTTAGGCCGCATTTCAATCCGGCCCGGGATTCGGTACATTGATGGATTGTGTCCAGTCAGTGACTTGTAAGCGCCAGCCCCGACATTGCGGGGCGAACCAAAAACCATCTGAGGAAACAAGCCATGAGTTCATCTTCGTCTGCCATCGAATCCGTCCTGGTCGAGAACCGTGTCTTCCCCCCGGCGGAAGCGGTGGTCAAGGCGGCGCGTATCTCCGGGATGGCGCAATACCAGGCCATGTGCGAGGCTTTCGACAAGGATTTCGAAGGCACCTGGGCCAGGCTGGCACGCGAGAACCTGGTCTGGAACAAGCCCTTCACCCGTACCCTGGATGCTTCCAGGAAGCCTTTCTACAAGTGGTTCGACGACGGCGAGCTCAACGCCTCGGCCAACTGCCTGGACAGGCACATGGGCACGTCCACCGAGAACAAGACCGCCATCATCTTCGAGGCCGACGATGGCGCCGTGACCAAGGTCACGTACAAGGAGCTGCTGGCCAGGGTCAGCCAGTTTGCCAATGCGCTCAAGGCCCAGGGCATCAAGAAGGGCGATCGCGTCCTGATCTACATGCCCATGACCATCGAAGGTGTGGTGGCCATGCAGGCCTGCGCGCGCATCGGCGCCACCCACTCCGTGGTCTTCGGGGGCTTCTCGGCCAAATCGCTGCAGGAGCGCATCATCGATGCCGGCGCCGTGGCCGTGATCACCGCCAACTACCAGATGCGCGGCGGCAAGGAACTGCCGCTGAAGGCCATCGTGGACGAGGGCCTGGCCATGGGCGGCTGCGACACCATCAAGTCCGTGCTGGTCTACCAGCGCACGACCACCGCCTGCACCATGGTGGCCGGTCGTGACAAGACCTTTGCAGAGGCGTTGGCCGGACAGAGCAGCAGTTGCGCCCCGACGGCCGTGGGTGCAGAGCACCCGCTTTTCATTCTCTACACCTCGGGCTCCACTGGCAAACCCAAAGGCGTGCAGCACTCCACCGGCGGTTACCTGCTGTGGGCACGCCTCACCATGGACTGGACCTTCGACCTCCAGCCCAAGGATGTGTTCTGGTGCACGGCCGACATCGGCTGGATCACCGGCCACACCTATGTGGCCTACGGTCCGCTGGCGGCAGGCGCCACGCAGATCGTCTTCGAGGGTGTGCCGACCTATCCGAACGCCGGCCGCTTCTGGCAGATGATCGAGAAGCACAAGTGCACGATCTTCTACACCGCCCCCACGGCCATCCGCTCGTTGATCAAGGCCGCCGAGGGCGACGAGAAAGTGCATCCGGCCCGCTCCAACCTCAGCAGCCTGCGCATCCTGGGCTCGGTGGGCGAACCCATCAACCCGGAAGCCTGGATGTGGTACCACAAGCACGTGGGCGGCGAGCGCTGCCCCATCGTCGACACCTTCTGGCAGACCGAGACCGGCGGCCACATGATCACCCCGCTGCCGGGCGCCACGCCGCTGGTGCCGGGTTCCTGCACCTTGCCCTTGCCGGGGATCGCGGCGGCCATCGTGGACGAAGCCGGCCATGACGTGCCCAACGGTTCGGGCGGCATCCTGGTCGTGAAGAAACCCTGGCCCTCGATGATCCGCACCATCTGGGGTGATCCCGAGCGTTTCAAGAAGAGCTACTTCCCTGAGGAACTCAAGGGCTATTACCTGGCCGGCGACGGCGCGGTGCGCAGCGCCGACCGCGGCTATTTCCGCATCACCGGCCGCATTGACGATGTGCTCAACGTGTCGGGCCACCGCATGGGAACGATGGAAATCGAGTCGGCCCTGGTGTCCAAGACCGACCTGGTGGCGGAGGCGGCCGTGGTGGGCCGTCCGGACGATCTGACGGGTGAGGCCATCTGCGCCTTCGTCGTGCTCAAGCGCTCCCGCCCGACGGGCGAGGAGGCCAAGGCCATTGCCAAGGAATTGCGCGACTGGGTGGCCAAGGAGATCGGCCCGATTGCGAAACCGAAGGACATCCGCTTCGGCGACAACCTGCCCAAGACCCGCAGCGGCAAGATCATGCGCCGCCTGCTGCGCTCGATCGCCAAGGGTGAGGCCATCACCTCGGACACCTCGACTCTGGAGAATCCGGCCATCCTGGATCAGTTGTCGCAGAACAACTGATCACACTGGTTCGCCCGGAAACAAAAAAGCCCGCGTCTGCGGGCTTTTTTGTGGCGTCAGAAGTGGATCACTTCTGAGCGAGCACCCAGGCGACCAGCTTCTTGGCTTCGGCTTCGCTGACCTGCGGGTTGGCCGGCATGGGCACGGGCCCCCAGGCGCCCGAACCGCCCTTGATGACCTTGGTGGCCAGTGTATCGGCGGCAGACTTGTTGCCGGCGTACTTCTTGGCGACGTCCTTGAAGGCCGGGCCGACCAGCTTCTTGTCGACGGCGTGGCAGGCCATGCAGTTCTTGGAGGTGGCCAGAGCCTGATCGGCGAAGGCGGGAGCGCTGAGAGATGCGGCGGCAAACAGGGCAAACAGGGCGCGTTTCATTGATTTCCTCTGGGCTGGGTTAAGTAGATAATCAGTCAACGCTATTGTAAAGGCTGTGGTTGACCCTCTGCGGGCACCCGGCACCAAGACCGAGAGTTGTAACTATGTATTTACTGGGACTGGGCATCATCCTTCTGCTGATGAAATACCTCGACATGGATCCGGTCGTCAACTGGAGTTGGCTGATCGTGTTGGCGCCTTTTGGCCTGGCAGTCGCCTGGTGGTCCTGGGCCGATGCCAGCGGGTATACGCGGCGCAAGGCCATGGAGCGTGAGGACAAGCGTCGCCAGGACCGCATCGACAAGCAACGCAACGCACTGGGTACCCAGAAGCGTCGCCGTTGAACGTCGCAGTGGCACGCGCTGCAACAACAACGCCCCGGAATGCCGGGGCGTTTGCCTTTCGGAGAGCAGGGGCTCAGTAGTTGTCGAGTACGGCGCCCTTGCTGGCTGAGCAGGCGTTGAAAGCGAACTTGGCTTGCACACCACGCGTGTAGCGCGGCTTGGGTGCCGTCCAGCCTTCACGACGCTTGGCAAGCTCCGCGGCCGGTACGTTCAGTTCCAGCCTGAGCTCATGGGCGTCGATGGTGATGCTGTCGCCTTCCTTGACGAAGGCGATGGTCCCGCCAGCGGCCGCTTCCGGCGCCACGTGACCCACCACCATGCCCCAGGTGCCGCCGGAGAAGCGGCCGTCGGTGATCAGGCCCACGCTCTCGCCCAGGCCGGCGCCGATCAGGGCGCCCGTGGGTGCCAGCATCTCGGGCATGCCCGGGCCGCCCTTGGGGCCCAGGTAGCGCAGCACCATCACGTCACCGGCCTTGATCTTGCCGTCCAGGATGGCCTTGAGGGCCGACTGCTCGTCGTCGAACACGCGGGCCGGGCCGGTGATGACCGGGTTCTTCAGGCCGGTGATCTTGGCCACCGCGCCCTCGGGCGAAAGGTTGCCCTTGAGGATGGCCAGGTGGCCGTGCTCGTACATGGGCTTGTTGATGGGACGGATCACGTCCTGGTCGGCACGGGGCTGGTCCGGCACGTCCTTGAGCACCTCGGCGATGGTCTGGCCGCTGATGGTGATGCAGTCGCCGTGCAACAGGCCTGCCTTGAGCAGGACCTTCATCACTTGGGGGATGCCGCCGGCGCGGTGCAGGTCCACGGCCAGGTACTTGCCGCTGGGCTTGAGGTCGCACAGCACGGGGGTCTTCTTGCGCACACGCTCGAAGTCGTCGATGGTCCATTCCACCTCGGCCGCATGGGCGATGGCCAGGAAGTGCAGCACGGCGTTGGTGGAGCCGCCGGTGGCCATGATGACGGCCACGGCGTTCTCGATGCTCTTGCGCGTCACGATGTCACGCGGCTTGATGTCCTTCTTGATCGCCTCGATCAGCACCTTGGCCGATTCCTTGGCCGAGTTCTGCTTCTCGTCGTGCGGGTTGGCCATGGTGGAGGAGTAGGGCAGGCTCAGCCCCAGGGCCTCGAAGGCGCTGGACATGGTGTTGGCCGTGTACATGCCGCCGCAGGAGCCGGTGCCGGGGATGGCGCGCATCTCGATCTCGCGCAGGTCAGCATCGCTCATGTTGCCGGCGGCGTTCTGACCCACGGCCTCGAACACGCTGACGATGTTCAGGTCCTGGCCTTTGTAGTGGCCGGGCAGGATGGTGCCGCCGTACACATAGATGGCCGGCACATTGGCGCGCAGCATGCCCATCAGGCCGCCGGGCATGTTTTTGTCGCAGCCGCCGACCACCAGCACGCCGTCCATCCACTGGCCGCCGACGCAGGTTTCCACGCAGTCGGCGATGACCTCACGCGACACCAGGCTGTATTTCATGCCCTCGGTGCCCATGGCCATGCCGTCGGAAATGGTCGGCGTGCCGAACACCTGCGCGTTGCCACCGGCTTCTTCGATGCCGGCAATCGCTGCGTCGGCCAGCTTCTGCAAGCCCGAATTGCACGGTGTGATGGTGCTGTGACCATTGGCCACGCCCACCATGGGTTTGACGAAGTCGCCTTCCTCGT
>JBEIPS010000160.1:0-3305 GCA_040376915.1 Hylemonella sp.
ACACTAATTTCGCAAGTGCGAACGTGGTTAAAACCGCGCCAATCTAGGCGCGCGACGACGCCCAGGCTGGCTGCCTGGGCTAGGAGTGCAACAACGAGTGGCGCGGTTTTAACCACGTTCCCTTCGGGTTGCGGCCAAAAAGGCCATGCGGGGTGTTGCGCAGCCTTGCCGGAGATGACTCCGGCGGCGTCTACGCGCCTACCGCATGACCTTTTCGATCCGCAACGCATCTTGTGAAATTAGTGTGAACAGGCCCTAGCCCTGTCGCCAGGGCAGCCCGCGGTAACGCCAGCCGCCCCGGTGGCCGCGCTGGGCCTGTTCGTCCGGGTCGCCCTCGAAGCCCTCGAGGATGTTGTAGGCCTCCAGGCCGAGTTCGGTGGCGCGGCGCGCGGCAGCGATGGAACGAACGCCGCTGCGGCACAGCAGCACCAGTTTCTTGCCGGGTTCGCTGGCGGCCAGCAGGCCCGCATCGAAATCGGGGTTGGGCTGCATGCCCGGCCATTGTTTCCAGGCCAGGCCGATGGCGCCGGGCACGAAACCGACCCATTCGCGTTCAGCGTCGCTACGCACGTCGACCAGCAGGGCCTGGCCGGCCTGCACCCATGACCAGGCCAGCTCCGGGCTCACATTGCCGGCATAACCCTGCACGGATTGCACTGCCGTCAACGCGGCGCCATCTGCATCGTGCCGCAGGCCGGATTGCAGGTTGGCGGGCACGGCCTCGTCGATGCGACGCGGCTTGGGCAGGTTCAGGCCTTCCATGATGGCCTTGAATTCGGCCAGGGACTTGCCCGCCACGCGGGGGTTGCTGTGCTTTTCAGTGCCAATGGTGCTGTGACTGCGCCCCTGGTAGTCATGGCCTGGCCAGACCAGGGTGTCCTCAGGCAGGGCAAACAGCACTTGCGTGAGGCTGCGGTAGAGCGCCTCGGCGCTGCCCGACTGGAAATCGGTGCGGCCGCAGCCCTGGATGAGCAGCGTGTCGCCGGTGAACACATGGCGCTTGCCACCAGACTCCCACAGGTAACACATGCTGCCCGCCGTATGGCCGGGCGTGTGCAAGGCGCGGATGCGCTGGCGACCGAAGCCCAGTTCGGCGCCGTCCTGGAGCTGCAGGGCCGCGGTGCGGATGCCGCAGGCTTCCGGTGCAGCCGTCCGCGCGCCGGTGTGTTCCACCAGCAGGCCCGCGCTGGTGACATGATCCGCATGGGCGTGGGTTTCCACCACCAGCGTGAGCTTGAGGCCGTACTCGCGCAGTACGCCCAGGTCGCGCTCCAGCTGCTCGTCCACCGGGTCGATGAAAATCGCCTCGCGGCTGTCGGCATCAAAGAGCAGGTAGGTGTAGGTGCTGGAGGCTGGGTCGAAGAGCTGGATCGGATTCATGGTGGAGGGCATCCGGGGCCGGACGCAGGAACAGCCCCAAGGATACGCAAAAAAAGAGGGCCGCGTCAGGTGAGCGACGCGGCCCTCGCTGCCTTGCGGCAGACCGGGATCAGACGATCTTGACGCTGAGGTTGGGCAGGCCGTCGATGTGCATCTCGATCACATCGCCCTTGACCACCGGACCCACGTTCTCGGGTGTGCCCGAGTAGATGATGTCGCCAGGAAAGAGCTCGTTGGCCTGGGACAGCTGGCTGATCTGCTCGGCCACCGACCAGATCATCTGGTTCAGGTTGGCGTTCTGCTTGGTCTGGCCGTTGACCTTGAGCCAGATGCTGCCCTTGGTGAAATGCTCGACCTTGCCGAGCTTGTGCACGGCACCGATGGGGGCGGACTTGTCAAAGCTCTTGCCGATCTCCCAGGGCTTTTTCTGGTCGCCCATGGCACGTTGCAGATCGCGCCGTGTCATGTCCAGGCCCAGGGTGTAGCCGTAGACCAGGTCGAGCGCCTTCTCGACCGGGATATTGCGCCCGCCCTTGCCCAGGCAGGCCACCAGCTCGGCCTCGTAGTGGTAGTTCTTGGTCAGCGAGGGATAGGGATGGTCGGCCACGGTACCCGCCGCCACGTACTGGATGGCGTCGGTCGGCTTCTGGAAGAAGAAGGGGGGTTCACGGTCCGGGTTGGAGCCCATTTCAATGGCATGGGCTCTGTAGTTGCGGCCGATGCAATAGATGCGGCGCACCGGGAACATTTCGTCGCTGCCGACGATGGGGATGTAGGTGTCGGCAACGTCAAAGGGGCTCTTGGGCTTGTTCTGGGCCACGCCGGGCAGCGCGCAGCCGGCCAGCGCGCCCGTGGTGACGAGGGCAGTGTTCTGGAAAAAATGGCGTCTATCCATGGAAGTCTCCTCAACTGGTTTTGTGGTGTGTTTTGCCACCTGGGGTTGTACCAGCGTGCGAGGGAGCTGTGGGTGCCGATTCGTGAAAACTGTTTCGCACAGAGCGCAACAGATACTGGTGAAAACCCTAGAAGTACGCATGCCCACTGAAGCGCAGAATTTGAGCCCGATGGTAAGCAAACTCATCGTCTTGTCCACAACTGGAGACTACCTTGACCGATAACAAAACCCCCAATCGTCGCAGCCTGCTCAAAGGCGTTGCCGTTGCCGCCGGCGCCATGGCTGCTCCCATGGTTGCCACTGCGCAAACCACCACGAGCCTGCGTTTCCAGAGCACCTGGCCGTCCAAGGACATCTTCCACGAGTACGCCAGCGACTTCGCCAAGAAGGTCAATGACATGGCCAGCGGCAAGCTCAAGATCGAAGTGCTGCCCGCAGGCTCCGTCGTGCCGGCCTTCCAGCTGCTGGAAGCCGTGAACAAGGGCACGCTGGACGGCGGCCACGGCGTGGTGGCCTACCACTACGGCAAGCAATC
This sequence comes from Hylemonella sp., assembly GCA_040376915.1. GTDB lineage: Bacteria > Pseudomonadota > Gammaproteobacteria > Burkholderiales > Burkholderiaceae_C > Hylemonella. Next base: position 2,811 of record JBEIPS010000160.1, read on the forward strand.
TGCGCTGGCCCTGTGGGGTTCGGGCCCGTCCTTCGGCATGGACCCCAACATGCTGCTGGCCTGGCACTACTACGGCGGCGGCAAGGCCCTGCTCGAAGAGATCTACAAGTCCATCAACATGGACGTGGTCTCCTACCTCTACGGCCCCATGCCCACCCAGCCCTTCGGCTGGTTCAAGAAGCCGATCACCAAGGTGGCCGATGTCAAGGGCACCAAGTTCCGCACCGTGGGCCTGGCCGTTGACATGTACACCGACATGGGCGCTGCCGTGAACCCGCTGCCCGGCGGCGAGATCGTGCCGGCCCTGGACCGCGGCCTGATCGACGGCGCCGAGTTCAACAACGCCTCCTCCGATCGCCTGCTGGGCTTCCCCGACGTGGTGAAGAACTGCATGCTGCAGAGCTTCCACCAGTCCGGCGAACAGTTCGAGATCCTGTTCAACAAGGGCAAGCTCAATGCACTGCCGGCTGAACTCAAGGCCATCATCGACTACGC
>JBEIPS010000104.1:0-7067 GCA_040376915.1 Hylemonella sp.
AGACCGTGCTTGGCGGCGGTGGAGGCGCGCATCATGACCAGGGCCGCGGCGCCATCGTTGATGGAAGAACTGCTGGCGGCGGTGATGGTGCCGTCCTTCTTGAAGGCGGGCTTGAGCGCAGGAATCTTGTCCAGCTTGGCCTTGCCCGGACCTTCGTCGATGGAGATCACCGTCTCGCCGGCGCGGGTCTTCACGGTGACCGGCGTGATCTCGGCCGCAAAGCCGCCGTTTTGCGTGGCGGCCTGGGCACGACGCACGCTGCTGCTGGCGAAATGGTCCTGCTGTTCGCGACTGAACTTGTACTTGGCGGCGCAGTCTTCACCGAAGGTGCCCATGGAACGGCCAGCCTCGTAGGCGTCTTCCAGGCCGTCGAGCATCATGTGGTCATAGATCTTGTCGTGGCCCATGCGATAGCCGCCGCGGCCCTTGAGCATGAGGTAGGGCGCGTTGGTCATGCTCTCCATGCCGCCAGCCACGATCACGTCGGCGCTGCCGCCGGCCAGCATGTCATGCGCGAACATGGCCGCGCGCATGCCCGAGCCGCACATCTTGGACAGGGTCACCGCGCCCGCGCTCTTGGGCAGGCCGCCCTTGAAACCCGCCTGGCGTGCCGGGGCCTGGCCCTGGCCGGCCATCAGGCAGTTGCCCATCAGCACCTCGTTGACGAGTTCCGGTGCAATGCCTGCCCGCTCCACCGCGGCCTTGATGGCCGCGCCACCGAGGTCGTGGGCCGAGAGGGAAGAGAAGTCGCCCTGGAAAGCCCCCATGGGGGTACGGGCGGCGCCGACGATGACGATGGGATCGGACATGGTGTGCTCCTGAAGCAATAACTTGTGCCCCTATTGTGCCGCGCAGAGCCCGTAGGGGTGGGCTCGCGCGACACGGTCAGGAGAACTACCTAGGGGTGTTCCCCCGGTCGACGGCCAGGTAGATCTCGCCCCCCGCACGCCGGAACTCGGCGGATTTCTGCGACATGCCCGCGTCCAGCGCCTGGACCTCGCTCATTCCCTGGGTCTTGGCAAATTCGCGTACTTCCTGCGTGATCTTCATGGAGCAGAACTTCGGCCCGCACATGGAGCAGAAATGCGCCACCTTGGCCGCGTCCTTGGGCAAGGTCTCGTCGTGGAATTTCTGCGCGGTGTCCGGGTCCAGCGAGAGGTTGAACTGGTCCATCCAGCGGAATTCAAACCTCGCCTTGGACAGCGCGTCGTCCCGCGCCCGCGCCCCCGGATGACCCTTGGCCACGTCGGCCGCGTGCGCGGCGATCTTGTAGGTGATGATGCCGGTCTTCACGTCCTCGCGGTCGGGCAGGCCCAGGTGCTCCTTGGGCGTCACGTAGCAGAGCATGGCCGTGCCGAACCAGCCGATCATGGCCGCGCCGATGCCGCTGGTGATGTGGTCGTAACCCGGCGCGATGTCGGTGGTCAACGGGCCCAGGGTGTAGAACGGCGCCTCGCCGCAATGCTTGAGCTGCTCGGTCATATTGGCCTGCACCATGTGCATGGGCACGTGGCCCGGGCCTTCGATCATGGTCTGCACATCGTGCTTCCAGGCAATCTGCGTGAGTTCACCCAGGGTCCGCAGCTCGGCGAACTGGGCTTCGTCGTTCGCGTCCGCGCCTGAACCGGGGCGCAGGCCATCGCCCAGCGAGAAGCTCACGTCATAGGCCTTCATGATGGCGCAGATCTCTTCGAAGTGCGTGTAGAGGAAGTTCTCCTGGTGGTGCGCGATGCACCACTTGGCCAGGATGGAGCCGCCGCGCGAGACGATGCCCGTCACGCGATTCGCCGTGAGGTGGATGAAAGGCAGGCGCACGCCGGCATGGATGGTGAAGTAGTCCACGCCTTGCTCGGCCTGTTCGATCAGCGTGTCGCGGAAGATCGCCCAGCTCAGGTCCTCGGCCACACCACCCACTTTCTCCAGCGCCTGGTAGATGGGCACGGTGCCGATGGGTACAGGCGAGTTGCGCAGGATCCAGTCGCGTGTGGTGTGGATGTTTTTTCCGGTGGACAGGTCCATCACAGTGTCGGCACCCCAGCGCGTGGACCACACCAGCTTCTCCACCTCTTCCTCGATGCTCGAGGTGACCGCCGAGTTGCCGATATTGGCGTTGATCTTGACCAGGAAGTTGCGGCCTATGGCCATGGGCTCGAGCTCGGGGTGGTTGATATTGGCCGGAATGATGGCGCGCCCGCGTGCGACCTCGTCACGCACGAACTCGGGTGTCACCACCTTGGGGATGCTGGCGCCAAAGCTGTTGCCTGCCAAGCGCTGTTCACGCTCGGGGCTGCCCAGGTATTGCTGCGTCCACTCGCGCTGCTGGTTCTCGCGCAGGGCCACGTACTCCATCTCCGGCGTGACGATGCCGCGGCGTGCATAGTGCATCTGGCTCACATTGGCGCCGGCCTTGGCGCGGCGCGGTGTGCGTTGCAGGCCGGCGGCCTGGGCACGCAGCGCAGCCAGGGCTTCGGCTTCGGCCCCCTTGGCCCCATCGTCCGACGCCACGCGGGCACGGCCGCTGTAGCTTTCGGTGTCGCCCCGGGCTTCGATCCAGCCCTGGCGCAGCGCGGGCAGGCCACGGCGCACGTCGATATCCGCCTGCGGATCGGTATAGGGGCCGGAGGTGTCGTACACCAGCACCTGCTCGCCATTGCTCTGCGAAATCTCGCGCATGGGCACACGCAGATCGGGCCGGGTGCCGGGCACATGGATCTTGCGCGAAGCCGGCAGGGGCTCGCGCGTGAGGGTGATGAACTGGGTCAGTTTGTCGGGCGCGTTCATGAAGACTCTCCTTGAAACAAAAGTTTTTGCTCCGAAGGAGGTTCACAGAACGCGAACCTGAGGACGGCACGAGGCCAGCAAGCGGGACAGACGCGACAGGACACGCTAACGTGGACTGCAGGTCAGGCTCTTCTTACGCCGGTATGAACCGGATCAAGTTCGCGGGTTCGGATCACCATCTCAGCAGATCTGGGCCATCATTGGTCCGCCTGCACCCCGGGCAAGACGGAATGTAGCCGACACGGCACCGATCAAGACATGACCAAGGTCAATTTTTTGCAGGCCAGTGCACACGGCAGCACGTTCAGTGAACGGCGACCGGCGCGGACCCCCTCAAGGCTCACATGCTGGCCCGTTGGGTCGAGAAACGCCGGCTGCGCTCGTAGGGAAAGACGTCGTAGACATGGCCCTGCTGGATGCGTTCCTTGTGGCTCTGCCAATAGGCAGGATCCAGCAGGTCGGGGTGGTGCTGCATGAACACCTCGCGCACGGCCGGGTTGCCCAGCAGGAAAGGCGCAAAGGTCTCGGGGAACACATCACGCGGGCCGACCTTGTACCAGACCTCGCCACTCATCTCCTCTTCCTCGTTGCGCGCTGCCGGCACCTGGCGGAAATTGCAATCGGTGATGTACTCGATCTCGTCGTAGTCGTAGAACACCACCTTGCCCTGGCGCGTGACCCCGAAGTTCTTCCACAGCATGTCGCCGGGAAAGATGTTGGCCGCCACCAGATCCTTGATGGCGTTGCCGTACTCGATGACGGTGCGCTCCAGCTGGCGGCGCGCACGGCGTGCGTCTTCGGAGGTGTTGGCCGGATCGGCCGCGCCGGCGTCGAAGGCTTCCTGCAGGTAGATGTTGAGCGGGATCATGCGGCGCTCGATGTACAGGTGCTTGATGATGACTTCGCTGCGCCCGTCGGGGTCGCGGTCGCTGATCTCGAGCTGGCTGGGCGCAAACTTCCGGATCTCGGCGATCAGCTCCTCGTCGAAACGCTCCAGCGGAAAGGCCACCAGACTGTATTCCAGTGTGTCGGCCATGCGGCCCACGCGGTCGTGCTGCTTGACCAGCAGGTACTTGGCGCTGACCTGCTCGCGTGTGGTGTCCTTCGGCGGTGGGTACCAGTCCTTGATGATCTTGAAGACGTAGGGGAAAGACGGCAGGTCGAACACCAGCATGACCATGCCCTTGATCCCGGGTGCGATGCGGAAACGGTCGCTCGAATGCTTGAGGTGGTAGAGGAAGTCGCGGTAGAAGAGCGTCTTGCCCTGCTTGGCCAGACCCAGGGCGTTGTAGAGCTCGGCGCGCGGCTTGCGCGGCATCATGCTGCGCAGGAACTGCACATAGGCCGAGGGCACTTCCATGTCCACCATGAAATAGGCCCGGGCGAAGCTGAAGAGCATGAGCAGGTCGTCCTCGCCAAAGAGCGCGGCGTCGATCACCAGCCGGCCTGGCTCGCTGTGCAGGATGGGCAGGGCAAAAGGCACCTCGACAAAACCGTTGATGATCTTGCCCACCACGTAGGCGCCCTTGTTGCGAAAGAAGAGGCTGGACAGCACCTGCACCTGGAAATTGGTGCGCAGCCGGTTCTGCCCCAGCAGATCGTTGAACGCCGCCAGCACGTGGTCCACATCACGCGCCATATCCTCGAAGGGGCACTGCAGCCGGAAGTTGCCGATGATGCGTTCGACCGTCTCGCGCAGGGTCTCGCGCGTGGGGTAATAGGCACGGTAGGTCGGCCGGGCGGCGGGCTCGTCGTTCTCGATGTACTCGGTGCTGACGGCCGGGCGCACGAAGATGAAGTCGTTGTGGAAGTGCGTGCGGTGCAGGATCTTGGTGGTGACCGAGTTGAAGAAGGTCTCGGCCAGCTCGGGCTGGTGGTGGTCCACCAGCAGGCCGATGTAGTGCAGCTTGACCTGCTGCCAGATGGCCATGGGCTGGGCGCCGGCCTGGAATTCCTGCTCCAGCCGGCCCACACTTTCCTTGACGCGCAGGTCGTAGAACTCGATGCGTTCGCGTTGGGCACGCTGCTGGCCCTGCCAGTCGGCCATCTCGAAGCGGCTCTGGGCGCGTGCGGACTCGGTACGGAACAGGCGGTAATGGCGGTTGAAGCCGTCCAGCATCGCCTGGGCGATGTCGTAGGCCAGCGTGGAATCGAGGCGCTGGGGGAACATCGCGTTCAACCGGCGCCGGGGCTTACCCGCGCTTGATCTGCGCCACGCCGGCAATGGCCTGGCGGTACAACGGCTCCAGGGCTTCCTGCCCGTCCACGGTCATCTGCAGGTCCTTGAGCAGGCCGTCGTGCACGCCGTAGACCCAGGCATGCAAGGTCACGTTCTGGCCTCGTCCCCAGGCATCCATCAGCACCGTGCTCTGGGCCACGTTGACCACCTGCTCGATGGCATTGAGCTCGACCAGCGCGTCGTGGCGTGCCGCCTCGGGTATGGCCTCGAGCAGGTCGCGGTGGCGGTCCCGCACGTCCATGATGTGGCGCAGCCAGTTGTCGGCCAGGCCGATGCGCGCGCCTTCCAGCGCCGCCTGCACACCCGAGCAACCGTAGTGGCCGACCACCATCACGTGCTCGACCTTAAGCCGCTCCACGGCGAACTGCACGGTGGACAGGGCGTTCAGATCGGAATGCACCACCACATTGGCCACATTGCGGTGCACGAAGACCTCGCCCGGCTCCAGTCCGGTGATCTGGTTGGCCGGCACGCGGCTGTCGGAGCAGCCTATCCACATGTACTTGGGGCGCTGCTGCGATTTCAGGCTGGTGAAGAAGCCAGGGCGCTCGCGCTCCATCTGCGCGGCCCAGGCGCGGTTGTGGGCAAACAGGTCGTCGAGGGTCTTGCTCATGGCTTGATTTTCCTACAGTAGCCTTATTCCTCAACGGCGCAGGGTCACCCGCACATTCCAGTCCAGCAGGCCGAGCTGGGCACGTGCCAGCGCGTCCTGCTGCGCGTCGAACTCGCAGGTGGCGGCGTTCTTCGGATCCACCGGCGAACAGACGAAGCTGGCCGGGTTGCCCAGCGTCCAGCTGCCGCGGGCATTGCGCGCCGTGCCGTAGTAGTTCACGCTCAGCGGCGCGTTCAACGCCGGATTCGCCTGCTTGGCCGGGTCAAGCAGCAGGTTGCGCCCGGTCTGCACATAGCCGCTGTTCACCCCCAGCAGCGGCAGCAGCGTGGGGAACATGTCGCGGTGGCTGGCTGGCAGCTGGCGCTGCGGCCCGCAGGCCAGCCCCTCGTCCCAGACCATGAAGGGCACCTGGCTGAGCAGGTAGCGCCGCTCGGGCGTGGCGTAGAGGCCGAAGCTGCGCACATTATGGTCACCGGTGGCGGCGATCACCGTGTTCTGGCGCAGCGGGCCATTGCGCACCTCCTGCACCAGGCCGCCGAGCTGGTCGGTGGCGTAGTGGTAGGAATCGATGTTGAGCCACAGCGTGTCGGCACTGCGCTCGCCGCCCCACTTGGCCTCGTTCCGCTTTACGCGCTGGTATTCGGGCGGCAGGTCGTAGGGCGGATGGTTGGTGGCGGTCAGAACAAACACGAACAGGGGTTTGTCCTGGGGTTTCTTCAGACGCTCGGACAGGTAGCGGAACACATAACTGTCCCACACACCCCAGATGCCCAGGTCGGCCTCGGGATAGGCGGCCTTGAGGTGGCTGGCATCGATCACCTCGTCGAAGCCCTGGGTCTTGAGCACGCGGTCCAGCTCGCGCCAGCCGGCGCGTGCGGAGGTCACGAACAGGGTGCGGTAGCCCGCCTGCCTGAGCAGCAGGGGAACAGACCAGGGGATGGGCGACTTGCCCTGCGGGCCCAGGGTGAGCGGCGTGATGGGCGTGGAGAAGAGGATGGCTTCGAGCGAGGGGTGGGTACCGGGCTGGGCCGAATCGAAGTTGGAGAAGTGGCAGGCGCCAGGCAGGGTAGGCGCCAGGCGGCCCAGCACATCGAAATCCTTGCGGTCGTGGTAGAGGAAGGGCTCGGCGCTCCAGGACTCCATCAGGAAGAACAGCAGGTTCTTGCGGGAAGCCGCTGCAGGCGCGACGCCCCCCTGTGCAATGAGCGAGGCGCGCAGGGTCTGCTCGTCTTTCGCCTCCATGCCCAGCACGCGCGCGGCCTCCATGGGCGCGCCGTAGCCCAGGCGCTTGAGGCCCAGCAGCGGATCGTTGAGGTTCTGCGAATCGCGCCGCGCATCCCAGGCGAACTTCAGTGCGATGACGCCGTTGGGCACCATGTCGTTGAGGAATTGCGAGGTGGTGACCGAGACGTTCTGCCGCCCCAGAGCCATGGC
>JBEIPS010000119.1:0-5168 GCA_040376915.1 Hylemonella sp.
CGTGGCCCTCCAGCACCAGCGGGATGGCCTGGGCCTGGATGGCGGTGGGGGTCTCGTAGCCCTGCTCGCGCACAGCCTTCAGGATGGCCGGAGCCAGTTTCAGTTCTTCAAAGTTCATGGTATGGCGCCCATCCGGGCGCTGGGATATCGGCCAGTACAGGTACCTGGGGCACCTGGCCAGTCAAAGGCAGATAGGGTTCAAGGGTGGGACCATCGGTCCGCGGAACGCGGTGACTAAGCCCCCAGCAGTGTGCTGATGTTGCGCGCAACTGAACGGCAACGGACATCATTGTCGCATGCTTCGGCCAAGGGCGCTTGCAAAACGACGGCATTTGACAGAAATTGTTCCTTCTCGCCATTATTGTCATACCCGTAACAAAATGTTGACAGGACGTGGGTGCCGTCCTGGACTCGGTAGAAAATGTAACAAGCACCGGGCTCGAGCCCCGGCAATGAACAAAGAATCCATGAAAAAGTTTCGCATGCGGCGCTTGGGCGTGTCGGATGATCCGACCGTCGAGAAGCCGTCCCTGCACGATTGCATCGAGGCGGTGCTGGAGCAGTCCGGCTCCCTGATAGACGATGTGATCAAGGGCCTGGACATCGCCGTGCAGCAGGTGGGCGGCAAGGTGTCCAAGGTCAACCAGCGCGCCCTGAGCCAACCGCTTGTGGAAGACCTGCGCCGCCAGGCCGAGGCGGTGCGCGCGACTTTCGGCGTGCAGCTGCGCCTGGCCATCTACCGCAGCGGCAGCCATGCCAGCGACCCCGAGGCACTGGTGCGTTTCGAGGACATCCAGCTGCTCGACGAGGGGCAGCTCGACGCCAACATCGAGTTCGCCATGGCGCAGCAGGAGATCCAGATGGCGGTGGACGAGGTGATGCCGCCGCTCAATGCCCTGATCAGCAGCCTGATGGGCTGGATGTCGGTGCAGGCCCACCTCAACCCCCTGCGCCCCGAGACCTTTGCCCGCGCCCTGCGCGAAACCCTGCTGCAGCATGTGCCCAGCGAGCAGGCGCGCACCGCCCTGATCACCCCGGCCGCCGGCATCCTGGGCAACAGCCTGCGCACGCTCTACAAGGAGCTGGGTGACTGGCTGCGTTCGCAGGGCATCGAGCCTGTGGTGCCGCTGCTGACCGCTGCGGCGCCGGCCGCGGGAGTCCAGCCGGTGGAGAACCCGGTCATCCGCACCATGCTCACGCTGGACAAGCTGCGCCGCCTGCTGACCGGTCAGCTCGATGGTGGAACGGCTCCCAAGGACTTCCTGCACACGGTGCCGGCCTCCATGGTGGCGCTGGAAGACCTGCGCATGGTCGAACCCATGATGAAGCGCCTGAGCGCGCGCGCGCAGCAGGGCGCGCCGGTCGGCGACGATGCCGCCCAGAAGTCCCAGAGCAAGGAAAAGAACCAGAACCGCAAGCTTGGCCAGCAGCTGGGTGGCGAGGTGGTGCGCCTGATGCTGGACAACCTGGCCAAGGACCAGCGCCTGCTGTCACCCGTGCGGGCCCTGGTCAAGGAACTTGAGCCCATGCTGCTGCGCCTGGCGCAGGCCGACCCGCGTTTCTTCAGCGAAAAGCGCCATCCGGCGCGCCAGTTCCTGGACCGCATCACGCACCAGAGCCTGGGCTACAAGACCGAGAACGACGAACGATTCCAGCGCTTTCTCAAGATGGTGTCCTCCTCGGTACTCGAGTTGCTGGGCAGCGATGGTGAGCCCGAGTCCTTTGCCCGGGCACTGACCATGCTGGACGCCCAGTGGTCGCGTGTGGACCTGGAACTGCGCGCGAAGCAGGAAGACGCCGCGCGCGCGCTGATGCACGCCGAGCAGCGCAATCTGCTGGCGCACCGGCTTGCGTCGGATTTCCAGGAGCGCCTGCGCGACCAGCATGTGCCGGAGTTCGTGGCCGCCTTCCTTTGCGGTCCCTGGGCCCAGGTGGTGGCCGAATCGCAGCTGCGCAACGCCGTCGGCACGACCGACTCCGAGGGCTACCTGGCCCTGGTCGACGATCTGATCTGGAGCGTGCAGGGCAAGCTGGCGCGGCGCAACCGCTCCCGCCTGGTGCAGATGGTGCCCACCCTGCTGGTCAAGCTGCGTCACGGCCTGCAGCTCATCGAATACCCGCCCGAGCGCATCCCGCGTTTCCTCGACGACCTGATCGCCTTGCACGAAAAGGCATTCGAGGCACCCAAGGTCAAGGCGCCTGTGCCGCCCAAGGTGTCCAGGCCGGCCCCGCTCGCCGAAGACGAGGGGGACCCGATGGACGGCATGGAGGTGACCGAACTCGCGAGCTTCCCGGATGAACTGCCCGAGGAGTTTTCGCAGGAATCGGGTGGGCAGAGTGGAAACTACGGTGTGATCGAGGCGACCGATACCGACAGCATCTGGATGGCCGGCCACGAGGCCGACGAGGCCGGTTACCTGCCGGAAGGCGATGTGATGCCGGAGGCAGCCTCGCCAGGCGCCCCCGTGTCCGGCACCTGGAACGCGGCGGACCTGGCCATCGGCTGCTGGGTCGAGCTGCAGCTCAAGGGCGAATGGGTGCGGGCCCAGCTGACCTGGGCCAGCCCGCACCGTACCCTGTTCATGTTCATCTCGGGCAAGGGCCTGGCGCACTCCATGTCGCGCCGGACCATGGAGCAGCTGCGCACCCGCGGCCTGATGCGCATCGTGTCCGAACGCCATATGGTGGACAACGCCCTGGACGCCGTGGCCCAGGCCGCCCTGCTCAACGAGCGCAAGCCGGCCAAGTCCTGAAATTCCTGGTCCTCGACCGAAGAGGGCCGGGCTGTGAACTCCTACCTAGGATAATGCGGGTTTTACCCGCAGAATTAGAGTCCATGGCCCAATACGTCTTTTCCATGAACCGCCTCGGCAAGATCATTCCGCCGAAGCGTTACATCCTCAAGGACATCTCCCTGTCCTTCTTCCCCGGCGCCAAGATCGGCGTGCTCGGTCTCAATGGTTCGGGCAAGTCCACGCTGCTCAAGATCATGGCCGGCGTCGACAAGGAGTTCGAGGGCGAGGCCATCCCCATGGCGGGCCTGAAGATCGGTTACCTGCCGCAGGAGCCGCAGCTCGATCCCAATGAAACCGTGCGCCAGGCCGTCGAAGGCGGCATGGGTGAATCCAAGGCCGCCCAGGCGCGCCTGGAAGAGGTCTATGCGGCCTATGCCGACGAGAACGCCGACTTCGACGCCCTGGCCGCCGAGCAGGCCAAGCTCGAGGCCATCATCGCCACCGCAGGCGATGGCGGCGATCACCAGCTGGAAATCGCCGCCGACGCGCTGCGCCTGCCGCCCTGGGATGCCGTGATCGGCAAGCTCTCCGGCGGCGAGAAGCGCCGCGTGGCCCTGTGCCGCCTGCTGCTGTCCAAGCCCGACATGCTGCTGCTGGACGAGCCGACCAACCACCTGGACGCCGAATCGGTGGACTGGCTGGAGCAGTTCCTGCAGCGTTATTCCGGCACCGTGGTGGCCATCACCCACGACCGTTATTTCCTGGACAACGCGGCCGAGTGGATCCTGGAAATGGACCGCGGCTCCGGCATCCCCTGGAAGGGCAACTACTCCAGCTGGCTGGATCAGAAACAGTCCCGTCTGGAGCAGGAGCAGAAGGGCGAAGAGTCCCGCGCCAAGGCCCTGAAGAAGGAACTGGAGTGGTCGCGCCAGAACCCCAAGGCGCGTCAGGCCAAGAGCAAGGCCCGCCTGGCCCGCTTCGAGGAACTGAGCGACTTCGAATACCAGAAGCGCAACGAGACGCAGGAAATCTTCATCCCCGTGGCGGACCGCCTGGGCAATGAAGTGATCGAGTTCAAGAACGTCAGCAAGTCCTTCGGCGACCGCCTGCTGATCGACAACCTGAGTTTCAAGGTGCCCGCGGGCGCCATCGTCGGCATCATCGGCCCCAACGGCGCCGGCAAATCGACCCTGTTCAAGCTGATCGCCGGCAAGGAGCAGCCCGACAGCGGCGAGGTCAAGATCGGCCAGACCGTGAAGATGGCCTTTGTCGACCAGACGCGTGACGACCTGTCCAACGAGAAGACCGTCTGGGAAGACGTCTCCGGCGGACTGGACATCCTCAACGTGGGCAAGTTCCAGATGGCCAGCCGCGCCTACTGCGGCCGTTTCAACTTCAACGGCGGCGACCAGCAAAAGCGTGTGGGCACGCTGTCGGGCGGCGAGCGCGGTCGCCTGCACCTGGCCAAGACCCTGATCGCCGGCGGCAACACCCTGCTGCTGGACGAGCCCTCCAATGACCTGGACGTGGAAACCCTGCGCGCGCTGGAAGACGCGCTGCTGGAATTCGCCGGTTCCGTCATGGTCATCAGCCACGACCGCTGGTTCCTGGACCGCATCTGTACCCACATCCTGGCTGCCGAAGGCGACAGCCAGTGGACCTTCTTCGACGGCAACTACCAGGAGTACGAGGCCGACAAGAAGAAGCGCCTGGGTGAAGAGGGCGCCAAGCCGCACCGCGTGCGCTTCAAGGCGCTCAAATAAGGTACGAAAGTACAAGACATCCAACGCCTATATCTGGCAGGAAGAGCAGCACATGAGCCCACGTCCCCAAGCGGTGGTCCGCAGTCCCCAACTGGACGGATTGATCCGCGAGGCCTCGCGCCGGGGCCTGGACATCATGGAAGAGGTGCTGCGCCAGACGCGCGACGCCCTGCAGCGCCAGATCGACCAGACCCGGGACCTGGTGGCGCGGGATGCCCGTGCCCGTGTGGTGTCAGCCCTGGTGCAGTCCGCGCCGGAGATGCGCACGCGCTTTCCGCAGGTCCTGCAGCAGGCGTTCGAGCGCGAGCTGGGTGACAGCCCCGTGACGACCACGCTGGACGCAGGGCCCTCCAGCATCAAGTTCGATCAACTCGAACTCATGGACGAGCAGGAAGTCCAGATGCGCATCAGTGCCGTGCGCGGCCTGCAGCAGGCGCTGATGGATTCGGAGCAGGAGCTGACCGAACTCAACACCCTGGTCAGCGCCATCCTGGGCTTCGATCAGGTGCGCCCGGAGCGCAATCCTTTCCGCCCCGAGGTCTATGTCGATGCCTTGCAGGGCCTGATCAGCGAAATGCAGGGCGACAGCACAGTGCAGACGCAATGCCGCCAGACCATGGTGCCGCTGCTGGGCAAAAGCCTGCGCCCGGTCTACAAGGAATTGCTGGCC
>JBEIPS010000143.1:0-4072 GCA_040376915.1 Hylemonella sp.
ACAGGACAAGTCAGGTCCCCGTCGCGTACGCGATCCGCCACGGCCCGCGCCAACTTCGTGCGCCGCTGCAACAGGGCTGCGATGTACCACGACAGGGCGATCATGCCGATGGCAACGGCGATGGCCAGCAGCACCAGTTCGAGCCGGATGGTCTCGGCCTGGCTTTTTACTTCGCCCAATTCGGCGTTCAGTTGCTCTTCCTGTCGAGTTTTCTCGGTGTCCAGAACTTTGAGAAGTTCATTGCGGGCCGGAATGGTCTTTTGAACCAGGAAGTCGAAGGCTTCGTCCTTCCGTCCATCCTGGATCAGCTTGATGTTCTCGCCGCCGAGCTGCCAGAAACGCTGAACCAGAGGCGTCATTCTGGCGAACGATTCGCGCCCCGCAGCGGAAAAAATTCCTTTTTCGAAGGCCTGTAGAGCCTCGTCGATCTTTTTGCGCTTCTCCCCAATATCCCCCAAGGTCGCCGCCAGGTCCGCTGGCGTCCTGACCAGGATCGAATGGCGGATCTGCAACGACACACGCGTCACGTCAAGCTCCACCGTGGCGATGCGCGTCAGTTGAGGAACGCGCTGCGCACCTGTCTTGTCAGCCAACGCCGCCACCTTGCTCAGGGACAGCCAGGCCGCCAGAGCCACGCCACCGAGGGCCAGAATCAGTACGATGGATGCCAGATAGAGGCGCTTGGCAATGCTCAGATTCGAAAAAATGTTCATGATATTTCCTAACAATTCTGTCTTGCCTATTTACTGAATGCCCTGGCCTGACACCAAGCCCATGTCGGCGCTACTCATCAACCTCTCGATGTCCAGCAGGATCAACATGCGATCACCCACCGAGCCGATAGCCAGCAGGTTCTGGCTGTCAATGGAGCCGGAGAACTCCGGCACAGGGCTCAGTTGCTCGGGCGTGAGCGCAATGACGTCTGACACGGCGTCCACCACGATGCCGATCACCTGCGCGCCGATGTTGAGCACAATCGTCACGGTGAAGTTGTCGTACTTCACATCATCAAGTCCGTACTTGATGCGCATATCGATGATGGGAACGATCACACCTCGCAGGTTCACCACTCCCAAGATATAGTCTGGTGCATTGGGCATGCAGGTAGGCGCCTCATACGAGCGGATCTCCTGCACGCGCAGGATGTCAATGCCGTACTCCTCGGCGCCCAGCTTGAAAGCCAGGAATTCACGGATGGACGTCGGGATTGCGGTGCCAGTTTTCTGACGGGCGGGACTCAGTACGGTATTCATGGGGTACTCCGGAAGGTTGCAGGTTGAGCCAGTTGACGCAGCAACGTCAGCAACTGCTCGTATTCGGTGGATTTGTCGAAGAACCAGTCCGCCCCTGCCTGCAGGCAGCGTTGGCGGTTGAGCTCCGTGGCGTCGTTGGTCAGGATGGCGATGCGCAGGCCTTCCCGTGCGAGCTTGAACTCCGGGATGAGATGCACCGGGTCGCCGTCGGGCAGGTTCAGGTCCAGCACGACCAGTGCGGGCTTGCTGCGTCCGACCATGTACTGCGCCTGCAGCCGGCCGGACGCCGTCATCACCCGGCGGATGCCGGGGATGCTGACGAGTTGCCGGATCAGGCGGAAACGGATGAGCTCGGAGTCATCCACGATCAGAAGTTTCATGACCGTGATGGTGCCGGCGGCAGGCCGGCCGCGCCATCGGACTCGCCCGATTCAGATGTCGGAATCGGACGGTGCGTGTAGGACGATTCCTACCCGTCCCGGGCGCCTCAGTTCAGCAGTCCGTGCTGCATGGCGTAGCGCACCAGCTCGGCGGTGCTGCTCAGGTTGAGCTTTTCCATCAGGCGCGTCTTGTGGGTGCTGACGGTCTTGTTGCTGATGCACAGCTGCTCGGCAATTTCGTTGACGCCCTGTCCGGCCACCAGCATGCGGAACACCTCCTGCTCCCGGTCGGACAGGGTGTGGTGCGCGGTCCGGTCGCTGCCCAGCGAGACATCAAACACCAGCTTCTCGGCCAGCTCGGGCACGATGAACTTGCCGCCGCCTGCCACCCTGCGGATGGCGGCCAGCAGCACCTCCATCTCGCTGTCCTTGGTGACGTAGCCGCTGGCACCTGCCTTGAGCACGCGCGCGGCCACCTGCGCCTCGTTGTGCATGCTCAGCACCAGGATAGGCAGGCTCGGCCAGTGGGAGCGGATGCGGGTGATCAGATCGGGCCCGCTGAGGCCCGGCATGTTGATGTCCAGCAGCAGCAGGTCGGGCAAGGCGCTGCGCAGGCCCTCCAGCACCTGTGCGCCGTCCACCGCTTCGGCCTGGACCTCGATGTCCGGTGCCAAGGACAGCAGCTGGCGCAGGCCGCTGCGCACGATGGCATGGTCGTCGGCAATCATCAGTCGGATCATGTCGTCTCCTGCCGCAGGGCATCCTGTTGCCACGGTACACGTGCCGTGACGGTGGCGCCGACGCCGGGGGTGCTTTCAACACTGAGCGCTCCGCCCAGGGCGAGGGCCCGTTCCTGCATGCCCAGCAGTCCGAACGACCGGCCCTGCGCCGATGCGCTGGTATCAAAGCCCCGACCGTCGTCGCGCACCCGCAGCACCAGCTGTTCGCCCTCGCGCTGCAGCGTCACCCGTACCGAGGTGGCGTGGGCATAACGGCTCACGTTCGTCAGCGACTCCTGCACGATGCGGAACAGGCCGACGGCACGGATCTCGGGCATCTCGATCGCCTGCGTGTCGACTTGGAGATCACAGGGGATGCCTGCGTGGCGGCGGAATTCGCCACAGAGCCATTCGAGGGCGGGGATCAGGCCCATGTCCAGCGCCGAGGGTCGCAGATTGGCGGCCACGTTGCGCACGCCCTGGATGGCGCGGTCGACGAGCACTCGCATGCCCTGGAGCCGGTCCCGGATTTCGGGTTGTGCGGCGCCGAAGGTCAGGTCGGCGTAGGTAAGATCCATGCGCAGGGCCGTCAGCACCTGACCCAGCTCGTCGTGCACCTCACGCGCAATGTTCTTGCGTTCGTACTCACGCATGGCGTCGCCCTGCGCGGCGAGGTCGCGCAGGCGCTGGCGCGAGTCGGTCGTCTCCTGCTGGATGCGCCGGCTCTCGGTGACGTCGCGCACCACCGCCATCATCAGGGGGCCGCGGTTGGTACGCAGCACGCCCACGCTGAAATCTCCGGAGAACTCGCTGCCATCGCTGCGCAGGCAGCTCGTATTCACTCCCAGTTCCAGGTCCCCCGGTTGCCGATGGGCATACGTCATGCGACGTTGAAAATGTTCTGCCCACAGCCGTGGGGGGATGAGCTGCTCCACCGGCTGCCCGGTCAGCTGCTCGCGCTGGTAGCCGAACATCGCCAGGGTCCGGGCGTTGACCTGCACGATACGCCACTGTGGATCGGCCAGGATGATGGCGTCGGGTGCGTACTCCAGCGCATCGCGGAACATGCCTTCGAGGCCGCGGCGCTGGGCGTGCAGCGCAACATGCGTGCGTACCCGCGCCAGCAGCACCTGCGCCGACAGCGGCTTGGTGACATAGTCCGCCGCACCCACCTCGAAGCCACGCGCCTGGGCCTGCACGTCGTCCTGCGCGCTTATGAAGATCACGGGTATATCGCGCAGGGCTTCGTCCCGCTTGAGGCGGTGGCAGACTTCGTAGCCGTCCAGGCCCGGCATCATCACATCCAACAGAATCAGATCCGGCGCAAGGTTGTGTGCGACCGCCAGCCCCTGCTCGCCACTCTCCGCGCTGAAGACCGTATGCCCGGCGCCTTCGAGCAGCAAGGTGGTCAGCAGCCGGATCTCCGCTGTATCGTCGATGACGAGGATGCGGGCGCCAGAGAGGGGCGTGGGGCTTTTGGGCACGAGGGCGACCTGGGCAGGACGAGCAGATTTCTGCATGGAAGTTAATTTGGGGCGCGGGCTAGCCAGGCCGCCAGCGCCCGATCCAACGACTGCAGCTCGGCTTCCAGTTGCAGCAGCAGAGGGCGCGCCTCGCTGGTGGAGCCCTGGGCACCGATCACCTCGATCTTGCGGCTCAGGGCCTCGGCCGGGCTGGCGCCGAAGTTGCCCAGCAGGCCACGCAGGGAATGCGCGCTGCG
>JBEIPS010000014.1:0-49258 GCA_040376915.1 Hylemonella sp.
CGATCAGCGGGAACTTGGCCTTGCCCACGGCGGGGGAGGTCTCGTGCCACACCTTGTGTGCGAAGTGGGTGTCGGTGGTGACGATGTAGACCTCGGCGCCGGCCTTCTGGAACTCGGCGTAGTTATCGGCGGCGTCTTCCACTTCGGTCGGGCAGTTGAAGGTGAAGGCGGCCGGCATGAAGATCAGCACGGACCACTCGCCCTTGAGCGTTTCATTGCTGACCTGCACGAAACGGCCGTTGTGGAAGGCTTCTGCCTTGAAGGGCTGGACTTGGGTATTGATCAGGGACATGAATTAACTCCTGTTGGATTGATAAAGGGGATTGATGAAAACCGACCGACTTGTTGAAGCCGATGGATGAATTATAGGTCTTGGCTATTAATTTTTATCCTTGCTTTAACAATACTATCGATAGAAGGGATTTATTGCGCCGCACCAAAATCCGTCATCTGGCGCTGGCAGGGGGAGGGGGCATGGGAACGCCACGCTTGCGCGGCGGGGCACAGGGCCCCAGGCGTGGTCCGAGGCAGATCAGTCCTGCCGGATCCAGGTTTTGATCTTCGCGACCGTTTCTTTTTCGATGCCGTGATAACCGTGGTGGGCAAAAGCTTCACAGGCGTCGCCTTGCGAGACGCCCCCCTCCATGGTGATGAGGGCGGTTCCGAACTGCTCATGGTTGTAGAGGGCTGTACCGTAGCCCGTGACGTGGCAGGCATCGTTCTTGTGGTGAACGATCAGCTGCCGGCTCTTCAGGGGCCGGGTGTCAAAGCGGGCGATGCCGTTCATCGAGGAGGTGTGGACGAAGCCGGCCACCTTGCCGTCCATGCGCTCGGCCAGCTGCATGGTGGACTGGGTGCTGCGGCTGGTACCGATCACATAGACCCTGGCACCCGGAAAACGCCTGGCGACGTCTTGCGTGATGGCGCCCATGCGCTCGGGGCTGCCGGTGCTGTCCGTGGCGATGGCGACCATGTCGGCGTCCGTGAACAGGGCCCGGGAACGGATCAGGAAGTTGCCCCGGCCCTTGAAGACCAACTTGCCCTCGCGCATTTCGGGCTCCAGCCGCCCTGAGCCCCCCGGCATCAGGATCACCGCATATTTCGGAACGACCGCTGCCTGTCCCGTGAGCAGATAGGGCACGGTCTCGCCGCCGGGGTAATGGGCCGATGTGATGAGCTGCTCGCTCACCCTGCCCTGCGCCTGGGCATCCCAGGCGATGCAGCCCAGGGCCATCCACAAGGCCAGCGCAGCGTTCGTCCGCATGATGAACTCCTGGCGCTCCTCGACGAGCGCCCCGCACGCATCATCCCTCAGACACCGCGTGGCAGGCAAGCCCGGCGGGCGCCGACTTACAGCCCTGCGCTTTTGAGTGCCAGGCCCAGCAGGGCGCAGACAGCGATGACCTGCATGACATCGCGCTTGTAGCGCAACAGGGCCACCGCCGCGGCCAGGGCGATCAGCGCGGAAGCCGGATCGAAGCGGCCGCCCCAGCCCTGGGGCCACAGCACGTGGTAACCAAAGAAAAGCGCCAGGTTCAGGATCACACCGACCACGGCGGCCGTGATGGCCGTCAGCGGCGCCGTGAACTTGAGATCGTTATGGGTGGACTCCACCAGCGGCCCGCCGGCCAGGATGAAAAGGAAGGACGGCAGGAAGGTGAACCAGGTCACCAGCGTGGCTGCCAGGGCGCCGGCCAGGAAGAGCGCGTCGGGCCCGAGCAGGGCGCGGCCGTAGGCGCCGACAAAACCGACAAAGGCCACCACCATGATCAGCGGCCCGGGCGTGGTCTCGCCCAGGGCCAGGCCGTCGATCATCTGCTCGGGTGTGAGCCAGCCGTAGTGGCCCACTGCCCCCTGGTAGACGTAGGGCAGCACGGCATAGGCTCCGCCGAAGGTCAACAGCGCGGCCTTGGTGAAGAACCAGCCCATCTGCGTGTAGTCGTGCGCCCAGCCGTAGCCAAGCACCAGCAGGGCCATGGGCAGGGCCCACAGGCAGCCTCCCGCCACCAGCACCCGCGCCAGATGCGCCGCGCGGAAACGTGCATGCGCCGGCGTGGGCGTGTGGTCGTCGATCAGCGCGGCGCCATAGGACCTCTGCTGGCCACCGTGGCCACCACCCGTGGCAAAACGCGCCGGCGCCATACGCCCGCCCAGGTAACCTATCAGGGCGGCGGCACCCACGATGAGGGGAAAAGGCACATTCAAGGCGAAGATCGCCACAAAGGATGCCGCCGCAATGGCCCACAAGGCACTGTTCCTGAGGGCGCGCGAGCCGATGCGCCAGGCCGCCTGCACGACGATGGCCGTGACCGCGGGCTTGATGCCGTAGAACAGCCCCGAAACCAGTGGCGTTTCACCGTAGGCGATATAGAGCCAGGACAGGGCGATGAGGATGAACAGCGAGGGCAGCACGAAGAGCGCACCGGCCACGATGCCGCCCCAGCTGCGGTGCATCAGCCAGCCGATGTAGGTGGCCAGTTGCTGGGCCTCGGGCCCGGGCAGGACCATGCAGTAGTTCAGGGCGTGCAGGAAACGTCGCTCGGAAATCCAGCGTCGCCGCTCGACCAGCTCCTCGTGCATGATGGCAATCTGCCCGGCCGGCCCGCCGAAGCTGATGAAACCCAGCTTGAACCAGAAGCGCAGGGCCTGCCAGAAACTGACTGGCTCCGGGACCGTCGAAACATGGGCATCATTCATCGCATCGATCATAGCCACGCCACAATAGTCCCATGTTCGTCCTCGCCAAACTCCTTGCCTTCCTCACCCAGCCCCTGGCCTGGGTCGTCGCCCTGCTCGCGCTGGGCCTGCTCCTGCAAGGACGCTGGCGCCGTAGCGGCACGGCCCTGCTGTGGAGCGCCCTGGCGGTGCTGCTGCTGCAGGGCTGGGAGCCGCTGCCCGATGCGCTGCTGCGCCGCCTGGAAGCGCAACATCCGGCGCCGGCGCAGGTCGACCTGCAGCGCTACGCCGGCGTGATCGTGCTGGGCGGCGCCACCGAGTCGGCCTATGTCTGGCAGGGCCATGAGCAACCGGCGCTCAACGAAGCGGCCGAACGCATGACAGCCGCCCTGCCCCTGCTGCAGCCCGCGCCGCAGCTCAAGCTGCTATTCACCGGGGGCGAAGGCGAGTTGCTGGCCGGCGCGCTGACCGAGGCCGAGCGGGCCCGCCGTTTCTACGCCAGCATGGGCGTGGACCCGCAGCGGCTGGTCTTCGAATCGGCCTCGCGCACCACCTACGAGAACGCTGTGCTCAGCGCCGCCCTGCCCGGGGTGGACAAGACCCGGCCCTGGCTGCTGCTGACCTCGGCCTGGCACATGCCGCGCTCCATGGCCACCTTCGAGAAGGCCGGCTGGAACGTCACGCCCTGGCCCGCCGACTACCGCAGCGGTCTCGCTACCCCCTGGCACCATTTTTCGCTGGCCGGCGGTGCCAGCAAATGGCACGTCGCCCTGCACGAAGTCCTGGGCCTGTGGGTCTACCGCCTGACCGGCAGGGCATAGGCCCCGCGCCTATACTTTGGCCTATGCCGCAGAACCCCATGCCACTCGCAGCCGCACGTCGCACGCAGGCCCCGGCATACCAGCCTCAGCACTTGCACTGACACCGGTTCAACATGACGTGTTCGGCCGAGGAATTGCAGAAACGCAGCGCAGCCCTGGCTGCCAGGTGGCAGGCCTTTGTGGCCGCGCCGGGCACGGATCCCCTGCTTGAATTTGCCGTCTCGCTCTCCAGCTTCACCGAATTCCTGCATGGCAAGGGACTCTCGGGGCTGAACCAGATCTCGCGCGGGCTGGAGCAGCAGGCACTCGCCCTGCTCGACGGCGGCGCCGAGGCCCCCATCGCACCAGCGGTCCTGGCCGAACTGGACCAGCGCGTGCAGGACCTGGGGACGCGGGTGACAGACTTCATCGAAGGCCAGCGCCACCCGGTGATGGAGCGCCGCGCCCGCAACGTCGATGCGTCCGTGCTGGACGTCATGCCGCGCCACCGCGTCTGGCTGGTCGGCAGCAGCGGCGCAGCCTGGCAGGAACTCGTGCTGCAGCTGGGCTACTTCAATATCGACGCCGAATTCCACCAGATCCGCAACCTGCCCGGCCAGGGCGACGAGCCAGCCATCGTTCTGCTCAGCGCCAGTGGCCTGAACAGCCGGCAGACGGTCGAGCAGGTCCAGCTGCTGCGGGGGCGATTCGCCGCCAGCACCCTGCTGGTCCACGAGGTCTCGGGTGATTTCGACAGCCTGCGCACCACACTGTCGGCGGGCAGCGATTTCTGTTTTCCGGCAGGCACGGCCCAGCCGCTGATCATGGCCAAGCTCATCGAGCTGTGCAGCGGCACGCAGGAAGCCCCCTATCGGGCGTTGATCGTGGAGGACTCCATCACGGCCAGCAAGTCCATCCAGCGCACCCTGGCCATGTGCGACATCGAGACCCACGCCATCACCAAGCCCCATGAGGTGCTGGAATGCCTGGCGCAGTTTCAACCCGACCTGATCCTCATGGACATGTTCATGCCGGGGTGCACCGGTGTCGAGGCGGCCCGGGTGATACGCCAGCACCCCGAGTTCCTCTCCATCCCCATCGTCTACCTGTCCGGGGACGCCCATGTCCCTCTGCAGGTCGAGGCCTTGCGGCTCGGAGGGGACCACTTCCTTACCAAGCCCTACAACCCGGTGGTGCTCAATGCCATCGTGCAGAGCAAGATCGAGCGCTACCGCGCCCTGCGCCGCGCCATGCTGCACGACAGCCTGACCGGCCTGCTCAACCACAACACGTCCAAGGAAAGGCTGGCCGCCGCCATGCGCCAGGCCCGGGCCGAACAGCAGCCCCTGGCAGTGGCGATGATCGACATCGACCATTTCAAGAAGATCAACGACAGCTACGGCCACCCCATGGGTGACCAGGTGATCCGCAGCCTGGCCTGGTTTCTGCGCCAGCGCCTGCGCAAGAGCGACGTCATCGGCCGGTACGGCGGCGAGGAATTCCTGGTGGTGCTGCCCGCGGCGGATGCCCTGCGCGCCGTCGAGGTGCTGGACCGCATCCGGCACGACTTCGGTCAGATCAAACACCCCTTCAATGAAACCTGGTGCACGGCCGCGCTCTCCGTCGGCGTCAGCCAGTTGAACGAGACCGACGATGCGCAGGCGCTGATCAAGCAGGCCGACGAGGCGCTCTACTCAGCCAAACGCGCCGGGCGCAACCGCATCGTCAGCTGGCAGTGAACGCCAGCTCACAAGCCGGCCAGTGCCGGCGGCAGGGCGCGGGCCAGCACCTTGTCTATGCGCCAGCCGTCCAGGTCCACCACCTCGAACTCCCAGCCCACGCACACGATGCGTTCCCCCACCTTGGGCAGGTGGCCGCTGACGGATAGCAGGAGGCCGGCCACGGTGTTGTAACGCCCGCGCTCCTCGTCCGGCAGCTCGCGAATGTCCAGGCGGCTCTTGAGTTCGTCCACCGGGATCATGCCGTCGAGCAACCAGCTGCCGTCGTCCCGTTCGGTGGCCCAGGCATCGATCTGCGCCACGGGCTGCAATTCGCCCGTGATGGCCTCCAGCAGGTCGCCCGGCGTCAGCAGGCCCTGCACCACGCCGTACTCGTCGACCACAAAAACCATACGACCGGAGCGCGCACGGAACTGCTCCAGCAGCTCCATGCCCGAGAGGGTCTCGGGCACAAAAACCGCCGGCAGGACATGGGGCTCGATGGCCCCCTGCGTCGCCAACCGCAGGGCCAGCAGCTGGCCCACGCTGACCACCCCCACCACGTCCTCAAGCGAGCCGCGGCACACCGGGTACCAGGAATGGGCGCCGGTCTGGCCCGCCGCGCCCACATGCTCCAGGCACTGCGCCACGCTCAGGGCAGCGTCCAGCCAGTCGATGTCGGCGCGCGGCACCATGAGCGAGGTCAGCGGCCGGTCGTCCAGGCGGAAGACATTGCGCACCATCTGGTGCTCCTGCTGCTCGATCACCCCGGCGTCCACGCCCTCCTCCAGGCTGTGGCGGATCTCTTCCTCGGTCATGCTGCGTGTCACGTTCGTGGGGATGCGCAACAGCCTGAGCACCCCCTGGGTGCAGGCCGCGAGCAGCTTGACAAAGGGCTTGGCGGCGATGGCCAGCCAGTGCATCGGTCGCGACATCCAGCGCGCGACCATCTCGGGATAGAGCTGGCCGATGCGCTTGGGCACCAGCTCGCCGAAGATGATGGTGAGGAAAGTGATGATGGCCACCACCAGTGCCGTGGCCGCAATGCCGGCCGCGCGCTCGGTCGCGCCCATCTCCTCCAGCCAGACCGCCAGGTCGATGCTGAAGGCCGCTTCACCGACGATGCCGTTGAGCACACCGATGGAGGTGATGCCCACCTGCACGGTGGAGAGGAACTGGTTGGGGTTGTCCAGCAGCTCCAAGGCCTTCTGGGCGCCGCCGTCTCCGGCCTCGGCCATGGCCAGCAGGCGCGCCTTGCGGCTGGCGGCCAGCGCCAGCTCCGACATGGCGAACAGGCCGTTGAGAAAGATCAGCAGGGCGATCAGCAGGAAGTCCATGAATCCCGTTACGAAGTGGAGATCACTGGACTTTATCCTCCCCGAGGTCCAGATCGGGTGCCGCCGGCACCGTTTCCGACCAGGCCGGCCCCGCGCCCGGGGTCACGGGCACGGTCGCCTCCCAGTCTTGCCTGGGCAGCCCCACCGCGCATTGCCGCAGGGCCTCGGCCAGTTCGGCCCCGCTGGCGTAGCGCCCCTCGGGCGTCTTGGCCAGGGTCTTGCCCAGGATGACCACCAGGCAAGGCGGCAGATCGGGGCGCACCGTCAGGATGTCCACCGGCACCTCGTTCGCGATGCGGTACATCAGCTGCGCCATCGAGTCGCCGTCAAAGGGCAGGTGGCCGCTGGCCAGCTGGTAGAGCGTGACACCCAGCGAGAAGAGGTCAGAGACCCCGCTCACCCTGTGCCCGGCCAGCTGTTCGGGCGACATGTAGGAGGGTGTGCCCATGACCATGCCGGTACGGGTCTTGCTCGAATCGGTGATGCGCGCAATGCCGAAGTCGGCCACCTTGACGGTGTCGGTTTCGGGGTCGTACATGATGTTGCCGGGTTTGATGTCGCGGTGCACCACATTCTGTTTGTGCGCATAGTCCAGCGCGTCGGCCACGCGCGCCACGATGCCCATGACCACGGGCAGGGGCAGCAGGGCCCCGGGCTTGATGTAGCCCACCAGGTCGCGGCCCTTGAGGTACTCCATGGCGATATAGGCCAGGTCGTGTTCCTCGCCGGCGTCGTACATCGTCACAATATTCGGGTGACTGAGTCGCCCGGCGGATTCCGCCTCGCTGAAGAAGCGCTGCTTGACCTCCTGCAGCACGTCCGCGTCGAACTCCTGGGCCAGGGCCAGGGTCTTGATGGCCACCAGGCGACCGATCTTCGGGTCCCTGCCCAGATAGACCACGCCCATGGCCCCCTTGCCCAGTTCCTTCTCCACCTCGTAGCGGCCCAGCATGGGCTTGGCCACGCCGGGGCGGTTCAGCACCAGGGTGCTGTCGTTGCCGCGGGCATTGCCCCCCAGGATCACGGTCTCGGACATGGCCTGGTTCTGCGCCAGCCGCGCCTCAAGGTCGCGGAACTTGCGGTCGTAGTCGGCCATGTAACGGAACACCGACTCGGCCTTGTTGAACTGGCGCTTGCGTTCGAAATCCAGCGCCAGGTTGTACATGAGCTCCATCAGCCCCTCGTCCATGGGCGCCTTGCGGAACTTCTCGAAAGCCATGTCCAGCGCACCCTGGCCCTGGAAAGCCAGGCCCAGCATGCGATTGCTCTCGGCCGACTCGGCCTCGGACTTGTCCTTGCGCTCCTCGGTCACGAGGAAACGCTTGGTCGTCAGCAGCAGGTGACCCAGCAGCAGCAAGGTCATGGGCAGCATCAGCGGCAACCACAGGGCCTGGCTGCTCATGAGCACAAAGTGCGCGCCGACCAGCACGACGAAGAGGCCCCCGGTGACCAGGGCCCCCGTGGCCGCGCGCAGGCGGGGCAGCACCAGCATCAGATAGAGCGCCACCAGGACAAAGATGCCCAGCTGCGCCAGGCCGGTCCAGAAAGGCGCGACGAAATAGTGGCCCTGCAGGATGCTGGACACCATGTGCGCCAGTGTCACGACCGACTGCATCTTGGAAGACACGGGGGTGACCTGCAAGGTGCCCGCCCCCTCGGCCGTCGTCCCGATCAGCACGATCTTGTCGCGGTACTTGCTGGCCGGGATCTTGCCGCTGAGCACGTCGTAGAAGGAGTCAACGGCAAAGGCCGGCTTGCCCTGGTTGTCGGGGTAGAAATAGGCCAGCATGCGCAGTGAGCTGTC
Source organism: Hylemonella sp. (assembly GCA_040376915.1). Lineage (GTDB taxonomy): Bacteria > Pseudomonadota > Gammaproteobacteria > Burkholderiales > Burkholderiaceae_C > Hylemonella. Next base: position 8,336 of record JBEIPS010000014.1, read on the forward strand.
GGTGCGGATGCGCAGCTTGCCCAGCTCCACCCCTTCACCGGGCACCACGCGGATATCACCCGTTTCGAGGTTCAGACTGCGCGCAGCCAGCATGAGGGAGAGCGAGGGGTACAGCTCGCCGTGGTAATCCATGGCCAGCGACTCGCTGCGCACGGCGCCGTCCATGTCGCGCGAGAAATTCAGGTGACCCAGGGCCCGGGCCTGGCTGCCCAGCGCCGGTATGGGCATGAACACCCCACGCGCCAGATCGGGCTGCAGCCCGGGTGTGTTGGCCTGCACACCGCCCAGGCGGTTGCGCTGCACGAACTCGGGCAACGGCCGGTCCGGCTTGCCCTGGGGTTCACCGGATTCGAAATACAGGGACAGCAGCACATTGCGCGCCCGGGCCAGGCTGTCGGCCAGCTTGCGGTCGTTGTCCAGGTTCTGTGTCGCCTCGGTGAGCAGGGCCTCGAGCTTCTCCAGCTCGGCGGGCCTGCCGCTGCGGCGTATGCCCGACTCCTCCAGCCAGGCCCGGACCTGGCGGATGTAGTCCAGCCCCGCGTCCACCTGCGGCTCGAAGAACAGCACCGTGTGGCCCACCACCTTGGCCTGGCCTTCGGCCAGCTTGTCGATCAAACGTGCATGGATCTCGCGCGGCCAGGGCAGGCGCCCCAGGTTGGCGACGCTTTCGTCGTCGACGGCGATGATGGCGATCTTGTCGCTGGGCACGCGTGACGTCGCCCGCACACCCAGGTCATAGGCCTTGCGCTCCAGGCTCTCCATCAAGTCGCTACCGGAGGCCAGGAACAGCACCACGGCCACCAACAGGCCTACCAGCCAGTCCTTCTGCCAAAACGCGATACGTTTCATTGTCGTCCTCGGGCCATCGCCACAACGGCGGGCCATCGCAGGTCAGTCTAATGCAGTCGCGTGACCCTGCACAGGGCAGGTACACGGAATGCGAGAATTCCTGTAACTCCTTGAAAACACCCCATGGCCCATTACCTGATCGGCGACGTGCAGGGCTGCGACGCCGCACTGCAGCGCCTGCTCGACAAGATCGCCTTCTCGCCCAGCCGTGACACCCTCTACCTGCTGGGTGACCTGGTCAACCGCGGGCCGGATTCGGCCGGCGTGCTGCGCCGGCTCATGGGCTACGGCGCGGCGGCCCGCTGCCTGCTGGGCAACCATGACCTGCACCTGCTGGCCATTGCCCACGGCGTGCGGCCGCCGCACCGCAACGATACGATCGCCGACCTGCTGCAGGCAGGGGACCGCCCCGCCCTGCTGGACTGGCTGCGGCGTCAGCACCTGGCGTTGCGGGAGACTTTCGACGGCGAGGAGATCCTGATGGTGCATGCCGGTGTCCTGCCAATCTGGAGCGCTACCAAAACAATAGCGCTGGCCGGCGAACTGGAAACCGTGTTGCGGGGCCCGGACCTGCCGGATTTCCTGCGTCGTATGTACGGCAACGAACCGGCACGCTGGAACGACAGCCTGCAGGGCGACGCCCGCTTGCGTGTCATCGTCAATGCCCTGACGCGCCTGCGCTTCTGCACGGCGGACGGGGAGATGGAATTCGCCACCACGGAGGGCACCGCCGGCGCGCCGCCGGGTTATCTACCCTGGTTCGAGGTGCCGGGTCGGCAGACGGTGGGGGTCACCGTGGCCTTCGGCCACTGGTCCAGACTGGGCTGGCTGGACCGGCCCGATGTGCTGGCCCTGGACACGGGCTGCGTCTGGGGCGGAGCCTTGAGCGCCCTGCGCCTGGGGCCGGCCCGCGCACACGAACTGATCCAGATACCCTGCGCGGCCGCGCAGGCCCCCGGCCCGAACGGGAATTAGCTCGAAGTCTCTTCGGACTTCGTTTCTTCGGACCGGTTGAACAGGGCCGCCACCTTGCGCTTGGGCCGGATGTTGGCCGACACCACACGGCCGGCCGGCTTGGCCACCGCTTCCCAGGGTGCCGGTTCGGCAGGCGCCTCGGTCATCTCGTAGGGCTTGTTGAAGAAGGGATCCTGCGCGGGAGCGGCTGGGCGGCGATTGGCCTCACGCGGCGCGGCGCGGCGCTCGCCGCGCGGCTCGCTGCGTTCCTCGCCCTGCTCGTACAGGCGGCGGCCTTCGTTGAAACGGCCCTGGCGGCGGATATCGGGTTTGTCCTCGTCGTACTCGACGGGCTCCAGCTCGATCTTGGTCTTGATCAGCTTCTCGATGTCGGCCACCAGGCGGGCGTCCTTGGGCGAGACAAAACTCACCGCCAGGCCCGAGGCGCCGGCACGACCGGTGCGGCCGATGCGGTGCACATAGTCCTCGGCGTTGAAAGGCACGTCGAAATTGAACACCGCCGGCACGTCCTTGATGTCCAGGCCGCGCGCGGCCACATCGGTGCAGACCAGCAGGTCGACTTCACCCTTCTTGAAGGACTCCAGCGCCTTGAGGCGTTCGTCCTGGCTCTTGTCGCCGTGCAGGGCCGTGGTCTTGAGGCCTTCCCGCTCCAGCGTACGGGCCAGGCGGGCGCAGCCCAGCTTGCTGTTGACGAACACAAAAGCCTGCTTCATGCCGCGCTGGCGCAGGATCTGGTGCAGGGCGTGGCGCTTGTCGTCCTCGGGCACGCTGTAGAAATGCTGCTCCACGGTGGAGGCCGTGGCGTTGGAACGGGCCACCTCGATGGTCACCGGGTCCTGCAGGTAGCTGCCAGCCAGGCGCTTGATCTCGGGCGAGAAGGTGGCAGAGAACAGCAGCGTGGTGCGCTGCTTGGGCAGGTAGGACAGGATGCGCTGCAGATCGGGCAGGAAACCGATGTCCAGCATGCGGTCGGCTTCGTCCAGCACCACGTACTCGACCTGGTTGAGCACGGCGTTCTTGGCCTCGATATGGTCCAGCAGGCGGCCCGGCGTGGCCACCAGCACTTCCACGCCCTTCTTGAGTTCCAGGGTCTGGGGTTTCATGTCCATGCCGCCGAAAACCACGGTGCTGCGCAGATTGGTGTACTTGGCGTACATCTTGACCTGCTGGGCCACCTGGTCGGCCAGTTCGCGCGTGGGCAACAGCACCAGGGCGCGCACGGGGTGGCGGGCCGGAGAGGTGGAACTGTTTTCGTGTTTCAGCAGGCGCTGCAGCAGGGGCAGGGAGAAAGCGGCGGTCTTGCCGGTGCCGGTCTGGGCGGCGCCCATGACGTCACGGCCTTCCAGCACCACGGGGATGGCCTGGGCCTGGATCGGGGTCATGAACTCGTAGCCCATGTCGGCCACGGCACGCCGCAGGGGCTCGGCCAGGGTCAGGTCGGCATAACGCTGGGGCAGGGCTTCGGGGGAATCAGGAGTCATCGGGTCTCGGGAAAGATTGCCGTCGACGCGACGGCCTGCGCTGGGACCCGTTCTGAACCGGCCCTCGTGCCCGAAATTTGGGCAGACCCGTATTATCCCTGATATCCCGCCTGCCGTGGGGCCTGCGCGGCTACAGTGCCAGCCTATGCCCGAGACCCTGCTCAGCCCGGCCCGGACCGCCGAGTGCCTGCCCTACCCGGCCCTGGCCGCCGAAATCGCCGCCCTGCTGCAGGATCCGGCGGTCCAGGTCCCCGCCCGCCTGGTCCAGCCCCTGCCCGGGGGCGGCAGCCTTTTCGTGATGCCGGCGCTGGACGGGCGCCTGGCCATCACCAAGCTCATCAGCTACACCCCGGCCAATGCCGGCACCGGCCGCCCGGCCATCCAGGGCGACGTGGTGGTGTTCGACATCGCCACCGGCGAGCGCCGCCTGGTGCTGGACGGCCCCACGGTCACGGCCCGGCGCACGGCCGCGGTCTCGCTGCTGGCGGCGCAAACCCTGGCGCCGAATCCGGACGGGCCGCTGCTCATCGTCGGGGCCGGCGTGCAAGGCAAAGCCCATCTGGAAGCCTTTGCCGCCGGACTGGGTGTAAAGGACGTGCGCATCGCCTCGCGCAGCACCGCCAGCGCCGAGGCCCTGGCCGCCCATGCCCGCACCCTGGGCCTGCAAGCCGAAGTGGTCACCAACCCCAACGCCGCGCTGGCTGATTGCCCCCTGGTCGTGACCTGCACGCCGGCCAGCGGCGTGGTGCTGCGCGCCGAGCCGCGGCACGACGCCTTCGTCGCGGCGGTCGGCGCCTTCACGCCCCGCATGGTGGAACTGGCGCCCGAGCTGTGCCGCCACCTCGCGGAGCTAGGCACGGTGGTCGTGGACACCCGCGAAGCCGACCACGAGGCCGGCGACCTGCTGCAGGCCCGGCTGGGCGTGAGCCGCTTTGCCAGTCTGGGGGACATGCTGAAATCAAACAAAAACCGGCCAGTGGGGCCGGTGCTGTTCAAGAGTTGCGGCTGGGCCGGTTGGGACCTCGCAGCCGCACGACTGGCGCTGCCGGTCTGAACGCCCGCCGAACTCGTGAAGAAATCGTAGCGAGCGGCCCGAGCGCAAGGCGGACGGAGCGCAGGAACCGGAACGTACTTTCTGTACGTGAGGATTCCGACAACGCAGTTGCGGTGCAGGCTAACTTTCGCAAAGCGAAAGTTAAGCGCAGCGGCCGGAGCCAACACCGCCCAACGCGGCGACGGGCAAGCGCAGTAGATTTATTCGCGAGTTCTCAGGTCTTGGGCAGGGTCACGCCCCGCTGTCCCTGGTACTTGCCGCCGCGATCCTTGTAGCTGGTCTCGCAGACGTCGTCCTTGTCGCTCTCGAAGAACAGCACCTGGGCGCAGCCCTCACCCGCATAGATCTTGGCCGGCAGCGGTGTGGTGTTGGAAAACTCCAGCGTCACATACCCTTCCCACTCGGGCTCGAAGGGCGTGACGTTGACGATGATGCCGCAGCGCGCGTAGGTGCTCTTGCCCAGGCAGATGGTCAGCACGTTGCGCGGGATGCGGAAGTACTCCATGGTGCGTGCCAGCGCAAAGCTGTTGGGCGGAATGACGCAGACGTCGCTTTCGATGTCCACAAAGCTCTTCTCGTCGAAGTTCTTCGGATCGACCACCGTGCTGTAGATGTTGGTGAAGACCTTGAACTCGGGCGCGCAGCGGATGTCATAGCCGTAGCTGCTGGTGCCGTAGCTCACGATCTTGTTGCCGGCGGCGTCCTGCCGGATCTGGCCCGGCTCGAAGGGCTCGATCATGCCGTGCTGCTCGGCCATGCGGCGTATCCATTTGTCGCTCTTGATGCTCATGGTGGTACTTTTCCTGGGAATCGGGAGATTGTAGGCAGTCGCTCTAGGCTACCGAAAACAACTCGACCAGGGTCTCGCGCAGCCAGCGGTTGGCGGGATCGGTCTCAAAACGCCGGCTCCAGTGCAGCGAGACCGTGAAGTCGCGCAGGGGAAAAGGCGGCTCGATCAGGGTATAGGCGCCGCTGGCCGCAAAACCCTGGGCGATGTTGCGCGGCATCACCACGGCCAGGTCGGTGGCGCCCACGATGGCCGGCAGCACCATGAAGTGCTCGGCCGTCAAGCGCACCCGGTCCTCCAGCTTGAGCAGTTGCAGGATGCGCAACGTGTCCGAATGGGTGCGACCGGCCACGAACTCCAGTTCGTGCAGGGCGGCCAGCAGGCCCGCCCCCTTGCGCCGGCGCGTCGCCGCCGCAAAGGGATGGCCGGCGCGCAGCATGACGATGTAACGGTCCTTGAGCAGCTGCACACGCTGCGTGTCCTTGACGGTGGGCAGGAAACCGAAGGCAAAGTCCACCTGCCCGCTGTCCAGCGCGTCGGCCATATGGGCCGCCGGCACGGGCAGGGTCTCGATGCGCACGCCGGGGGCGCGCTCGCGCAGGGCCACCATGAGGTCGGGCAGGAAACGGCCTTCGCCGATATCGCTCATGTGGATGCGGAAGGTCTTGTTCGAAAGCAGCGGGTCGAACTGCGCAGCCTCGCCCAGGGCCTGCTCCAGCAGACCCAGGGCGCTGCGCACGGCCGGCGCCAGGCGCTCGGCGCGTGGCGTGGGCTGCACACCGCCGCCGGCACGCATGAACAGCGGGTCGTTCAACAGCAGGCGCAGGCGCGTCAGACCCTGGCTCACGGCGGGCTGGGTCAGGTCCAGCATCTCGGCGGCCCGCCCCACCTTGCGCGCGCGGTAGACCGCATCGAACACGCGCAGCAGGTTGAGGTCCAGGTCCTTGATATGCATATATCTAATAAGCGATAGTCACGTTATTTTATTGATGAATGACCGTCCAGGCGCCACACTCACGCGCTGACCCCAAAAAGCACCGAGGAAGACACGTGGAAGTTTCATTCAGCCAGGAGATCAAGTCCCTGGCGCTGGGCCAGGGCCAGACCTTTCATGGCGAAGGCATCCTGGCCATCACCAAGGGCCTGCTGCAGTCCGGGGTGGCCTATGTGGGCGGCTACCAGGGCGCACCCGTCTCGCACCTGCTGGACGTCATGGTGCAGGCCAAGCCCTATATGGACGAGCTCGGCGTGCACGTCGAGGCCTGCTCCAACGAAGCCTCCGCCGCGGCCATGCTGGGCGCCTCCATCCACTACCCCCTGCGCGGCGCCGTGACCTGGAAGTCCATCGTCGGCACCAATGTGGCCGCCGATGCCCTGTCCAATCTGGCCTCGCCGGGCGTCACGGGCGGTGTGCTCATCATCGTGGGCGAAGACTACGGCGAAGGTGCCAGCGTGATCCAGGAGCGCACCCACGCCTACGCGCTCAAGTCCGGCATGGTGCTGCTTGACCCGCGACCTGATCTGGGTCGCATGGTCGACATGGTGGAACACGGCTTCGCCCTGTCCGAGGCCTCCAATATGCCGGCCATCCTGGAGCTGCGCATACGCGCCTGCCATGTGCGCGGCAGCTTCCAGGCCAAGGACAACCGCATCTCCAAGGTTTCCACGCGTCGGCTGATGGAAGAACCGGCCAGCTTCAACTACGAACGCCTGGCCCACCCGCCCGTGACCTTCCGCCACGAGAAGCTCAAGAGCGAACAACGCGTGCCGGCCGCGCGCCAGTACATCCGCGAGCACAAGCTCAATGAACTGTTCGCCGGCAAGCACAGCGATCTGGGCATCGTGGTGCAGGGCGGCCTGTACAACACCCTGATTCGCACCCTGCAGCAGTTCGGCCTGGCCGATGCCTTTGGCCAGACCGACATCCCCCTGCTGGTGCTCAACGTGACCTACCCCCTGGTGCCAGAGGAGCTCAGCGAGTTCTGCATCGGCAAACGCGCCGTGCTCATGGTGGAAGAGGGCCAGCCCGAGTACATCGAGCAGGAACTGGCCACGATGTTGCGCCGCGCCGATATCCAGACGCCCCTGCACGGCAAGGACATGCTGGCCCTGGCCGGCGAGTACTCGGCCGAAGTCATGGCCGGCGGCCTGGAGAAATTCCTGCGCCGCTACCGCTCCGAACTGCTGCCGACCACCGTGCCCCAGTGGTTGCAGGGCAACCGCGATCGCCGCGCCGCCATCGCCGCCGAAATCACGAAGAACAGCGGCCAGCCCCTGCCGGCACGCCCGCCGGGCATGTGCATAGGCTGCCCCGAGCGCCCGGTGTTCTCGGCGCTCAAGCTGGCGCAGGAACAGGTGGGCCAGGTGCACATCGCTGGCGACATCGGCTGCCACGCCCTGGCCACCTTCGAGCCCTTCTCCTTCGGCCATTCCATCCTGGGTTACGGCATGAGCCTGGCCAGCCGCGCCGGTGTCTCGCCCATGATGAACCGGCGCGTGCTCTCGGTCATGGGCGACGGCGGTTTCTGGCACAACGGCCTGCTGACCGGCGTGCAGAGCGCCCTCTTCAACGGCGACGACGCCGTGCTGCTGATCTTCAAGAACGGCTACACCTCGGCCACCGGCACGCAGGACATCATTTCCACGCCCGGCGACGCGGCCAAGGACGGCGCCGTCGACAAGCGCGACAGCGTCGTCCACACCAACCAGACCATCGAGACCACGCTCAAGGGCCTGGGCGTGCAGTGGCTGCGCACCGTCACCACCTACGAAGTCGAGAACGTGCGCCGCACATTGATCGACGCCTTCACCTCGGACTTCAACGGCCTGAAGGTCATCATCGCCGAAGGCGAATGCCAGCTGGAACGCCAGCGCCGCATCAAGCCCTGGCTGGCCGGCCTGCTGAAGAAGGGCAAACGGGTGGAACGGGTGAAATACGGGGTGGACGAGGACGTCTGCAATGGCGACCATGCCTGCATCCGGCTCTCGGGCTGTCCCACCCTCACGCTCAAGGACAACCCGGATCCACTGAAGGTGGATCCTGTTGCCACCGTGATTGATGGGTGTGTGGGGTGTGGGCTGTGTGGGGCCAATGCGCATGCGGCGACTTTGTGCCCTTCGTTCTATCGGGCCGAGGTGGTGCAGAACCCTTCCTGGTATGAGCGGCTTTTGGCTGGCGTTCGGCGTTCCGTTGTTCGCGTGTTGCAACCTGCTTGAGCTTGAGGTGGTTTGTGTTTAGTTGCTTTTGTAACCCCCCACACTCCCCCCCGCCCCTCTCTACCCCCGCCGGGGTAGAGAGGGGGGCGGCCTGGATTTGGTTTCGTCGCGCCGGCTACGCTACTACGGCGCGGGAGGGCGCGGTCATCCTCGCTGGCCGAGACTGGCGAGCCTACGGTCGTAGAGAGATCGCACGAATCTGCACTCCACGGCTGGCAGCTACGCCGGCCAGTGACGAAACCTGTCTCGTGCACAGCGGGTCGCTCGGCGACCGCTGTCGTTGGCACACCCAAGCCCAACCATTTACTACGACCGCAGGCCTGAGATCTCGGCTCACCATCCACAGCGGCGACGCCTCGCTCCGTAGAAGCCTATCCAGAAACCAGAAGCAGAATCCAGGCTCCCCTCTCTACCCCGGCGGGGGTAGAGAGGGGCGGGGGGGAGTGTGGGGGGCAGACCAGCCGTCGCAGACAAACGAAGCCCGCCTCCGCCAGAAACAGCAACAAGAACAAAAGACATGAGCCAACACCCCATCTCCCTCCTCCTCTGCGCCCTCGGCGGCGAAGGCGGCGGCGTGCTCACCGAATGGCTGGTCGAGACCGCCCGCCATGCCGGCTACCCCGTGCAGGCCACCTCCATTCCCGGCGTGGCGCAGCGCACCGGCGCCACCACCTACTACCTCGAAGTCTTCCCCGTGCCGGTGGCAGAACTCGGCGGCAAACGCCCGGTGCTGGGCCTGTACCCCATGCCGGGGCGCCTGGATGGCCTGGTCTCCAGCGAGCTGCTGGAAACCGTGCGCCAGATCAGTCTGGGCCACGCCAGCAGCGACCGCACCCTGGTGCTGAGCTCCACGGCCCGCGCGCTGACCACCATGGAGAAGATGCAGATGGGTGACGGCCGGCGTGACGCGCAGGGGCTGCTGAACCTCATCACCACGCACAGCCGCGCCCACCACGTGCTGGACATGGCCGAGCTCACACGCCAGGCCGGCACCATCGTCAGCGCCGTGATGCTGGGCTGCATTGCCGCCAGCGGCCTGCTGCCCATGGGCCGCGCCGACTACGAAGCCATCCTGAAAGGCAGCGGCGGCAGCGCCCAGGCCAGCCTGCGTGGTTTCGCCCTGGGCTTCGACGCCGTGCAGGCGCAGCGCACCCAGGCGCAATTCATCGAGCAGGTGCTCGAGCCCAAGTCAACCGCCCCTGTCGCTCCGGCCGCCGAAGTACCAGCCCTGCCCGCTGATGTGGCGGCGCTGTTCCCCGGCGTGCTGCACGAGATCATCGCCCTGGGCCATGCACGCCTGGTCGAGTACCAGAACATGGCCTATGCCCAGCGCTACGTCGAGCGCCTGCAGCAGGTGCTGGCGGCGGAGCGGACCAGCGACCCGCAGGGCACCCGCGGCTGGGCCGTCACGCGCGAGATGGCGCGCTGGCTGGCGCTGTGGATGGCTTTTGACGACATCATCCGCGTGGCCGACCTCAAGAGCCGCGCCAGCCGCTGGCAACGCGTCGTCGGCGAGGTCAAGGCAACCGACGTCGACCTGCTCAAGCTCTACGACCACTTCAAACCCGGCGCGCCCGAGTTCGCCGCCCTGCTGCCCACCGGCCTGGCGCAACGCGTGCTGGCCTGGGACCGCAGGCGCGTGCTGGCCGGCAAGACGCCCTGGGCCCTGCCGCTGAAGATCGGCACCCACTCGGTCTTCGGCATGCTGGCCCTGCGCGGCCTGGCGACGCTGCGCGCGCTGCGCCCCCTGGGCAGCCGTTATGTCACCGAACAGGCACTGATCGAACAATGGCTGGCCGCGGTGGTGAGCAGCACGCAGCGCCACTGGGCCACAGGCCACGAAGTGGCCTTGTGCGGCCGCCTGATCAAGGGCTACGGCAGCACCAACGAGCGCGGCAAGGACAACCTGCTGCACGTGGTGCAGCACCTGGCCCCCGCCGGTCATTTCGAAAATGGCGAGGCACGCGCCGCCGCGATTGCCGCGGCACGCAAGGCCGCGCTCGCCGACGACGCGGGCAAGGCGCTGGACCAGGCTTTGCTGCAGCACGGCGTGCCGGCCCGGCCCGTCAAGGAACAACCCGTCCGCTGGATGCGGCGGCGCCAGGCCTGAGGAGGCTGCCACGGGCAGTGATTACGCTCATATACAAGGGACCGGACGGGCTGTACATTGGTCCGGTCGAAATGATTCCAACCACCACAAAGAGGAGACCCCGCGTATGCAACAGCCCACCCAAGCACTGACCCGTCTGGCGGCGGCCTGCGCCACCGCCCTGCTGCTGGCGGCAGCCCCGGCCCAGGCCCAGGACAAGCCGGTGACGTTCCGTTTCTCCAGCTGGGTACCGGCCCAGCACCCGCTGAACCCATCGCTGATCGCCTGGGGTGAAAGCATGAAGAAGGCCTCGGGTGGCACGCTCAGCGCCACCATGTTTCCGGCCCAGCAGCTGGGCAAGGCCTTTGACCACTACGACATGGCACGCGACGGCATCGCCGACTTCGCCTATGTGAACCCGGGCTACCAGCCGGGCCGCTTCCCGGTCTTCGCCGCCTCGTCCCTGCCCTTCCTGATCGCCAACGGCAAGGGCGGCTCGGCCGCCGTCGATGCCTGGTACCGCAACTACGCGGCCAAGGAGATGAAGGACGTGAAGTTCTGCTTCGCTTTCGTGCACGATCCCGGCACCTTCCACTCGCGCAAGAAGATCGTGCTGCCCACCGACATCAAGGGCATGAAGATCCGCCCCGCGCACGAAGGCGTCGGCCGCATGGTCACGCTGCTGGGCGGCACCAACGTGCAGTCCTCGGCCCCCGAAGTGCGCGAGATCATCGAGCGCGGTGTGGCCGACGCGGTGACCTTCCCCTGGGGTTCGATCCCGCTGTTCGGCATCGACAAGGTGGTCAAGTACCACATGGACGTGCCCCTGTATGTGACCCCCTTCGTCTGGGTCATGAACCAGTCCAAGTACAACGCCCTGTCGACCGCGCAGAAGAAGGTCGTGGACGACCACTGCACCACCGAGTGGGCCGAGAAGGTGGCCAGCCAGTGGGCCGACTTCGAGTACGCCGGCCACGCCAAGCTGGGCGCCATGCCCGACCACGAGGTCTACAAGCTGACCCCGGACCAGCTCGATGCCTGGCGCAAGGCCGTGGCCCCGGTGGAAGCCGAGTGGGCCAAGGACCTGAAGGACAAGACCGGTCAGGACCCCAAGGCCGCGCTGGACGGCCTCAAGCAGCAGCTGGTCAAGTACAAGGCTGCCATGTAAGCGTGCGGGGCGGTGCCACACCGTACCGCCCCGCCTGTCCTTCCTATCGACCGGAGTCCTGTTTGAAGCGCAATTCCATGGATCGTGTGATCGACACGATCGAGTGGCTGGCGGCCATTTTTGTCGGCCTCGTCGCCCTCAACATCTTCCTTGCCGTCATCCTGCGCAAGTTTTTCGACACCTCGATCCCCGACGCCTACGATTTCGGCTCCCTGCTGCTGGGCATCCTGATCTTCTGGGGCATAGCCGCCACCAGCTACCGCGGCACCCACATCACCGTGGACCTGCTGTGGAGCGCCGGTGGCCGGCGCACGAAGCGCTGGATCGACATCTTTGCCACCCTGGTGCTGCTCTTCGTGGTGGTCGTGCAGACCTACACCCTGTTCGACAAGGTGCTCGGAACCTGGCGCGACAACGTGCTGACCTACGATCTGCACCTGCCCACCTGGCCTTTCTTCGCCGTGGCCTGGCTCGGTGACGTCGCCGCCGTGCTGCTGATAGCCATCCGCACCTGGCGGCTGATCTTCCAGCCCGAACTGATGCCTTCGCATTCCGAGGCCGAGGCCCACGCCAATGAATAAGAACAAGGATTTTTCTTGAGTACCGATCTCGTTGCCGGCATCGGCTTTGTCGTCCTCTTCGTCCTCATGCTGCTGCGCGTACCCGTGGGCATGGCCATGGGCCTGGTGGGGGTCACCGGTTACGGTTACATCGGGGGCATGGAACCCGCGCTCAAGATGGTGGGCCAGACCACCATGCGCACGGTGACCGACCAGAGTTTTGCGGTGATCCCCATGTTCATGCTCATGGGCGCCTTCGTTTCCGTCTCGGGTGTCAGCCGCGAACTCTTTCGCGCCGCCAACGCCTTCATGGGCCACCTGCGGGGCGGCCTGGGCGCAGCCACGATCCTGGCCTGCGGCGGATTCGCTGCCATCTGCGGCTCCTCGGTCGCCACGGCGGCCACCTTCTCCAAGGTGGCCTACCCCGAGATGCGCCGCTACAACTACCCCAAGTCCTTCGCCACCGGTGTGATCGCCGCCGGCGGCACGCTGGGCATCATGATCCCGCCCTCCACCGTGCTGGCGGTCTACGCCATCCTGACCCAGCAGGACATCGGCAAGCTCTTCATGGCCGGTGTCGTGCCCGGCCTGCTGGCCATCCTGCTGTACATCCTGACCATCTCGCTGATCGTCATGGCCCGGCCCGGCTTCCTGCCCGCCGGCGAGCGCAAGTCCTGGCATGAACGCAGGCTGGCGCTCAGGGACGTGTGGGCGCCGCTGCTGCTGTTCGTCTTCGTCATTGGCGGGCTCTACGGCGGGCTGTTCACGCCCTCGGAGGCTGGCGGCGTGGGGGCCGCCGGGGCCTTCATCCTTGGCGTGCTGCGGCGCAAGCTCAGCCGAGCGCAGATCCGGGAAGCCCTGCTGGAAGCCACGCGCACCTCGGCCGCCGTCTTCACGGTGCTGATCGGCGCGCTGCTGTTCGGCTACTTCCTGACCATCACGCAGACACCGCAGAAGGTCACCGAATTCCTCACCGGTCTGGGCCTGGGGCGGTATGCCCTGCTGGCCATCATCATGGGCATGTACCTGGTACTGGGTTGCCTGATGGATGCCATGGCCATGATCATCCTGACCGTGCCCATCGTTTTCCCGCTGATCGTCCAGCTCGGCTTCGACCCGATCTGGTTCGGCGTCATCATCGTGATGGTGGTGGAGTTGGGCCTGATCCATCCGCCGGTGGGCATGAACGTGTTCGTCATCAAGAGCGTCGTGCAGGACGTGACCTTCACCCAGATCTTCCGGGGCGTGCTGCCCTTCATCGGCAGCGACCTGGTCCGCCTGGTCATCCTCATTGCCTTCCCGGCCCTTGCCCTCTGGCTTCCCAGCCGCATGGGCTGACACCGCCCTGTTGCCCTCGAGAATTTCCGGAATTCATCAAACCCACAAGGAGCACATCAACATGCATCGTTTCCCTGCCCTGCCCCGCCTGAGCCGCCGCACCCTGCTGGCGGCATTGCTGGCCACTGCCGGTGCCCTGCCGATGGCCCAGGCGCAGAACTGGCCCGCCAAGCCCGTCAAGGTCATCGTGAGTTTCCCGCCAGGCGGCGTGGCCGACGCGCTGGCCCGCATGGTGGCCGCGCCCCTGCAGGACGTGCTGGGCCAGCCCGTGGTAGTGGAGAACCGCGCGGGCTCGGGCGGCAACATCGGCGCCGATGCGGTCGCCAAGTCCCCGGCCGACGGCTACACCCTGCTCATGAGTTCGGGCGGCACCGTATCGGTGAACCCGCACATCTATCCCAGGATGCCCTTCGACCCGAACAAGGACATCGTGCCCGTGGCCTCAGTCGCGCGCGTGGCCGTGTTCCTGGTGGTCAGGTCCAACCTGCCGGTGAACGGTGCCAAGGAATTCGTCAGCTACCTCAAGGCCAATCCGGGCAGGCTCTCCTACGGTTCGCCGGGCAACGGCAGTTCGCCGCACCTGGCCGGCGAGATGTTCAAGAGCATGACCGGCACCTTCGCCGTGCACGTGCCCTACCGCGGCGCGGCACCGGCCCTCAACGACCTGCTGGCCGGCCAGATCGATTTCGCCTTCGACCCGGGTATCGGCCTGTCGCACGTGCGCGCCGGCCGCCTGAAGCTGCTGGCCGTGGGCAGCCCCAAGCGTTCGCCCATGTTCCCCGACACCCCCACCGTCGAGGAAGCCGGCCTCAAGGGCTTCGACGCCGACACCTACTTCGGTTTCTACGCCCCGGCCGGCACGCCGGCAGCCATCGTCACGCGGCTGAACACCGAAATCAACAAGATACTCAACAGCCAGACCACCAGGGACCGTATCGCCGGCATGGGCGGCGAAGCCGCGCCCATGAGCCCGCAGCAGTTTGCCGCCAAGGCTGCAGACGACTCCAAGCGCTTCGGTGCCCTGATCCGCGAGCGCAAGATCACCGGCGACTGAGCCCCTCCGACCAGCCCCCCCCCCGAGCGGGGGGGCTTTCTTATCTCCCCGACATGACCGACTCACCCTCCCCACGCACCATCGTCTACACCCAGCGCGTCGAGTTTGGCGACTGCGACCCCGCGCGCATCGTCTGGTTTCCCAACTTCTTCCGCTGGATCGACGCCGCCTCGCGCCACTTCTTCCTGCAGTGCGGCGTGCCACCCTGGCATGAGACCGAAAAGACCACCGGCCTGATCGGCACGCCGTTGGTCGACACGCACGCGCGCTTCGTCAAGACCGCGAGTTACGGCGACACCCTGCAGATCCATACGCAGGTGGCCGAGTGGCGCGAAAAGAGTTTTGTGCAGCGCTACCAGATCAAGCGCGAGAACCCCGACGGCCCGGCGGACCTGATCATGGAATGCGACGAGGTGCGCATCTTTGCCGTGCATCGCGAAAACGGCAAGGGCATACGCGCGATCCCGATCCCGGCTGATATCAGGGCGATGTGCTCCTGAAGCAAAAAAGCCGCCTGAACAGGCGGCTTTTTTGATGGCGCCGGTTCAGACCCCGGCCAGCACGCGCAGCCCCCCGGGGTCCAGCACATTGAGCACACGCCCAGTCCCGCTGATCAGGCTGCGCTCGCGCATATGCCTCAGCACGCGCGACAGGGTCTCGGGCGCAATCCCGAGTTGCGCCGCGATCAGGCGCTTGCGCTGTTCCAGCGGCACGGCCAGCGCGCCCTGCTCACCGGGCTGGGCATGGCGCAGCAGCCATTCGGCGCAGCGCGCTTCGGCGTCCTTGGCCAGGCGGCTCACGGCCAGTTCGGTCTGGCGCCGGTGGGCAGTGGCCACGTCGTGCAGCACGGTGCGCGCGGCGGCCGGCATGGCCGCCAGCGCCTGCCGGAAGCGCGCCAGGGGGATACGCCGCAGCTCAACATCGGTTTCCGCCACCGCATCGACCACGCAAGGCAGGCCCAACACCGCGCCCGTGGCTTCCAGCCAGAAAGGGCCCTGGATCTCGCCCAGCTGATGCGCCAGGGCGTCGCCGTCGAGCACCCCCAGGGCCACGCGCCCGGATTCCACGTAGAACACGGCCGAGGGCGTGCTGCCCCGCTTGAGCAGCACGGCGCCCGCCGCCGCGTGGCGGCGCTCTGCACTGGTGGACATGGATTCCAGGGAAAACATGGCACCACTGTGCCGTCCCCGGACAGCCCGCGACTTGAGCCAAGTCAAAGACCGGGCACGTAGAGGGCCCCGGATGCTCAAAGAATGAGCAGGGCCCGGAAATCGTTCACATTGGTGTGGGTGGGCCCGGTCACGACCAGATCACCCAGGGCCTGGAAATAGCCGTAGGCGTCGTTGCGGTCCAGACAGCGCTCCACCTTCATGCCCAGGGCCTGGGCGCGGGCCAGCGTGCCGGGTTCGACCCAGGCGCCGGCGTTCTCTTCCATGCCATCGATGCCATCGGTGTCGGCCGCCAGGGCCCAGACGCCGGCCTGGCCCTGCAGGGCCAGGGCCAGACCCAGGCAGAACTCGCCGGCACGGCCGCCCTTGCCGCGCTTTTCACCGCCCGGCACGGGGCGCACCGTCACCGTGGTCTCGCCCCCGCTGAGGATGACGCAGGGTTTGGCAAAGGGCTGGCCCCGGTGGGCCACCGCGCGCGCCAGGGCCGCGTGCACCTTGCCGACCTCGCGCGACTCGCCTTCGATTTCATCGCTGAGGATGTAGGCGTTCAAGCCCGCCGCGCGCGCCGCCTCGGCCGCGGCTTCGAGCGATTGCTGGGGGGTGGCGATCATGTGGACCGGCTGGCCCTGGAAGGCGGGGCTGCCGGGTTTGGGAGTCTCCAGCGCGCCCTGTTCCAGCGCCGCCTGCACGGGCGCGGGCACCTCGATCCGGTAGCGTTTCAGGATGGCCAAGGCGTCGGCGCAGGTACTGGCGTCGGGCACGGTCGGGCCGCTGGCGATGACCGAGGGGTCGTCGCCCGGCACGTCGCTGATGGTCAGCGTCACCACCTGGGCCGGCGCGCAGGCCGCGGCCAGCCGCCCGCCCTTGATGCGCGAGAGGTGCTTGCGCACGCAGTTCATCTCGACGATGCTGGCCCCGCTGGCCAGCAGCTGCTTGTTGATGCGCTGCTTGTCCTCCAGCGTCAAGCCCTCGGCCGGCAGGGTCAGCAGGGCCGAACCGCCGCCCGAGATCAGGCACAGCACGAGGTCGTCCTTCGTCAGGCCCTGCACCTGCTGCAGGATGCGTTGCGACGCCGCAAGACCGGCCGCGTCGGGCACCGGGTGCGAAGCCTCGATCACCTCGATGCGCTGCGGCAGGCCCGCCGGGCGCGGCGGGGTATGGTGGTAACGCGTGACGACCAGGCCCGAGAGTGGCTTGTCGGCCGGCCACAGTGCCTCGACGGCCTGGGCCATGGCACCCCCGGCCTTGCCCGCGCCGATGACAACGGTGCGCCCCCTGGGCGGTGGCGGCAGGAAGGCGGCCGTGTTGTGCAGCGGCAGGGCCCGCCGTACGGCGGCCTGGTACAGATAGCTCAGAAAATCACGGGGTTGGGTGCGAGGATCGGGCAGGCTCATTCTTGTCTCCAGCCGCCATTGTGACGTCGTAACCCGGCGGTAACCCGCCCCGGATCTCAATCGATGCTGACCTTGGCTTTTCTGACCAATTCGGCAAAACGCTCGGTGTCATCCCGGATCTGCTGCGCCATCTGCTCGGACGTGTTGCCCACAGGCTCGGCGCCTATGTCTTCCATGCGCTTTCTGAATTCCGGCGAGTTGATGATCTTCACGATCTCGGTGTTGAGCCGCGCCACGATGTCCCTGGATGTTCCGGCCGGCGCCAGCACGCCAAACCAGGTCCCCAGATTGAAGCCCGGCAAGCCGGCTTCGTCCAGGGTCGGCACATCGGGCAGTGCGCCCGAGCGCTTGCTGGTGGTCACCGCCAGGGCGCGCAGCTTGCCGGCCTTGATGTGCGGCAGCACGGGCGTGATGGTGTCGAAGGACATGGTGATCTGGCCGCCCAGCAGGTCGGTGGTCAGCGGCCCGCTGCCCTTGTAGGGCACGTGCAGCAGCTGCACGCCGGCCATGCCCTCGAACTGCGCGCCTATCAGGTGCTGGCCGGTCCCGTTGCCGTTGGAGCCGTAGGTGTACTTGCCAGGCGCTGCCTTGGCCAGCGCCAGCAGCTCCCCCACGGACCTGGCCGGCACACCGGGGTTCACCACCAGCACATTGGGCACCAGGGCCACCGTGGTGACGGGCGCAAGGTCCTTCTGGAAGTCGTAGGGCAGTTTCCTGTACACACTGGTGGCGATCGTGTGGTGCACGGCGCCCATGAGCAGGGTGTAACCATCCGGTTTTGCCTTGGCCACGAAGTCCGCACCCAGCGTGGCGCCGGCGCCGGGTTTGCTCTCGATCACCACCGGCTGGCCCAGGCTCTTGCTCAGCTCCTGCCCCACCGCGCGCGCCAGCACATCGGTGGTGCCGCCCGCAGGAAAAGGCACGATGAGGCCGATGGGCCGCCCCGGGTAGGTCTGGGCCATGGCCGCAGCACTGAACAGGCCCAGCGCCATCATCACGGCGCGCAGAACACCGTGTCGTCCTGTCGTGCGGATCTTCCTTGTATCAAGTTTCATACTGTCTCCTCGTTGTTGTTGCTAGCAGTTAGGCGCGTCTCAGACGGACGCTTTGCGGATCAGCTCACAGGTGGCCTGGGTCACTTCGGCAGTGGTGGCCTTGCCCCCCAGGTCACCGGTGTGCAGCGCGGGGTTGGCCGTGACCTGCTCGACCACGTTCATCAGCAGGCGTGCCGCCGAGGCCTCGCCCAGGTGCTCCAGCAGCATCACGCAAGACCAGAAGGTGCCCACGGGGTTGGCCAGGCCCTTGCCCATGATGTCGAAGGCCGAACCGTGGATGGGCTCGAACATCGAGGGGTAACGGCGCTCGGGGTCGATGTTGCCGGTCGGTGCAATGCCCAGGCTGCCGGCCAGCGCGGCGGCCAGATCGCTCAGCACGTCGGCGTGCAGATTGGTGGCCACCACCGTGTCGATGGAGGCCGGCTTGTTCACCATGCGCGCGGTCATGGCGTCGACCAGCTCCTTGTCCCACTTGACGTCCGGGAACTCCTTGCTGATCTGCAGGGCGATCTCGTCCCACATCACCATGCCGTGGCGCTGCGCATTGGACTTGGTCACCACGGTCAGGAACTTGCGCGGGCGCGACTGCGCCAGCTTGAAGGCGAAGCGCATGATGCGCTCGACACCGGCCCGCGTGAGGATGGAGACATCGGTCGCCACCTCGATCGGATGCCCCTGGTGGGCACGACCGCCCACACCGGCGTATTCGCCCTCCGAGTTCTCGCGCACGATCACCCAGTTCAGGTCCTGCGGCTTGCAGCGCTTGAGCGGGGCGTCGATGCCGGGCAGGATGCGCGTCGGCCGCACATTGGCGTACTGGTCAAACCCCTGGCAGATCTTCAGGCGCAGGCCCCACAGGGTGATGTGGTCGGGTATGTGCGGATCACCGGCGGAACCGAACAGCAAGGCGTCCTTGTCGCGCAGATCGTCCAGGCCGTCGGCCGGCATCATCACGCCATGCTGGCGGTAATAGTCGCCGCCCCAGTCGAAGGACGTGAAATCGAACTTGAACTGTTTCAAGTGGGCCGCCAGAACATCCAGCACCTGCTGGCCGGCCGGTACCACTTCCTTGCCTATGCCATCACCGGGGATGCAGGCAATCTTGTACGTCTTCATCGGGTTTCCTTTTTCATCGCTTGGGGCACGCCCTCTGCGTGCTTCGTGCTGTCTGGCACTGTAGGACTGTCCAGACTCAATGAAATGGTCTAAAGTTATGTCACTGTTTACCTTGAGTTAACAATGTCAGCCAGCACATCGCCCCCTTCTGAAATGGCCTTTTTCAGCCTGCTGGCCCGCTGCGGCAGCTTCTCCGGCGCCGCGCGCGAGCTGAACCTCTCCACCCCCGCGGTCAGCAAACGGCTGGCCCAGATGGAGTCGCGTCTGGGCGTGCAACTGCTCAACCGCACCACCCGCCGCGTGAGCCTGACGCAGGAGGGCGAGATCTACCTGCAGCACGCGCGCCGCATCCTGGTGGACATCGATGACATGGAGCGCCTGGTGGGCAAGGCCGTGGCTGCGCCCCAGGGGCTGCTGCGGGTCAATGCCACCCTGGGTTTCGGCCGCAGTCACATCGCCCCGCTGATTTCGCGCTTCGCCAAGCAGCACCCGGACGTCCAGATCGAGCTGCAGCTGACCGTCAACCCGCCGCCCCTGAGCGAGGACGCTTTCGATGTCTGCATCCGCTTCGGCGAACCACCGGATGCCCGTGTCATCGCCCGCCAGCTCGCGCCCAACCGCCGGCTGCTGTGCGCCTCACCCGCCTATCTGGCGCAGCACGGCATGCCCAAGGTGCCGCATGACCTGACACGGCACAACTGCATCGGTATCCGGCAAGGGAGCGAGGGCTACGGCATCTGGCGCCTGAGTTCGGGCAAGCAGACCGAAACGGTCAAGGTGCGCGGCAATCTGAGCACGAGTGACGGGGAAATCGCGGTGAACTGGGCCCTGGACGGCCACGGCATCCTGATGCGCGCCGAATGGGACATCGCCAAATACCTGCGCAGCGGCCGGCTGCGCCCGGTGCTGGAGCAGTGGCAGACGCCCCCGGCCGACATCCATGTGGTCTACCCCCAGCGACACCAGCTGGCGGCGCGGGTGCGCGCCTTCGTGGACTTCCTGGCCCGGCACTTCGAGAAATCGTCCACGCGTGCGGCCGGCCTGGTCAGCGACTGGTGAGCCGGGCTGTTGCACGGCGGGCACACATCCAGCTCCCAACGTGACGGAATCCTCGGGCGAGGCGTCACTGCTGTTACAGATGCTGACATTTGTGGCACAGTAAGCGCTATCCAACCTGCAGGCCGCTCACCGTTGGGAATACGGGGCCGGCCAGCTTCTTGCCCATGAAAATGATCTATTCGACGCGCCCCCTTTTGCCCGCCTTGGGCATCCTGCTGCTCACGGCCCTACTGGCCGGCTGCGTTACGGCACCGGCCCCCACGGCGAGCCTGCCGGCCCCGACCGCATCCGTCGCCCAGCCGGTGCAGCCCCCCCTGCCCATGGGCCCGGTTTCCACCGCCGACAGCCCCATCGACTACCGACTGGATGCGGCCTACCACCTCTACGACAAGAACAACACACGCATCTTCAAGGGCGTGATGCCACACTTCCTCTACGCCATCGGTGTGGTGGAAATCCAGGTGGACAGCCGCGGCAACCTGCTGGCACTGAACTGGATGCGCGCGCCCGAGCATGCTCCCGAGGTCATGGCCGAGATCGAACGCACGGTACGCCAGGCCGCCCCCTTCCCGGCACCCGTGCGACTGGGCAGCGCCAGCTACATCGAAACCTGGCTGTGGGATGCCAGCGGCAGCTTCCAGTTACACACCCTCAGCGAAGGGCAGGGCCCCAAGGGCCAGCCACGCCGCGCCGCGCCGCCAAACCCGAATACCGTGCGACTGGTTTCCGGTCCGTCGGCTGCAGGCGGCCAGTAATCCGCAAACTTGCGAAGAAATCGTAGCGAGCGGACCGAGCGCAAGGCGGACGGAGCACAGCCACCGGAACGTACTCCCTGTACGTGAGGATGGCGAGCACCGCCCAACGCGGCGATCGGGTCGCGCAGTAGATTTATTCGCAAGTTTTAGGCTTTGGGCAGGTCGTCCCACCAGTGCTCGCCCAGGCGAGATTGCAGGAAGGCAATAAAGGCCAGCACCTTGCCCGGCACCAGCTTCGGGCTTGGGAACACCGCGTGCACCTCCTGCTCGGCCAAGACATGGCCCTTGAGCACTTCCACCACATGGCCTGACTTCAGCGAGTCGCTGGCCACATAACGCGGCATGGCGGCAATGCCGTAACCATTGCGCGCCGCGGCCAGCACTGCCGAGAGGTTGTTGGAGCGCAGGCGCCCGGCCACCGGCACCGTCAGGGTATCGCCCTTGGGCGTGGTCATGCGCCAGACATCGTCGCCCAGCACGCTGCTGTAGATCAGGGCCGGGTGCCGGCTCAAGTCCATGGCCTGCTTCGGTACCCCCTGCTTGCGCAGGTACTTGGGCGAGGCCACCATGAGCCAGGGGTTGACCCCGAGGAAACGCGCGCCCAGCGTCGAATCGGCCAGTTTGCCCATGCGGATAGCCAGGTCGATACCATTGGCCACCAGGTCGGTGTAACGGTCCTCGAAGCTCAGGTCGATCTGCACCTGCGGGTGCTTGGCCATGAACTCCAGCGCCAGCGGCGTCACCACACGGCGCCCGAAAGCCACCGAGGTGCCGATGCGCAGCAGGCCCTGGGCCTGGGTCTGGCGCAGACGCACGATGTTGTCGGCCTCGTCCGATTCACGCACGATGACCTTGCATTTCTCGTAATACAGCGCTCCCGATTCGGTGACGCTGACGCCGCGCGTGTTACGGTTGAGCAGGCGCACCTTGAGCCGCTCCTCGATCGCCGCGACCAGCTTGGTCACCGTCGGCTGGGTGATGGAAAACTCCTTGGCCGCCCTGGAAAAGCTGCCGGTTTCCACCACCCGTACGTACACCTCCATCGCCTGCAATCGATCCATCGTCTCCGCCTTGTTTATTCCGATATGGAATAGATGTTATGGACTCCAGCCGTCTTCCGCAAGTGCCCGGGAATTTTTACAGTCCGTCATCGTTTTTGATATTCGGACATTCAAGGAGAACTCCCCATGGCCAAAATGAAAGCAATCGAAGCCGCCGTCTGGGTGATGGAAAAAGAAGGCGTCACGCAGGCCTTCGGCGTTCCTGGCGCCGCCATCAACCCGCTGTACGCCGCGATGCGCAAGCAGGGCACCATCAGCCACATCCTGGCGCGCCACGTGGAAGGCGCCTCGCACATGGCCGAGGGCTACACCCGCGCCAACGCCGGCAATATCGGTGTCTGCATCGGCACTTCCGGCCCGGCCGGCACCGACATGATCACCGGCCTGTATTCCGCCCAGGCCGATTCCATCCCCATCCTGTGCATCACCGGCCAGGCCCCGCGTGCCCGCCTGTACAAGGAAGACTTCCAGGCCGTGGACATCGAGTCCATCTCCAAGCCCGTGACCAAGTGGTCCGTCACCGTGCGCGAGCCGGCCCAGGTGCCGCGCGCCTTCCAGCAGGCCTTCCACCTGATGCGCTCGGGCCGCCCCGGCCCGGTGCTGATCGACCTGCCCTTCGACGTGCAGATGGCCGAGATCGAATTCGATCCCGAGACCTATTCCTCCCTGCCCGCCTACAAGCCGGCCGCCACGCGCGCCCAGGCCGAGAAGGCCCTGAGCATGCTCAACGAATCGGCCCGCCCCCTGATCGTGGCCGGCGGCGGGATCATCAACGCCGACGCCTCCGATCTGCTGGTGCAGTTCGCCGAAATCACCGGCGTGCCCGTCATTCCCACCCTGATGGGCTGGGGCACCATCCCCGACAACCACCCGCTGATGGCCGGCATGTGCGGCCTGCAGACCAGCCACCGCTACGGCAACGCCACCATGCTGGCCTCCGACTTCGTGCTGGGCGTGGGCAACCGCTGGGCCAACCGCCACACCGGCTCGGTCGAGGTCTACACCAAGGGCCGCAAGTTCGTGCACGTGGACATCGAGCCCACGCAGATCGGCCGCGTCTTCTCGCCCGACTACGGCATCGTCTCGGATGCCAAGGCCGCGCTCGAACTCTTCGTGCAGGTCGCCAGGGAATGGAAGGCCGCCGGCAAACTGGCCGACCGCCAGGTCTGGGCCGGCGAATGCCTGGAGCGCAAGAACACCCTGCACCGCAAGACCAATTTCGACAACGTGCCCATGAAACCGCAGCGCGTCTACCAGGACATGGTGGAGGCCTTCGGCCAGGACGTCTGCTACGTCAGCACCATCGGCCTGTCGCAGATCGCCGGTGCCCAGATGCTGCATGTCTACAAGCCACGCCACTGGATCAACTGCGGCCAGGCCGGCCCCCTGGGCTGGACCGTGCCCGCCGCCCTGGGCGTGCGTGCCGCCGACCCGGGCCGCAAGATCGTGGCGCTGTCGGGTGACTACGACTTCCAGTTCATGATCGAGGAGCTGGCCGTGGGCGCGCAGTTCAAGCTGCCCTACATCCACATCGTGGTGAACAACTCCTACCTCGGCCTGATCCGCCAGGCCCAGCGTGGTTTCGAGATGGACTACTGCGTGCAGCTGGCCTTCGAGAACATCAACACCCAGGGCGACCCGGTCGCACAGGGTTATGGTGTGGACCACGTCAAGGTGGTCGAAGGCCTGGGCTGCAAGGCCATCCGCGTGCACAGCCCCAGCGAGCTCAAGCCCGCCATCGCCCAGGCCGAAGAGCTCATGGCCCAGTTCAGCGTGCCGGTGGTGATCGAGGTGATCCTGGAGCGCGTGACGAATATCGCCATGGGCACCGAAATTGACAATATCATCGAGTTCGAAGACCTGGCCGAGAAGCGCGCCGACGCGCCCGCGGCCGTGGCCTGAAACAACAACGATGACGGAGACAAGACAGATGCCCAAATTTGCAGCCAACCTGACCATGCTGTTCAACGAAGTGCCCTTCATGGAGCGCTTCGCGGCAGCCAAGGCGGCCGGCTTCGAGGCGGTGGAATACCTGTTCCCCTACCCTTATGACAAGCACGAACTGGCGCAGGCCTTGAAAACGAACGGCCTCAAGCAGGTGCTGCACAACCTGCCGGCCGGCAACTGGGACGGCGGCGAGCGCGGCATCGCCTGCCACCCGGACCGGGTCGCGGAGTTCCGCGATGGCGTGGACAAGGCCATCGAGTACGCAAAAGCCCTGGGCTGCCCGCAGGTCAACTGCCTGGCCGGCAAGCTGCCCGCCGGCGTGAGCCGCGAGCAGGCGCAGACCACCTTCGTGGCCAACCTGAAGTACGCCGCCGACAAGCTCAAGGCCGCGGGCCTGCGCCTGCTGATCGAGCCCATCAACAGCTACGACATCCCCGGCTTCTTCCTCAACACCACGGCCCAGGCCGCGGCCGTGCTGGATGCCGTGGGCAGCGACAACCTGTACATCCAGTACGACATCTACCATGCCCAACGCATGGAAGGTGAACTGGCCGCCACCGCGCAGGCCTACCTGCCCCGCATCGGCCACATCCAGCTGGCTGACAACCCGGGCCGCAACGAACCGGGCACCGGCGAAATCAACTATCCTTTCCTGTTCCGCCACCTCGACGCCATCGGCTACACCGGCTGGATCGGCTGCGAGTACAAACCCCGCACCAAGACGGTCGAGGGCCTGGGCTGGATCAAGACATTGACGAAATAAAGCATTGCTGAAAGAGAAGACAACATGACCAAATCCGGACAAAAAATCGGTTTCATCGGCCTGGGCATCATGGGCACGCCCATGGCCATGCACCTGATCAACGCAGGCCACGTGCTGTTCGTCAACACCGTGGGTCCCATGCCCAAGGAAGTGGTGGACGCGGGCGCCACCGTGTGCACCACGGGTGCGGGCGTGGCCGAGCGCGCCGACATCATCTTCGTCATGGTGCCCGACACGCCCGACGTCGAGAAGGTGCTGTTCACCGAGAACGGCGTGGCCCAGGGCCTCAAGGGCTCCAAGGGCAAGATCGTGGTGGACATGAGTTCCATCGACCCGATCGCCACCAAGGGTTTCGCCAAGCGCATCAATGACCTGGGCGCCGAATACCTCGACGCCCCGGTCTCCGGTGGCGAAGTCGGCGCCAAGGCCGCCTCGCTGACCATCATGGTGGGCGGCTCCCAGGCCACCTTCGATACCGTCAAGCCCCTGTTCGAACTCATGGGCAAGAACATCACCCTGATCGGCGGCAACGGCGACGGCCAGACCTGCAAGGTGGCCAACCAGATCATCGTGGCGCTCAACATCGCCGCCGTCAGCGAAGCGCTGGTGTTCGCCTCCAAGGCCGGCGCCGACCCCGCCAAGGTGCGCGCTGCCCTGATGGGCGGCTTCGCCTCCTCGCGCATCCTCGAAGTGCACGGCGAGCGCATGGTCAAGCGCACCTTCAACCCGGGCTTCCGCATCTCGCTGCACCAGAAGGACCTGAACCTGGCCCTGCAAGGCGCCAAGGCACTCAAGATGGCCCTGCCGCAGACGGCCAGCGCCGCCCAGCTCATGCAGGCCTGTGCCGCCCTGGGCCACGACCAGGCCGACCACTCGGCCCTGGTCAAGGCCATCGAGGCCCTGGCCAACCACAAGGTCATGCCCGACGCCTGACACCGATGCGGGCCCGATGAGAGGCCCCGCGGAACACACCACAACCAGCCCCGGTACGCTCACGCGTGCCGGGGCTGGTTGCCTGATGGCATCGGGGCTATCATCCCCGCATTCCTCAACCGAGACCGGCCTGCGCATGGCGCTGTACGACGACGACCTTTCCAATACCCGGGCGCTGGTCGTCGACGGTAACCCCACCTCGCGCGCCATCCTGGTCAACCAGCTGCGCGATTTCGGCGTCGGCACGGTGGAGCAGGCCACCCGTTCCATCGACGCACGCAAGGTGCTGGAACTCAAAAGCTTCGACATCGTGCTGTGCGAACAGTACTTCCAGCCCGGCACGCCCACCGGCCAGGACCTGCTTGACGACCTGCGACGCAACCAGCTGCTGCCCTTCGCCACGGTCTTCATCATGGTCACCGGCGAGGCCACCTACGCCAAGGTGGCCGAGGCCGCCGAATCTGCGCTGGACGGTTACCTGATCAAGCCGCACACGGCCACCCGTCTGGCCGAACGCCTCTACCAGGCCCGCCAGCGCAAGGCTGCGCTGGCCGACATCTTTGCCACCATCGAGGCCGAGGATTACGCCGGGGGTGCGCGCCTGTGCCTGCAGCGCTTTGAGGAGCGCGGCGCCTATTGGCTCTATGCCGCACGCATCGGTGCCGAACTGCTGATGCGCGTCGATGACTATGCACAGGCCCAGAAGCTGTATGAAGCTGTGATCGCCGCCAAGACCATGCCCTGGGCCAAACTCGGTGTGGCGCGCACCCAGCTGGACAACGGCGAACCGATGCGCGCCATCAGCACCCTCGAAAACCTGATCAGCGAAGACCCGCGCTACGCAGACGCCTACGACGTGCTGGGCCGTGCCCAGTTCGAGCTGGGCAACCATGAACAGACCCTGGCCGCCTACCGCATGGCCTGCGCGGTCACGCCCTTCTCCATCACCCGCCTGCAGAACCTGGGGCTGATGATGTATTACAGCGGCGACCGTGTGGAGGCCGAGAAGATCCTGGGCCAGTGCGCCCGCCTGGGCCTGGACTCGAAGATGTTCGACTGCCAGGCCCTGGTGCTGCTGGCCTTCGCGCGGCTGGAATGTTCGGACCGCAAGGGCCTGCAGCACTGCCGCGACGACTTCGTCAAGCTGATCGACCGCGACGACAAGAACCCGCGACTGCAGCGCCTGGCCGCCATCGTCGATGCACTCATCCTCATCATGGACCGCCAGTTCGCCCGTGCCGTGGAGGCCGTGCGCACCCAGGCCGGCAAGGTCAAGGACCCGGCTTTCGATTTCGAGTCGGCCACCAATCTGCTGACCCTGATGGCCCAGCTGGCCAACAAGGCCATCCAGCTCGACGATGTGGAACCCGCCGTGGACGCCATGGGCATGCGCTTTTCCACCGGCCGCTCCATGAGCGAGCTGCTGGCCGGCGCCGCCGGTGTGCACCCGGCCTATGCCGAACGCCTGCGTTCGACCAGCGCCCAGGTGCTCAAGCTGGCCGAGACCGCCGTGTCCCTGAGCCTCAACGGCGACCCGGCAGGCGCCGTGCGCACCCTGCTCAAGCACGGTGTCGAGACACTCAATGCCAAGCTGATCGACACCGCCCACCTGGTGCTGCAGAAATACGCCGGAAAGATCCCTGACGCTGCGGAACTGGAAGCAGCGGTGCAGCA
Organism: Hylemonella sp.; assembly: GCA_040376915.1. Classification (GTDB taxonomy): domain Bacteria; phylum Pseudomonadota; class Gammaproteobacteria; order Burkholderiales; family Burkholderiaceae_C; genus Hylemonella. The sequence goes on from JBEIPS010000014.1 coordinate 35,833, forward strand.
ATGGCGCAAGGAATACGGCAACCCCAGCCTGCGTCCGGCGTTGAGCGAACAGGGCCGCCCGGCCGGCGGCCTGAGCCTGCGCACCGGGCGCAAGGCCGATGGCTCACCGGCCGCCATGTTCGCGGCTGCGGCTGCCGCAGAGGAAGCGCAAGGCGATGCCGACGCCGAAAACCCGGGTTGAAAACGCCAACCGCTAGAATCACGACTCCGGAGGTGTGGCAGAGTGGTCGATTGCACCGGTCTTGAAAACCGGCAACGGGCAACCGTTCGTGAGTTCGAATCTCACCGCCTCCGCCAGTCATAAAAAAAAGCGCAGCACATGCTGCGCTTTTTTTATTGACGCGCCTTGAACAAGGCTTGATCGACTTGCCCCGGATTTTCGATCGCATCGAGCAGGCCGGCGCCACTACCCGCAACTTGACCTAGCCCATCGATACAAAGACACTGGCAGTCGGCATGATGATGCAGATGCTCGGGTCATCCGATAAGTTTGAGCACAGCATGTTGCATGGCGTCCACCGCTGCCTAGCGAGGGCTCTCACCCCTGAAGACGAAGCCAGCCTGATGGGACTCTGGAAACAAGGCATCTGCAGGATGTACAAACCTGGACATTCAAACCCAAGTCGAACTGGATGTAGAGCGCTTTTCTAACGAAATTTGCTTTGGAGACCAAATGGCCGATTCCATCAAGCCTCAGGCGCAAACACTGCACGCCGAGATAGAGATAAACCCCTCATCTCCTTTGCCCGTTTATAGAGTACGGAACGGTGAATTGGTACGAGTTCCCAATGACGAGCGAGATCCTAAACGCCGATACAGTCATGTTGCTGATGGAGAAAGATCATACCTTCGCGAATTTACTGACGAAGAAGAGCGTGCGCGAGATCGAGAAGAAGCTCAATGGGAAGCCGACCGCCCCAAGCGCGAAGCCGAAGCTGCAGAGCAAGCAGAAGAAGAAAGGAAGTTCCGTGAATCGCTCAAATATGAGCATCGTGTCGTAGCTTTTCTGGACATATTGGGCTGGGCACAGGCCATTATTCAGTCTTCGACGTCTCCCGAACTTACCCAGAGGCTTGGCATCGCCGTTCAAACCCTAGCAGTTCATGTTCGAATGAACGAATGGCAACGGCAACATGGAGGTCCTGGTGGCTGGGCTGGTGACCCGATGGTCACTCACTTCTCGGACTCCATACTCATTTCTTTCTCCGCTGATCGTTATGCCCAACATATGATGGAAAGCACCTTGAGTGCGATCGTTCATAACTTGATGATTCAAGGTTTTGTTGTCCGCGGAGGGGTTTCGCAAGGCCTCATGATTCATCGCCCAGGTATGGCGTACGGTCCCGCATTGGTCGCAGCTTATGAACTGGAAAGTCGACAGGCCTCAGTACCTCGCATCGTTCTCGATCAATCTCTTGCTGCAGCCTGGGGAGGTGGGACTCCGATCATGAATCGAGAGCAGGCACTACTTGGGCATTGGAGGCAGTGGCGCCAAGATGATGACTCCCTTTACTTCCTCGACCATTTGTCGAATCCTTATGGTCTTAGCAGAATGAGTTCCGAGCCCATGCCAGTTGGTTTTTCAATTCTGATGGGCAAGTGGCGAGAATTGATTGCTGCTTGCTTGACTCGTCATAAAAACCAGTTGGATGTCTTTCGAAAATACGTTTGGCTAGCGCGGTATTTCAATAAAGTTTGCATAGAAAATCCTGGGGCAAAGCTCGATTCAATTTCTTTACCTGGAGACTCTCAACACTGCTGATATGGAGGGTGTTGAAATACTCCGACGAGCAAATCTTCAAGACTGCTGTTCGAAAGCTATCGCTTCCGCCGTACCTTCAGTCACCCGCTCAGACAGGTTGATTCAAGGGCCTACCGGCGGGTTGCGCCACCGCACGGCGCAAGAACTCCGTCACCTCCGATGCCGGCATGGGCCGGGCGAAGTGGTATCCCTGGGCTCCATCGCATCCGAAGCGGCGCAGGCTGGCCACGATCTCCTCTGTTTCCACGCCCTCGGCGATGGTCTTGAGATTCAGGCTGTGCGCCATCTGGATGACAGCGCGCACGATGGCCTCGTCGTCCTCGTCGCTGCCCAGGCCACGGACGAAGCTCTGGTCGATCTTGAGCTTGTCGATGTCGAAGCGTTTGAGGTAGGACAGGCTGGAATAGCCGGTGCCGAAGTCGTCGATGGAGAGCTTCACGCCCATCTGCTTGAGCCGCTTGAGGCTGGCCAGCACCCCTTCGGCGTTCTGGATCAGGATGGATTCGGTCAGTTCCAGCTCCAGCAAGGGCGGTGCCAGCCCGGACGCTTCCAGCGCACGCGATACCGATTGCTCGACATCACCACGCTTGAACTGCACGGCCGAGAGGTTGACGGCCATGGTCAGCCCCGGCAGACCCTCACCTTGCCAGGCCACGGCCTGGCGACAGGCTTCCTGCAGCACCCAGGCCCCGATAGGCACGATCAGGCCGCTGTCCTCGGCCACCGGGATGAAACGCGCCGGCGGGATCAGGCCGCGCTCGGGGTGGCGCCAGCGCAGCAGGGCCTCCACGCCCGTCACGGCACCGCTGGCCAGATCGAACTGCGGCTGGTAGTGCAGGGCCAGTTCGCCGCGTTCCAGGGCCCGGTGCAGGCCGTTGCGCAGGCTCAGATGTTCTGAAGCCTCGCTGTTCATGACCGGATCGAAGAAGCGGTAGGTGTTGCGGCCGGCCTGCTTGGCCTGGTACATGGCCGCCTCGGCTTTCTTGCGCAGGGTTTCCAGCTCAACGCCGTCTTCGGGGCAGAGCGCCACGCCCATGGACAGGGACACCACGATCTCCTGTCCGCCGAGCAGATAGGGCTGCTGCTGCAATTGCTCCAGCATCAGGCCGGCCTGCTGGGCAATGTCGTCTGGGTGGCGCAGTCCTGACATGAGCACATGGAACTCATCCCCGCTCTGGCGGCTCACCATGTCGGCCTCGCGCACGCAAGCCGTGAGGCGACGTGCCACCTCGCGCAGCAGCGCATCGCCGGCCTCGTGGCCCAGGCTGTCGTTGATGCCGCGGAAGTTGTCCAGATCGAGTTGCAGCAGCGCGGTGCGCAGCCCGTGCGTCCCGTCCGTCGCCAGAAGCTGGGCGAAACGCTGCTCCAGCAGGCGCTGGTTGGGCAGGCCGGTCAGCGCGTCGTGGTAGGCGAGGAATTCAAGACGCTTCTCGGTGGCCAGCTGGTCGGTGATGTCGCGGCCCACACCCTGGTAGCCCAGGAACTCGCCGGCATCGCTGAACAGGGGGCTGCCGCTGGCGGAGAGGGTGCGGATCCGGCCCGGCGCGACTTCGAGCTGAAAGACGAAGTCACGAAACGGCTCGTGTCGCCCGAGCAGTTCCCGGTGGGCCTGCCACTGCTCGGGACTCACGCCGAGCACGGGCAGTTCCCAGCGGGTACGGCCCAGTGCGCTCTTCTCCTCGAAGCCGCGCACTGGCAAAGTGACCCGCGTGAAGCGGAACTGCCGGTCCTGCTCCCAGTAGCCGTCAACCGACAGCTCGGACAGGCTGCGGAAACGCTGTTCGCTCTTGCGCAGATCCTCGTAAGGCTGGCGGATGGCCGCGACAAAAACGCTCTGGTACAGGAAGGCGTAGGACACGATCTTGAAGACATGCCCGAAGATGTTGAGAAAATCCGAGGGGGCCTTGTAATTGGAGAACACCACCTCCCCCATGGCCATGATGAAACATGCCGAAGCGTAGGAAAAGAAACGCCGCTGGTTCAGGCCTTCCGCGCGATGGACAAAAAGCAGCCCCAGCAGGATGTAGCCCAGGAAAAGCCCGTACTCATAGTTGCGCTTGAAGGTCGTGACACCTTCGCCCGCGACAAAGGTGGTGGGTACCCGGTGCAGACCCCAGGTCCCGAGCCAGAACAGGGTGGCGCACAGGACCACGGCCAGCCCCAGCCAGACATAACGCGACATCGCGACATGCCAGCGCAGCATCACGCCCAGCAGTGTCAGCAGCACCACGCTGCGCCCGGCCAGCCAGAAGAAGATGGCACGCGGCGTGGAACTCTCGGTGATCAACCTGGGCATGCCGTCATAGGTCAGTGCATGCACCAGGTCCACCATGGCCACCACGGTGAAGCCCGCCAGCAGGATGCCGGCCTCGGGGCGGTGCTGGTGCTCGAGATCGTGCCAGGCGACCACCACAATCAGGATGGCCACCACAACGGCGAAGAGTTCCAGCAGCAGGTGCAGCTGCAGCATGCCGGCCGCCCGGTCTTCGAACAGGGGGAAGGACGGCAAGGCCATGGCCACGAGGAACACCAGCACGGCCGGCAGGAAATACCGGGCGTCACACTGCCAGTAGGTCTTCAGCTTCGCGAGCACCGGATGTGTCTCCCCTCATGGTTGGTATGCGGGCATCTTGGGGCGCTCCGCAAGGATCCAGCGGAAGCGCCTGCGCTGTTCCGGATGGTAATCGAAGCGCACCCGTTCCAAGGCTTCAACTCCAGAGATCCAGCGGCGGATCGTGCACCACGGCCTGCAGGATGTCGCTGCGCGAGATGAAACCGGCGAGTTGCCCTTCGTCGCTCACCACCGGCAGCCCAGGCAGCCGGGTGTCGAGCAGCACGCGCGCGACGCGACGCAGGTCGGTGTCTTCGCTCACCGCCGGCACGGGGCTGAGCATCACCGCCGAGACCGGCTGCAACAGCAGCGCGCGCCACACCAGGGCCGGTGCGTCGGGCTGGGGCAGGCGCTCCAGATTCAGCAACTCGGCACGGGTCAGCAGCCCCACCAGCTCGCCGGTTTGTGACAGCACAGGCGCCTGGCCTATGCCCTCCTGCCCCAGCAGCTCCCAGGCCTGCAACACCGTCATCTCGGGGGTGACGGTCTTCACGTGGCGGCTCATGACATCGGCCACTCGGCTCAGGGGGTGGCGTTCGGGGCCCTGGCCACCGGCCTGGGCATAGGCGCTGAGGGCGGCTCCCGCGGCGTAACTGCGAGCCGCGACGGGCGGCACGGCCGGGGCCTGAACCTCGGCGGCCGGCTCATGGGCCTGCAGGCGGCGCGTGCGCATGACCGAGCGCAGCCCCTCGACGCGCCAGAGGTCTTCCATCGCACCACGAAAGATGCGGCCGCTTTCACCATAGATCGAGAACATGCACCAGCCTCCTGTCCTGTCTGAACGGACTATAGCGGGCGGCGCCCCGCACGACCATCAGGCCGGATCGGGCAGGAACAGGCTTTGCAGGTCGCTGAGGAAATCGAAACCCCGGGCCGTGGGCAGGACACGCTGCAGGTCGCGGGTGATCCAGCCCTTGCGCTCGGCCTCCTCGAGCTGGCGTGCGATGGCCGTGATGGCCAGGCCGGTGCGCTCGCTGAACTCGCCCAGGGCAAAACCCTGGCGCAGGCGCAGGGCATTGAGCATGAACTCGAAGGGCAGGTCGGCGCGCTTGATCTCTTCCTCCTGCGAGATGGCGTTGCCGGCCAGCGCGCGCTCCATGTACAGGCGCGGCTCGCGCGTGCGCACCTGGCGCACGATGCGGTGCGCAAAGCTGAGCTTGCCGTGCGCCCCGGCACCGATGCCCAGGTAGTCCCCGTACTGCCAGTAGTTGAGGTTGTGGCGGCAATGGTGGCCGGGCCGCGCATAGGCCGAGACCTCGTAGCGCTGCAGGCCGGCCAGACCGGTGCGCTCGGTGATCAGGTCCAGCATGGCGTAGGCCGTGTCCTCCTCGGGGATCTGGGGCGGGTACTTGGCGAAGTAGGTATTGGGCTCGATGGTCAGGTGGTAGATCGAGAGATGCGGCGGCGCGTAGGCCAGGGCCTGGTCGATTTCCTGCCGCAAGTCCTCCAGGGACTGGCCCGGCAGCGCGTACATCAGGTCCAGGTTCCAGGTGTCGAAACTGCGCGCGGCCTCTTCCAGCGCAGCCATGGCCTGGGCGCTGTCGTGCACGCGGCCGATGCGCTGCAGGTGCTCGTCCTTGAAGCTCTGCACCCCCACCGACAGGCGCGTCACACCCGCATCACGGAAAGCGCGGAAGCGCTCCTTCTCGAAAGTGCCGGGGTTGGCTTCCATGGTGATTTCGCAGTCGGCGCCGAGCTTGAGGCGAGCGCGGATGTCCGACAGCAGGCGCGCGATGGACTCGGGCGCGAACAGGCTGGGCGTGCCTCCGCCCAGGAAGATGCTGTGCACGCTGCGCCCCCAGATCAGCGGCAGCGCACTTTCCAGGTCGGCCACCAGGGCATCGAGGTAGCGTTGCTCGGGCATGTCGGCTGCGCGCATCTCGTGCGAATTGAAATCGCAATAAGGGCACTTCTTCAGGCACCAGGGCAGGTGCACATAGAGCGAAAGCGGCGGCAGACTGCTGAGCTGCAGCGTGCCGGGGCGCAGGTAGTGCTGGATGTCGTGGGCCATGGTCCGTCTACAGCCAACGTTCGCGCATCAGTGCCACCATGGCCTTGGCGGCGCGGCCGCGGTGGCTATGTGCATTCTTGACCTCGGTGGGCAGTTGGGCGAAGGTCTGGCCGAACTCGGGGATGTACATCACCGGATCAAAACCGAAACCGTTCGTGCCCATGCGCTCGCGTGCGATCTCCCCGCTGACACGGCCCACGGCCACCAGGGGCTCGGGATCGTCGGCCGAACGCAGGGCCACCAGGGTGCTGACCATGGCGGCGCGGCGGTTGCTCACATCCTTCATCTGCTCCAGCAGGGCGCGCACATTGTTGTCGTCGCCCTTGGCGTAACCGAACTGGGTGGCGTAAAAGGCCGTGTCGACACCCGGCAGACCACCGAAGGCGTCCACGCAGAGGCCAGCGTCGTCAGCGATGGCGGGCAGGCCGCTCAATCGCGCCGCATGACGCGCCTTGGTCAGGGCGTTTTCCAGGAAGGTGCGGTAGGGCTCCTCGGCCTCGGGGATGTTCAGTTCCCCCTGGCGTACAAGCTCCAGGCCCAGCGGCGCCAGCATCTCCTGCAGTTCGCGCAGCTTGCCTTGGTTGTTGGAAGCAAGGACGATCTTTTTCATCAGGATTTCAAGGCTGCGTCCTGCAGACGCACCAGTTCCTTCACGCCCAACTCGGCCAGGGCCAGCAGGCTGTCCATCTCGCGGCGGCTGAAGGCCGCGCCCTCGGCCGTGCCCTGCACTTCTATGTAGTGGCCGGCGCCCGTCATCACCACATTCATGTCGGTGTCGCAGGCCGAGTCCTCGGTGTACTCCAGGTCCAGCAGCGGTGTGCCCTGCACGATGCCCACCGAGATGGCGGCGACATGGCCGGTGATGGGCGTCTCGCTCAGCTTGCCGGAGGCCAGCAGCTTGTTCACCGCATCCTGCGCGGCGACAAAAGCGCCGGTGATGGCCGCGGTGCGCGTGCCGCCATCGGCCTGCAGCACGTCGCAGTCCAGCGTGATGGTGCGCTCACCCAGCTTCTTCAGGTCAAAGACGGCGCGCAGGGAGCGGCCGATCAGGCGCTGGATTTCCTGCGTGCGGCCGGTCTGCTTGCCGCGCGCGGCCTCGCGGTCGCTGCGGGTGTGGGTCGCGCGCGGCAGCATGCCGTACTCGGCCGTCACCCAGCCTTCACCACTTCCCTTCTTGTGCGGTGGCACGCGTTCTTCCACCGAAGCGGTGCAGAGCACCCTGGTGTTGCCGAACTCGATCAGCACGGAGCCCTCGGCGTGGATGGTGTAGCTGCGCGTGATGCGCACCGGGCGCAACTGGTCGGCGGCGCGCGCGCCGCTGCGGGAATAAGCACTCATGTTTCGGATCCGGAAAAAGTGGACGCAGCCGCCGACACCGGGCCGCTCAGCTGTTGCGTCGGGCTGCCGTGCGGCGGATGGCTTCGTTGATCTCGGCGATCGAGCGCTCGATGGCCTCGTCGTCCAGATCCTCGACGAGGTTGTCCACCCCACCAGCCTGTACGGTGGAGGCGAAGACGCCGTCGTTGATGCTGTCGGTGGTGACGCTGCCGCGGGTCTCCTCGAAGCTGTCGGGGGTTTCCCACTCCATGGCGATCACGGTCACGTTGTCGCTGGTGGTACCGGCCTTCTCCAGCGCCTTGTCGACCAGGTCGGGCACGGCACGCGCCACCGGCTTCAGACCGAGGTCATAGGTGATTTCAATGTCCGACAGCGCGCTCCACAGGCCGTCCGAGCACAGCAGGATGCGGTCACTCTGCTGCAGATTGATCGGCCCCATGACATCGAACACCGGGTTGGCGGGCGAGCCCAGGCAGGTGAAGAGCACGTTGCGGTTGGTCTTCTCGCCGGTCTTGGCGCCGGGCGGCACTTCGTCCTGGCGCTGTTCGGCGTAGGAGTGGTCGCGCGTACGCGCCAGCATCTCGCCGTCACGCACCATGTACAGGCGCGAGTCTCCGCAATGCACCCAGCAGACACTGTCACCCTGGACCAGGGCTGCCACGAAGGTGGTGCGCGGTGTGTCCAGCATGTTCTTGCTGGCGGCATAGCTGAGGATCTGGCGGTGTGCCAGCAGGATGGACGAGGACAGAAAGGCGCGCGCATCCTTGATGCCGGTCTTGGTTTCCTGCTGGAAGGCGGCCGAAACGACCTGCAGCGCCAGCTGAGCCGCCACTTCGCCCTCCGGGTGCCCGCCCATGCCGTCGGCCAGCAGGAACAGCGCGGCGTCACGCGTGTAGCAGTAACCCATGCGGTCTTCGTTGGTGCCGCGTCCACCCCTGCGGCTGACCTGGAAAACGGAGAATTTCATTTGGGTTTGGCGGCCACTGCGCCGGTCACGCTTTTGACGCTCTTCTTGGTGTCCGCCACCATGGTGTCGAACTGCAGGCGCATCTTCTCGGCCATGCTGAGCTTGGTGTAACGGCGCTCACCCTCGCGGCTGAGCTCCTTTTGCAGCGCAAACACCGATTGCGGGCGCGACAGGGGGTCCAGCGCCATGGTCCACTCCACCACCTCGATCAGGTTGTCGGAATAGACACCACGCAGGCGGGCCAGCGCGGTGGTCAGGCGGTCCTTTTCCAGACGCTGCGGCGCCTCGTTGGGCGGGTAGCCCTGCATGGCGGCGTAGATGCAGGCGCCGATGGCATAGATGTCGGTCCAGGGACCCATGGCGGCGTCGCGCCGGTACATCTCGGGCGCGGCAAAACCCGGCGTGTACATGGGACGGATGAAATTGCCCTCTTTGCTCAGCACCTCGCGCGCGGCGCCGAAGTCGATCAGCACCGATCGGTTGTCGTCGGTGATGAAGATATTGGCCGGCTTGATGTCCAGGTGCAGCATCTTGTGCTGGTGCACGATGCGCAGACCACGCAGGATCTCGTCGAACAGGGAGCGGATGGTGGACTCGCGGAACACCTTCTGCTGCTTCTGGTCGCGCGCGGTGATGATGAAATCCTGCAGGGAGGCGCCCTCCAGGTAGTTCATCACCATGTAGACGGTTTCGTTCTCGCGGAAGAAATTCAGCACGCTGACCACCGAGGGGTGGGAGATCTGCGCCAGCGAACGGCCTTCCTCGAAGAAGCTCTTGAGGCCCAGGCGGTAGAGCGAGAGCTTTTCCGTGCTGACCTGGGGCAGCAGCTCGCCGGGCGCGCGGGCCACCAGGGAAGCGGGCAGGTATTCCTTGATGGCGACCTGCTGGCCCTCGGGGTCGATGGCCAGATACACCACGCCAAAGCCGCCGGCCGCCACCTTGCGGACAATGCGGTAGCCGCCGATCTGGGTCTCCGGGGACAGTGGTGCTGGTTTGACCTTGGACATAATTCTGGTGGTGCAGCCCGATCACCGGGCCCAATCCGGTTATTCTCGGGGTCGTTTGACAGATCAAGAATACGCGATGCCAGTTTACAGCATGACCGGATACGCCAGCGCCCAGCAGAACGCGGGCAGCGGGACCGACAGCGCGGGGGCGCCGACCCGCCTCGGCCTGGAGATCCGTTCCGTCAACGGCCGCTTCCTGGACTTCAGCCTGCGCCTGTCCGAAGAGTTGCGCACGCACGAGCCCGCCCTGCGCGAACTGGTGCAGGGCCGGCTCAAGCGCGGCAAGGTCGAGTTGCGCGCCTTCGTCGAATCCACCGTGCCCGGCCATGTGACCGAACCCAGCCCGCGCCTTTTGCAGCGCCTCAACGCCCTGCAGGACGGCGTCCAGGCCTGGCTGCCCGACGCCCGGGCCCTGAGCGTGGCCGACATCCTCAAGCTGGCCGCCAGCGAGCAGGGTGCCGTCGGCCAGGACTGGGGCCCCTCCCTGCAGGCCCTGGCGGTCCAGGCCCTGGACGAACTGGTGCAGGCCCGAGCCCGTGAAGGTGCCCGCCTGGTCACCATGCTGCTGGGCCACATCGGCCAGCTGCGCCAGCTGGCCACCCAGGCCGGCCCCATGCTGCCGCAACTGGTGGAACAGCAGCGGCAACGTTTTCTGGAGCGCTGGCAGGAGGCCATGGCCCTGACCGATGGCGCCACCCCGCCTCAGGCCGCCCAGGAGCGGGCGCTGACCGAAGCCACGGCCTACGCCATCCGCATCGACGTGGCCGAGGAACTCACGCGCCTGGCCTCGCACCTGGACGAGATCGAACGACTGCTCAAAAAAGGCGGCGAACTCGGCAAGCGCCTGGACTTCCTGATCCAGGAACTGCACCGCGAGGCCAACACCCTGGGCTCCAAGTCGGCGGCACTCGACCTGACCCGCATTTCGGTGGACATGAAGGTGCTGATCGAGCAGATGCGCGAACAGGTGCAGAACCTAGAATAAGGCCACCCCGGCCACCCGCCTCCACCATGGACTACCCCGGCAATCTTTTCGTCATCGCCGCCCCCAGCGGGGCCGGCAAGTCCAGCCTGGTCAAGGCCCTGCTGGCGCAGGACCCGCGGCTGCAGCTCTCGGTCTCGCACACCACGCGGGCACCGCGCGGGCAGGAGCAGAACGGGCGGGAGTACTACTTTGTCTCCCCCGCCGCCTTCGACGCCATGGTCCAGGCCGACGCCTTTGTCGAATGGGCCCATGTGCACAACCAGCGCTACGGCACTTCGCGCCAGGCCATTGCGGACAAGATTCTGGCCGGCACCGACATCGTGCTGGAAATCGACTTCCAGGGCGCCATGCAGATCAAGAAGCTGTTCCCGGACGCCGCCACCGTCTTCATCCTGCCACCGAGCTGGGAGGAATTGCGCGCCCGGCTGGTCAAACGCGGCGAGGACGCCCCCGAAGTCATCGCCCTGCGCCTGGAAAACGCCGCCACCGAGATGGCCCAGGCCCCGAAATTCGATTTCGTTATAATCAACGACTTGTTCGAGCGCGCGCTGGCCGACCTTCAACTGGTCGTGAATGCCCAGCGGCTCCGGTACCCGGCCCAGCGCCGGGCCCGGCCCGACACCTTCCAGGCGCTGCGCCTGCCCTGATTCCGGATTCTCCCGGTCCACTGGAGTAAATACATGGCCCGTATCACCGTCGAAGACTGCCTGCAGCAGATCCCCAACCGTTTCCAGCTCGTGCTGGCCGCGACCTACCGCGCCCGCATGCTCAGCCAGGGCCACGCGCCCAAGATCGAAAGCAAGAACAAGCCGGGCGTGACCGCCCTGCGCGAGATCGCCGAAGGCAAGATCGGCCTGGAGATGCTCAAGAAGGTTCCCGTCTGAGGCAACCCCGCCCAGCCAGAAAAAGCACCGCTTGCGGTGCTTTTTTCTTGCCCGGACACGGACCACGCCGCCGCACTATATATTTGAGGGGTGAGTACCCTGCTCCCCAGCCCTCCTGCCGCGTCGATCACCCCGGGTCTGCCTGAACTGGCCGACCCGGCGGCAGCCAATGCCGCGGCAGCGAGTTTTGCGAGCCTGACCGCCCGGCTGGACTATCTTTCGCCCGCGGATCTCGAACAGGTGCGCCAGGCCTACCGCTTCGCCGACGAGGCCCACCTGGGCCAGTTGCGCAACAGCGGCGAACCCTATATCACCCACCCCATCGCCGTGGCCGCCCAGTGCGCCGAGTGGAAACTCGACGCCCAGGCCCTGATGGCCGCCCTGCTGCACGATGCGCTGGAGGACTGCGGCGTCAGCAAGGTCGAGCTGATCGAACGCTTCGGCTCGCCCGTGGCCGAGCTCGTGGACGGCCTGACCAAGCTGGACAAGCTGCAGTTCAACACACGCGAGGAAAGCCAGGCCGAGTCCTTCCGCAAGATGCTGCTGGCCATGGCGCGCGATGTGCGTGTCATCCTCATCAAGCTGGCCGACCGCAGCCACAACATGCGCACCCTGGCCGACGTACCGCGCGCCAAGTGGGCCCGCATCGCCTCGGAGACCCAGGAGATCTACGCCCCCATCGCCTACCGCCTGGGCCTGAACCAGACCTACCGCGAGCTGCAGGACCTGTCCTTCCGCCACCTGCACCCCTGGCGCCATGTCATCCTGGAAAAGGCGCTGGAACGCGCCCGCAACCGCCGCCGCGACCTGATCCAGAAGGTGCGCAAGGAGGTCGAGGCGGGTTTTGACAGTGCGGGCATGCCGGTGCGCATCGGCGGACGCGAGAAGACGCTGTATTCCATCTACCGCAAGATGGACGAGAAGCACCTGAGCTTCGCCCAGATTTCGGACATGTACGGCTTCCGCCTGCTGGTGCCCAACCAGGCCGACTGCTACACGGCCCTGGGCACGCTGCACCAGATCTACAAGCCGGTGCCGGGCAAGTTCAAGGACCACATCGCCATCCCCAAGCTCAACGGCTACCAGTCGCTGCACACCACCCTGGTCGGCCCCTCGGGCGTGCACATCGAATTCCAGATCCGCACCGAAGCCATGCACGTGGTTGCCGAATCCGGCGTGGCCGCGCACTGGCTCTACAAGGCCAACGAGCCCGACAGCCCCATGACCGCGCGCCTGGGCGCCCAGTGGCTGCAGTCCCTGCTGGACATCCAGAACGAGACCCGCGACGCCGCCGAATTCTGGGACCACGTCAAGGTGGACCTGTTCCCCGATGCGGTCTACGTCTTCACGCCCAAGAGCAAGATCATGGCGCTGCCGCGCGGCGCCACCGTGGTCGATTTCGCCTACGCCATCCACAGCAATATCGGCGACCGCACCATGGCCGCCCGCGTCAACGGCGAGCAGGTGCCTCTGCGCACCGAACTCAAGAACGGCGACGTGGTCGAGGTGGTCACCGCCCCGGTCTCGGCGCCCAACCCGGCCTGGCTGAGTTTTGTGCGCACCGGCCGGGCACGCTCCAAGATCCGCCACCACCTCAAGACCCTGGCCCAGACCGAGTCCGAAGGACTGGGCGAAAAGCTGCTGCTGCAGGCCCTGCGTGCCGAAGGCATCGAACGATTCCCCACCGACGACGACGGCGCCAGCGCCGGCATCTGGGACAAGCTGCTGCGCTTCACCGGCAACCGCAGCCGTTCCGACCTGCTGGTCGACGTCGGCCTGGGCAAGCGCATTGCCAGCATCGTCGCCAAGCGCATGGCCACCCTGCTCACCGAAAGCGGCGAGAAGCCCAATGCCGTGCTCA
>JBEIPS010000133.1:0-4534 GCA_040376915.1 Hylemonella sp.
CCGCTGCGGACCTGGGCGCCGCCGGTCCAGCTGCGGATGGCATCGTCCAGCTGGTCACCGGCCCGGGCCGGGCGCAGCAGCAGCCAGCCGCCCAGGCCGGCACCGGTGTGCAGCAGCTGGCGGCGTGTGGGCAGGGGCCGGTCCATCTCAGTCCCGCAGGGAGGCCAGATAGGCCACCACGTCCTCGAGCTGTTGCGCATTGAGCAGGGGCTTGCCCTGCCAGGCCAGGCCCACACGCGTCAGGCCTTCGCTACGGTAGTAGGCCGGCATGATGCTGTCGGGATTGAGGCGGCGTGGGTCCACCAGGCGCAGGCGCAGCTGGTCCGCGCTCCAGCGTCGGCCGGCGCCGGCCAGGTCGGGCGCCAGATTGCCCTGGAAGCGTTCCTCGGGGATGGGCCCGCTGTGGCACAGCAGGCACAGGCCGGTCTGGCGGCTGGCCACGATGGCGCGCCCGCGCGTGGCGTCCCCCACGGCGCCTTCCAGCGCTTCGGGGATGCCCTGGCCCACCACGCTCACGGCACCGGCCCCGAGGGGCAGGGCCAGGGCCGTGGCAGCCGCGAGCCGGCGCAGCATCATGCCCGCCGCAGGTCCTGGTTCCTGATCGGCAGGTCGCGGATGCGTTTGCCGGTGGCCGCGAAGATGGCGTTGAGCACGGCCGGTGCGGCCACGGCGATGGTGGGTTCGCCCACGCCGCCCCAGAATCCGCCCGACGGCAGCACGATGGTCTCCACCGGCGGCATGTCGGCCATTCGCATCACGGGGTAGGTGTCGAAGTTCTTCTGCTCCACGGCGCCGTCCTTGACCGTGATCTCGCCATACAGTGCGGCCGACAGGCCGTAGACGAAGGAGCCCTCCACCTGCGCCTCGATCTGCTGCGGGTTGACCGCATGGCCCGGGTCGGTGGCCGCGACGATGCGGTGGATCTTGAGCTTGCCATCGGCATTCACCGAAACCTCGGCGCAGGCGGCCACATAACTGCCGAAGCCCATGGTCTGCGCCAGGCCGCGGAACACACCCGCAGGCGCGGGCCTGTCCCAGCCCACCCGCTCGGCCACGGCGTTGAGCACGGCCAGGTGCTTGGGGTGCTTGTCCATGAGCTTGCGGCGCAGGGCCAGCGGGTCCTGGCCCGTGGCGTGCGCGATCTCGTCGATGAAGGACTCGAGGTAGATGGTGTTCTGGTTCAGGTTCACACCGCGCCAGAAGCCGGCCGGCACATGCGGGTTGCGCATGGCGTGTTCGATCAGCAGGGCGGGGAAGCTGTAGCCGATCGAACCCTCGGCGCCCCCGGCGTTCAGGCCCTGGTAGACCACCATGTCCTTGCCGTCGCGCAGGACCTGCGGCGCCACCGTGGCCAGGATGGACTGGCCCGAGATGCGCATATGCAGGCCGGTGACATTGCCCTGCGCGTCCAGGCCCGCGCTCAGCTTGGCCCGCGTGATCGGGTGGTAGGAGCCGTGCTGCATGTCTTCTTCGCGCGTCCAGATCAGCTTGATCGGCGTGCCCGGCATGGTCTTGGCGAGCAGCACGGCCTGCGTGACGAAATCGCTGCGCCCGCGCCGGCCGAAACCGCCGCCCAGGTAGAGCTTGTAGACCTCGCACTGGCTTTGCGGCAGGCCGGCCGCCTCGGAGGCGGCGGCCAGCGCGGCCTCGCCGTTCTGCGTGGGCACCCAGACGTCACAGCGCTCGGCCGTCCAGCGCGCCGTCGCGTTCATGGGCTCCATGGTGGCGTGGTTCTGGTGGGGGTAGCTGTAGATCGCCTCGATGCGGCGCGGCGCGGCGGTGATGGCCGCGGCCGCGTCCCCGTTGCTGTTGCCCACCGAGGTGGCCGGTACCGACAGGTCCAGGCCGCCCTTGAGCAGCTCGGCGATGTCGGCCTGCGAGACCGCGGCGTTGGGGCCGTAGTCCCATTCGATGACCAGCGCGTCCAGCGCGGTCTTGGCGGCCCACCAGGTGGTGGCTACCACGGCCACGGCGCTGTCGCCGACCTTCACCACCTTCTTCACGCCCAGGCGGCGCATGATGGGCGCGGCATTGAAGCTCTTGACCTTGCCGCCGAAGACCGGGCAGTCCTTGATGGCGGCGTTGAGCATGCCGGGCAGGGTCAGGTCGATGCCGTAGTCCTGTGCGCCCGTGGTTTTCTTGAAGGTGTCGAGCCGCGCCATGCGTTGGCCGGCGATCTTCCAGGTCGACGGATCCTTGAGCACGATGCTGGCCGGATCGGGCGGCGTCAGGTGCCCGGCAGCGGCGGCCACGCGGCCATAGACGGTCTTGCGCCCGGTGGGCGTGTGCGTGATCACACCCGCAGCCACGCTGCATTCGGCTGCCGGCACGCCCCAGGCGTTGGCCGCGGCCTGCACCAGCATCACGCGCGCGGTGGCCCCGCCCTTGCGCACATAGTCGTGCGATTCGCGGATGCCGCGGCTGCCGCCGGTGGAGAAATTGCCCCAGATGCGTTTGCGCGCCAGGTTCTGGCCCGGCGTCGGGTATTCGGTGGTCACACGGGCCCAGTTGCATTCCAGCTCTTCGGCCACCAGCTGGGCCAGTCCGGTCAGCGTGCCCTGGCCCATCTCGGAGCGGGCGATGCGGATGACCACCGTGTCATCGGGTTTGATGACCACCCAGGCATTGATCTCGGGCGGGGCATTGGCGGCCTGTGCCAGCGGCAAGTGGAAGCTAACCATCAGGCCGCCGGCGGCGGCACCCGCCGTGGCCAGAAAACTGCGGCGCGAGAATTCAGGGGTCAAGAGTCGCTTGTTCATGTGGCGCTCCCTTCGGTGTGCTGGATGTCCAGCCCGGCTCGCCGGGTACCGCCGCCCTGCGCGACGACCTTGATGGCGGCGCGCACGCGGTTGTAGGTGCCGCAGCGGCAGATGTTGGTGACGGCTGCGTCGATGTCGGCGTCCGTGGGCTTGGGGTTGGTCTTGAGCAGGGCGGAGACCGCCATGATCATGCCGCTCTGGCAGAAGCCGCACTGCGGCACGTCCAGGGCCTGCCAGGCGCGTTGCACCGGGTGCGTGCCGTTGCGCGACAGGCCTTCGATGGTGACGATCTTCTGGCTGTCCTTGAGTGCGCGTGCCGGCATCACGCAGCTGCGCACCGCGGCGCCGTCGACGTGCACGGTGCAGGCGCCGCACTGGGCAATGCCGCAACCGTATTTGGTGCCCGTCAGGTCCAGCTGCTCGCGCAACACCCACAGCAGGGGGGTGTCGGCCGCAGCCTCGAATTCGCGGTCCTTGCCGTTGACATTGAGTTTCGCCATCGTGTGTCTCCTCGAAGGTGTGGCGTGGCGGGCCGGGTGATGCCGGACCATGGGCTTTTATACGGGATTTCCGAGACGCGCGCACGCGCGCCCTGTCTGTCCCGCAGACTGCAGGCTTGAGGGTTTACCCGGGTGGGGCCAGGGTCTCAGGCCGGCAATCGCTGGGCTGCCTTGTCCAGCCAGAGCTGCAGGCTGTCGAAAAGATCCTGCTGGCTGAAGGAGCAGCTTTCCTCGGCAAACAGCGCGCTGGACTCCAGCCGGTCCAGCAGGCCCAGCAGCACCTCGGCATATGGCGGGGGCAGGGCGGCCAGCAGCGCCGTGTGGGCGCGCGCCTGCTGGCTGAAGAGCGCCGGGCTGCTGCCACCTGCGCGCAGCGTGTCGAACTCGGCTTGCAGAGGGGCGAGAAGAACCTGGGACATGCTGGGAGTCTGTCGTGAAGGCTGTCGCGCAGGGTTAGCGTGGGAGCGCGTACCCCGATGGATTGATGGTCGCGATGGATCGGAACGCCGGTTTGGCGAACAGGTAGCCCTGCATCAGGTGGATGCCCGCGTCGCGGAGAAAATCCCGTTCCGCGGGGGTTTCGATGCCCTCGGCAATCACCTGGATGTCCAGCTCCTCGCACAGGCGCACCAGGCTGTGCACGATGGCCTGGCGCGCACGGTTGGTGTCCACATGGCGGATCAGGTCCATGTCGATCTTGATGATGTCGGGCTGGAAGTCGGACAGCAGCTTCATGCCGGCATAACCGGCGCCGAAATCATCGATGGCGGTCTTGAAGCCGCAGCGTTTGTACTCACGCAGGATCTCGGCAAACCAGGGGCCGTCTTCGATCCGCTCCCCTTCGGTCACCTCGAAAATGATGCGGTCCAGGGGGAAGGCATGGATCCTGGCCGCCTCCAGCGTGGTGCGTATGCACACCTCGGGCTTGTAGATGGCGTTGGGCAGGAAGTTGATGGAGACGTGCTCCTGTACGCGCAACTCGCTGGCGCCCTTGATGGCCTTGACACGGCAGGCCTGGTCAAAGCGGTAGCGGTTCTGTTCGTTGACTTGCGCCAGGACCGTCATCGCGCCTTCGCCATTCGGTCCGCGCACCAGGGCCTCATGGGCAAACACCTGCCTGCGATCCACATCCACGATGGGCTGGTAGGCAAAGTCGAACTGGAATCCCACGCGCTCGGCCTTGCCGCAGTCTTCGCAGTCGCGTGGCGTTCCAGCCAGCGGCATGAAGTCAGACGGGAAGCCGCGAGGGCTGCTGAAGGTCGGGTCGTGCATGCG
>JBEIPS010000092.1:0-7999 GCA_040376915.1 Hylemonella sp.
GAACTGGCGCGCCACCATCTCCAGCTGGGTGGTCAGGGCCCACTCGGCGTTATAGAGCCGGTCGCGTATCCAGTGCTTGACGCCACCCACCATCTCCTCATCCTGCAGAAGCATGAGGTGCACGTCCAGCAGGGCCTTGAGCTCATGCGGAGCATCCTTGGGCCCCAGTTGGGCGATGGTCTGTTGCAGGCGGTGGAGCTCATCGACCACCGCGTCGCGCCCGCGCTTCACACGCTCGATCTCCCGCTCCACCTGGGCCGGCTCGATGAAGTAGTGCGCCACGTCCACCCGGCTGCTGGCCACCAGCACGGCACGCCCAATGGCGATGCCGCGGGCAACCGCAAGACCGTGGATGGAGAAGGTCATGTCATTCGCCCTCGCCGAACTTGTCGTTGATCAAACCCAGCAGTGCATCCACAGCCTCCTGGGCGCGATCCCCCTGGGCCTCGATCTCGACCGCGCTGCCCAGGCCGGCGGCCAGCATCATCACGCCCATGATGCTCTTGGCATTCACGCGCCGCTCGCCGCGCGCCAGCCAGACCTCGCAGGGAAAGCTGCCCGCCATCTTGGTGAGCTTGGCCGAGGCGCGGGCATGCAGCCCGAGCTTGTTGCTGATGGTGACACTGGCCTTGATCATTCTTTGAGTCCCCGCTTCCTGTCGTTCAAATCGTTGCACTCATCTGCACCTGCAGCACACCCTGGGTGCCGCCTTGCAGGGCACGTGCCATGAGTTCGTCCAGCGGCTCGTGCTGATAGGTCACGGCACGCAGTACCATCGGCAGGTTCACACCGGCCAGCAGCCGCACCTGGTGTCCGTCCTGCAACTGGCGCGCCACATTGCTGGGGGTGGCCCCCAGCACGTCGGTCAGCAGCAGCAAGGGCACCTGGCCCAGGACGCCGATCGCCTGCCGTGCCTGCGCCAGGCTCTGGGCCATGGGCGCATCTGGCAATACATCCACGGCCACCACGCCACCCACCCGTTCGGCGAACACGTGGGCCACGCACTGGCGCAGCGCGCTGGCCAGCGGGGCATGGGCGATGATGACGATGCCGTTGTTCATGCTGGTCTGATTATGTCTTTTTCGCCAGCAGGAAATAGAGATAGGACAACAGGTTCAGCAACAGGAACACCCCCAGCGCACCCTGAAAGGCCTGCGCCTGGGCCCAGCCCTGCGCAACAAAGGCATCGATCAGCAGGCCTATGCCCCACTGCACCATGAACACGCCGGCAAAGATGACCAGGTTGTAAGCCGACAGGGCCCGCCCGGCCAGCTCGGAGGCGAAGGCCATGCCCACCGCCGGTTGCGCGAGCGAAAGAAAGGTGGAACTGACGCAGAACAGCGCCCACAGCAGGCCGGCATGCTCCCCCGCCCTTGCGCCGGCGAACACGATCAGCGCCAGCACCCCCAGGCTCAGCGGCGTGCCCCAGGCGATCAACTGGCTGGTTTGCACGCCGCGCCGGGTCAGGCGCGGGATCAGCAGGCCCCAGGACCAGAAAGTGGTCAGCATGGCGACGTTGATCCAGAACAGGCTGGTCGCGGCCTGGACCGGCGTGTAGCCACCGACGCGGATCATCCAGGGCACGGCCCACAGGGTCTGGATGGCGACCATGCCACCGTAATTGAAAAAGCCCAGCGGTGTGAGGCGACGGAAAAAGGCATGACGCCAGACCTCCGCATAACTGCCTGCCACTGTTCCGGCATCCGGCGCATCCGCCGGTTTTTGCCATGGCGGCACCTGCCAGGCGAGGAGAACCATGGACAGCAGCAGCAGGGCGGCCAGCCCCCAGAACAAAGGTCGCCAGCCATACACCGGCAACAGCCAATGCACCGGCAGTGTCGAGGCAACCATGCCCATGGAGCCGGTCATCAACATCCAGGAATTGGCGCGCAACTGGCTGACAGGATCCAGCCAGCGCCTGAAGCCGGTCAACGGCGCCATCAGGCAGGCTGCCAGCCCAACCCCACAGAGCACGCGTGCCAGCAACAGACCCGCAAAACTTGTGGCCTGGGCAAACGCCATGCAGCCCCCGGCCGCCACCGCCAGAAAGCCGAGGATGACCGTCTTGGGACCCTGCCGGTCCAGCCAGCGCCCCAGGGGCAGCTGCATGAGGGCAAAGCCGAGGAAATAACCCCCGGCCAGCAGGCCGAGGTCCCGCGCGTGGAGCGAGAACTCCTGGGTCAGCTGCGGCGAGAGCGTGGCCGTGATGGACCGGATCAGGGCCGCGAAGAAATAGGTGAAGGCAAACGCCAGGAACACCAGCACGGCTGCCCTGCGGTTCAGCACGTTCATGGCAGCTCCAGACCGCCGAAGAAGGGTTCGCTCATCTCGGCACTGATGCGTTGGGCATAGACCGCCGCGTGGTACACGCGCGTGCCGCGGGCAAACCACACTGCCTGGGCCTGCACTGGGCGGCCGTCGGGCCGCAGGCCCTGCGCATCCAGGCGCACGGGCGCCAATGCGGCGCTGGCGCCCTTGAGCACCCAGGAACTGCTCGCCGATGTGCTGGCTTGCATATTGCCCAGCAGATTGGCCTGCCACTGCACCTGGACGACCAGGGCCTGCCCGCCATCTGCAAGATCGGCCACGGACAAGGCGTACAGGGCACCACCTGCCTCGCAACCCAGCATATGGATTTCCATCTCGCGCCCGGCCAGGCTCTGGCGCCGGCTGCCCTGGTCGGGCTTGCATGGCAGCATGGCCTTGAGCTCGCCACCGGCCGGCCGGACCTCGCGCCAGTTCAGGGAGGGGCTGCAGGCAGGCAGCAGCAGGGAGAGGCTCAGAAGCAGGATGCGGCTGTACATCCGGGAATTATCCCCGCCGATACGAACTGGACGGCAAGGTGCACTACTTGAGTACGCCAAACACCTTGCCCAGCAGTGCACTGCCCGTTGCCACCGGATCCCGCCGGATCTTGCGCTCTTCCTCGCCGATCACGTAATAAAGGCCATCCAGCGCCTTGCCGGTCACGTATTGCTCGATGCTGGCGTCCTCGCGGCGCAGCAGCCCGAAATCAGCAGCCTTGCCGGCGATGTGGTTGTACTGGCCGGCCAAGCCTACTTTTTCGGTGCTGCGCGTGACCACGGGCAGGAATTTCAGTCCCAGGGGGAAGCGCGTCTTTTCTGCAAAAAAAGTCGTCACAGAGGTCTCGCCGCCGCTCAGGATCTTCTTGCCGTCGGCCACCGTCATGCCGCGCACCGCGCCCAGCATCAGCTCCTGCGCCATGGGCACGGCCGCTTCGGCCGCGCGGTTCATGGTCATCACCAGTTCATCCAGGCGCTCGCCCTGGCCAAAGGTGCGCAGCATCTGCTCGGCGTCCTGCAGTTGCCGGGGCAGGGGAATCCTGACTTTTTCATTTCCCAGAAAACCGTTGAGCTGCCCGAGTTGGCCGATCGCGCTACGTGCGCCCCGCTCCAGCGCCGCCTTGAGGGCTCGCACCGTCTCGCCCTGACTGAGTTCTTCCAGGGTCAGGGCCTGGGCCTGTCCCCAGGTCAGCCAGGGAACTCCGAGCAGCGCCGGCAGTCCAAGCGAATTAAACTTACGTCTATCCATGCAATATTCCCCGTCGATGAAACGCGCCCTCTATCTTGCCGCAGCGGCCATTGTGCTGGTTGCCGGCTGGCTGCTTCTGCGCTCACCCGGTTTCGGACCAGCTCCGGCTTCCACGTTTGTGCTGCTCGACGGTAGCCAGCAAAAGACCGCGGATTTCCGCGGTCGGGTGGTCCTGGTGAATTTCTGGGCGACCAGCTGCACCACCTGCGTGGCCGAGATGCCCAAGCTCATCGCCACCCATGACAAGTACCATGCAAGCGGCTTTGACACGGTGGCCGTGGCCATGAGCTACGACCCGCCCAGCTATGTCGTCAACTTCAGCCAGACCCGCAAGCTGCCCTTCAAGGTGGCCATCGACAACACCGGCGCCGTGGCTTCGGCCTGGGGCGAGGTGAGCCTGACCCCGACCACCTATCTGGTCGACAAGCGGGGCGAGATCGTCAAGCGCTACATCGGCGAGCCGGATTTCGCCGAGCTGCACCGCCTGATCGAAGAGCTGCTGGCCCAGACCACCTGAGCGGGTACGGACCCCAAAAGCCCAGGGGCAGCCTGGGCTGCCCCTGATGCTCGAATCGAAGGGGATCAGTCCCCTGGTCTTACTTGCCGCGGAAGTCGTCGTGGCAGGCCTTGCAACTGCCCGAGGTGGACTGGAAAGCCGTCTTGATGCTGTCCAGATTGCCGGTCTTGGCAGCCGC
Source organism: Hylemonella sp. (assembly GCA_040376915.1). Taxonomy (GTDB): domain Bacteria; phylum Pseudomonadota; class Gammaproteobacteria; order Burkholderiales; family Burkholderiaceae_C; genus Hylemonella. The sequence goes on from JBEIPS010000092.1 coordinate 4,248, forward strand.
AGCCAGTTTGCTCATCTCGCCTTGCATCTTTTCTGCAGCGGCCTTGAACTTGGCTTGCTCCTTCCAGATCTCAGGCAGGGCCTTCGTATCGCCCTTGTCCGTGCCCTCGCCAAACGCGGCCCAGGGCAGACGTGACATGTTTTCGGCGATCGCAGCGTTCTCGGCCGCGACCTTGGCGTCAAAAGGTGCACGGCCGCTGGCCATGGCTCCAATGCGTCCGTAGTGTTGAGCCATCACGAACAGGGCGTTCTTGCGGTATTTGATCGCGTCTTCCGGCTTGGCAAACTGGGCAGAAGCCGTGCCGCTGAAGCCGATGATCGCCGCTGCGGCGACAAGGATGCTGACTGTTTTCATGTTCTTCCTTTGCTGGTAAACGGGGAGGTTCCCGGACTTGGGAGCCGCTGGTTGCGCCAAAGTTCGCACGATTTCCCTTATCTCAGGGAAAATACCGAGCAAAGACTTCCCTGCACGCATCCTATCCTAGGACCTTACATGCCGCATCTCGTCAGAATCTGGGACCTTCCCACCCGCCTCTTCCACTGGCTGCTGGCGCTGTGCGTCATAGCCTTGGTCACCACGGCCCAGCTCGGCTACATGGAATGGCATTTCCGCCTGGGTTATGCCGTGCTGACCCTGCTGATCTTTCGCCTGCTCTGGGGACTGTTCGGCGGGCGCTGGTCGCGCTTCACGTCCTTTGTCTACTCGCCGCTCAGCTTGTGGCGCTACCTGCGCGGCCAGGGCGATCCGGCACATGGCGTCGGCCATACGCCGACGGGCGCCTTGTCCGTGTTCGCGCTGCTCACCTTTCTGCTGGCCCAGGTAGGCACCGGATTGTTCAGCGACGACGAGATTGCCGCCAGTGGCCCGCTGACGCGTTTGGTCTCCAATGACCTCGTAAGCCTGGCCACCTGGTACCACAAGGAAGTCGGCAAGCGCGTGCTGATCGTGCTCGTGATATTGCACGTCTTGGCCATCCTCTACTACCTCTGGCGCAAGAAGCAGAACCTGGTGCGCCCCATGCTGAGCGGCGACAAGGAACTGGCGCATGCTGCCCCGGCCTCGCGCGACGACACCGGCAGCCGCCTGCTGGCCGCGCTGCTGCTTCTGCTCAGCGCCGGCGCCGTTGCGCTCTTGCTGTGGTTCACCGCCCCCTGAAGCGTGTCAGCGTTTCGGGTGACTCTGCTCGTACAGGGGCATCACGACCGCGCTGATACGCGCCAGGTCCTGCTGGCGTGATTCAGGCGACGGATGGGTACTCATGAACTCGGGCGGTCGTCCCCCACCCAGCTGGTTCATCTTCTGCCACAGGCTGATGGCGGCCCGGGGGTCATAACCGGCCCGCGCCGCCAGCTCGACGCCGATCTGATCGGCTTCGCTCTCGGCCTCGCGGCTGCGCGGCAAGGTGAAGCTCACTTGTGTCAAGGTATCACCCAGATCAGCCAGTGCCTGGTTGCCGGTCATGATCGCCACAACCAGCCCTGGCAATCGCGCCGCCTGCTGTCGCGAAACCTGCTCACGCACATGCTCGCGCAAGGCGTGGGCGATTTCGTGGCCCATCACGGCGGCCAGTTCATCGTCGGTGATCTTCAGCTTCTCGATCAGGCCACTGTAGATGCCGATCTTGCCGCCGGCCATGCAGAAGGCATTCACTTCCTCGCTGTGAAAGACATTCGTCTCCCAGCGCCAACCCGGGGCGTCCGGACGGAAATGCGAGGTCTGCGCCACCAGGCGTTTGGCGATGCCCTGCACCCGCGCCAGCATGGCAGCGTCCAGGTTGAGCTGCTTCTTTTTTTCGGCCTCCTGCAGCATCTTGCGGTAGGACTGTGCCGAGGCAGCGTCCACTTCGGCGGCGCTCACACCCATGTACTGGTTGCGCGTGACACCGACCTGGCCCGCCCCCGTGGTCTGCACCGCCTGGCAAGCGGCCAGCAATCCGCCTGCCAGCCCCAGGGCCAGGACCCGCCACAGGCCCTGCAGACCTGCGGATGAAATATGCTTTTGACTCACGCTAAACTTGTTTTCCATATCCTGACTCATCCTTGCCGTGACCTCGCCCACCATCGCGATCCTGACGCCGCAGCAGCCCGGTGAATTCGACGCCGTGCGCAAGATTTTCCGCGAGTACGCCGCCAGCCTTAACGTTGATCTGTGTTTCCAGGGTTTTGAGCAGGAGCTCGCGACCCTGCCCGGCGACTATGCCACGTCGCGGGGGGCCCTGCTGCTGGCGCTGGTCGATGGCAAAGTTGCCGGCTGTTGTGCCCTGCGCCCCCTGGACAGCGCCGATTATCCCAACGCCTGCGAAATGAAACGCCTGTATGTGCGCCCCGCCTTTCGCGGCCTGGGGCTAGGCCGCCAGCTCGCCCAGACCATTATGGATGCCGCCCATCTGTACGCCTATGACCATGTCCTGCTCGACACCCTGGACGAGATGGAAGCTGCCCGTAGTCTCTACGAAGATCTGGGCTTTGAGGAAGTGCCGCCGTACTATCAAAGCCCAATAGCAGGCGCCCACTATCTCAAGGCCGATCTGAGCTCGCCCAACTCGCGTTTCGGGTAAGCCCAAAAAAGCAAAGGCCACCGCAAGCGGTGGCCTGCACCAGGCTTGTATCGCCTGAAACGAGCGGTATATCAGCCCTTGGTCTGGCCTAGCAGCGTCGCAGCGTCGCTGACCTCGAACTTGCCCGGCGCTTCGATGTTCAGGCTGGCCACCTTGCCGTTCTTGACCAGCATGGAATAGCGATTGCTGCGCAGCCCCATGCCGCGCTTCGTCAGATCCAGGGTCAGGCCAGTGGCCTGGGCAAATTCGGCGCTGCCATCGGCCAGCATGCGCACCTTGCCGGTTGACTTCTGGTCACGCGCCCAGGCGCCCATGACAAAAGCATCGTTGACGCTGACGCACCAGATCTCGTCCACGCCCGCGGCCTTGAACTCGTTGAATTTCTCGACATAACCCGGCACGTGCTTGGCCGAGCAGGTCGGGGTGAAAGCGCCCGGCAGGCCGAAGATGGCAATGGTCTTGCCGGCGACGGTCTTGCTCACATCGACCGGATTGGGGCCGATGCTGCAACCATTGCCCTCGACTTCGGAATATTCCATCAGCGTGGCGCCCGGCAGGGTATCACCGACTTTGATCATGTTTTGCTCCTCGAATTAACAGTTTGGGGTGGGCCAAAAAAAACGGCTCACGCATTGTGAGCCGTTTTTGAGCGTCCTGCAGCCTGCGCTGCAATGAGCTTAGACTGCAGCAGCCTTTTCGACCAGGCGGGTCGCGACCCAGTTCTTGGTCTTGGAAATCGGCTTGCTCTCGGTGATTTCGATCACGTCGCCCAGCTTGTACTCGCCCTTTTCGTCATGGGCGTGGTACTTGCTCGACTTGGCCACGATCTTGCCGTAGAGCTCGTGCATCACACGGCGCTCGACCAGCACGGTCACGGTCTTGGTGCGTTTGTCGCTGACCACCTTGCCGACCAAGGTGCGCTTGAGGGATTTTTTAGCTTCCGTCATTTAGTGCTCCTTATTTGGCGGCTTGCTTTTCAGCAAGAATGGTCTTGGCACGGGCGATGTCACGGCGGGTGTTACCCAGCGTGGCCGTGTTGTTCAGTTGTTGCGTGGCTTTTTGCATGCGAAGGCCAAAGTGGGCTTTTTGCAGCTCTTTGACTTCGGCTTGCAGGCCGGCAACGTCTTTCTGGCGCAGTTCAGTAGTTTTCATTTCTTCATTCTCCTGATTACTGGCCGATCATGCGGCTGACGAA
>JBEIPS010000006.1:0-67070 GCA_040376915.1 Hylemonella sp.
CCACCCCGGCCGATGCGCCCAACCGTTTTGTCATCAACATCCAGCCCGACCAGGCCGAGGCCTTCCAGCGCCAGCTGCGCGAAGCGGGGGTCAGCGGCTACGACTGGTTCCCCATGATCCGCGGCCGCCTGATGGCCATCAACGACCGCCCCGTGCAGGCGCAGGACTACGAGGATGACCGCGCCCAGCGCCTGGTCGAGCGCGAGTTCAACCTCTCGCACAGCGCGCAGCCGCCGGGCCACAACCCCATCGTGGCCGGTCGCTGGACGGCGGAGGATGCGAATGGCATCAGCATGGAAGAGGGCATCGCCAAAACCCTGAACCTCAAGCTGGGCGACAAGCTGCGCTTCGACATCGCCGGCCTGCAGAAGGACAGCACCATCACCTCGCTGCGCAAGGTGGACTGGGGTTCCATGCGTGCCAACTTCTTTGCGTTGTACCCGGTGAGCCGGATGCCGGAGCTGCCGGTCACCTACCTGGCCGCGCTGCGCGCGCCGGAAAAACCGGGCTTTGACAGCGCTCTGGTGCGCCACTTCCCCAACATCACCGTGGTGGACCTCAGCGCCACGCTGGCCCAGGTGCAGCGTGTGCTGGAGCAGGTGAGCCGCGCGGTGGAGTTTCTCTTCGGCTTCACGCTGGCCGCCGGCCTGGTGGTGCTGTTCGCCGCCGTCACCGCCACGCGCGAGGAGCGCGCGCGTGAATACGCCATCATGCGTGCCGTGGGCGCGGGCAGCGGCCTGCTGCGCCAGGTGCAGCGTGCCGAACTGGCGGGTGTGGGTGCGCTGGCCGGGGCCCTGGCCGCCGTCGTCTCGGCCGTGGTGGGCTGGGCACTGGCGCGTTATGCCTTCAATTTCGAATGGACCGTCACCTGGTGGCTGCTGCCCGTGGGGGCGGTCAGCGGCGCGCTGCTGGCCTGGTTCGCCGGCTGGTGGGGCCTGCGCAGCGTGCTGCGCCGCCCGGTGGTGCAGACGCTGCGGCAGGCGGCAACCTGATCGCTATGAATTTGGTAGCTACGGGCGCTTGCCCGTAGCGCTGGGATACTCCGGCAATGACATCTGAAGAGCAAACCAAACCCGCCACTCCCTTTGAGTGGATCGGCGGCGAGGCCAAGGTCCACGCCCTGGTCGAACGCTTCTACGACCTCATGGACCTGGAGCCGGGCTACAAGGAACTGCGCGCCGCGCACGGCAGCGAGTTGACCGATGCGCGGCAGAAGCTGACGTGGTTTCTTACCGGCTGGCTCGGCGGCCCGCAGCATTACACCGAACGCTTCGGCCACCCGCGCCTGCGCGCGCGCCACATGCCCTTCAAGATCGGCCTGGTCGAACGCGATCAGTGGCTGGCCTGCATGGACCAGGCCATGGGGGAAGTGGGGGTGGATGAAGAGCTGCGCGGCAAGCTGCGCGAGTCTTTTTTCGGGACGGCGGACTGGATGAGAAACACGCCCGGCTGACTTAACCCGCTGGCTGCAGCAACACCACCAAAGCCCCTGCGCCACCCTCCGCCGGCCTCGCCTGCACAAAAGCCAGCACTTCCTTCTTCTGCGCCAGCCAGCTCTGCACCCGGCCCTTGAGCACGGGCGTCTTGCCCGGTGAGCCCAGGCCCTTGCCGTGGACCACGCGCACGCAGCGCAGGCCCTGCTGGTGTGCTTCGCGGATGAACTGGCCCAGGGCCTCGCGGGCGTCTTCGGTGCGCAGGCCGTGCAGATCGAGCTGGCGCTGGATGGCCCATTCACCGCGGCGCAGTTTGCGCGTGACGTCGGGGCCGATGCCGGGACGGCGGTAGCTCAGGTGTTCGTCGGTCTCCAGCAGGGTGCTGATGTCGAACTCGTCGCTCAGGGTTTCCTGCAGCGCGGCCTGCTCGTCGATCTGGTGCTGCAGCGGTCGTGCTGGAGGCTGGGTTTTTTTGAGCTGGGCCTTGGCCGGCTGGGCCAGGGGCTGCACCTTGCCGGCAGCTTGCTGGAAGAGGTCCTTGTCGGCCGTGGCCTGGCGGGCTTTTTTGGCGGCCTCGACCTTGCGTTCGGCTTCCAGCTTGGCCTGGGTCTCGATGGCCTTCTTGACCTGCTTGAGATCGGCCAGGGACTTCACGGTGACCATCAGATCAGCCCCTTCTCGGCCATGGACAGCGCCAGGCCCGGTGCCACGATCACGTGGTCCAGCACCCGCACGTCCACCAGGGCCAGGGCAGCCTTGAGCGCCTGGGTCAGGGCTTCGTCGGCGCGTGAGGGCTGCACCGTGCCGCTGGGGTGGTTGTGCGCCAGCACCACGGCGGCGGCGTGGTGGTGCAGGGCGCGCAGCACCACTTCGCGCGGATAGACGCTGGTCTGCGCCAGGGTGCCGCGAAACAGCTCCTCCAGCGCCAGCAGCTTGTGCTGGTTGTCCAGGAAGAGCACGGCAAAACATTCGTGTTTCTTGTTGGCCAGGTGCAGCTGCAGGTAGTCCTTGACGGCCTGGGGCGTGTCCAGTGCGGCGCGGTCGCGCAGCTGTTCGGCCAGGGCACGGCGGGCCAGTTCCAGCACGGCCACGATTTCGGCGCGTTTTGCGGGACCCAGGCCCTTGATGCGTTTGAGGTCGTCCGCGCTGGCGTGCAGCAGGCCGGCCATGCCATCAAAGCTGTCCAGCAGTTCCTGCGCCAACTGCAGCACGCCCTTGCCGGCCAGGCCGGTGCGCAGCAGCAGGGCCAGCAATTCGGCGTCAGACAGCGCCCCCGGGCCGCGGGCGAGCAGCTTTTCGCGCGGTCGCGCGTCGGGGGGAAGGTCTTTGAGCGGCATATCGAACCGTGAAACCCAGGGTTTTTACAATGGTGCCCAGTTTATCGGGACTTCCATGACATCCACCCCTGCCCGGGTCCAGCCCGGCTCCTTCCTCACGCTGCATTACCGCCTCTCGGGGCCGGCCGGTGACATCATCAATACCTTCGGCGGAAAGCCGGCCACGCTGACCCTGGGCAAGGGCGAGCTCGCCCCTGGCGTCGAGACCGCGCTGATCGGGCTGGAGGAGGGGGTGCATACGACGCTGGAACTGCCCCCGGGCGCATACGGCGAGCGCAACCCAGACATGCAGCAATGGCTCTCGCGCAAGGAGTTGCGCGAGCTGGGCGACCCGAACGAGCAGTACGCCGTGGGTGATGTGGTGCATTTCCCCACGCCCGACCGCAAGGGGCAATTCGGTGGTGTGGTGCGCCAGCTGGGCGAAGAGGCTGTATTGTTCGACTTCAACCACCCGCTGGCCGGCCAGCCGGTGACCTTTGAAGTGCAACTGATCGGGGTGTTATGACCATGGGTTCGCAGGCAGAAATTCTCCTGGCCGAGCCGCGCGGTTTTTGCGCCGGGGTGGACCGGGCCATCGAGATCGTCGAGCGCGCGCTGACCAAGTTCGGCCGCCCGATCTACGTGCGCCACGAGATCGTGCACAACACCTATGTGGTCAACGACCTCAAGGCCAAGGGCGCGATCTTCATCGAGGAACTCAGCGATGTGCCGCCCGGCGCCACGCTGGTGTTTTCGGCCCATGGCGTGAGCAAGGCCGTGCAGCAGGAGGCTGAAGCCCGTGGTTTCCAGATCTTCGACGCCACATGCCCGCTGGTGACCAAGGTGCACGTCGAGGTGGCCAAGCTGCACAAGGAAGGTTACGAGTTCATCATGATCGGCCACAAGGGCCACCCCGAGGTGGAAGGCACCATGGGGCAGCTCGATTCCGGCATCCACCTGGTGGAGGACGAGGAGGGCGTGGCGCATGTGCAGCCCGCGCAGACAGCCAAGCTGGCCGTGGTGACGCAAACGACACTCTCCGTGGACGACGCGGCCAGCATCATGGCGGCGGTGAAAGCCCGGTTTCCCCAGGTGCGCGAGCCCAAGCAGCAGGACATCTGCTACGCCACGCAAAACCGGCAGGATGCCGTCAAGCTGCTGAGCCCGCAGGTGGACGTGGTGATCGTCGTGGGCAGCCCCACCAGCTCCAACAGCAACCGCCTGCGCGAAGTGGCCAAGAAGCTGGGCACCGATGCCTATATGGTGGACAGTGCCGACGAGTTGAAACCCGAATGGTTCGAGGGCAAGGGCCGCGTGGGCCTGACGGCCGGCGCCTCGGCCCCGGAAATCCTGGTCCAGCAGGTGATCGAGCGCATCCGGGCGCTGGGGGCGGTGGCGGTGCGGAAGATGGATGGGATTGAGGAGACGATCAAGTTTCCTTTGCCTAAGGGCTTGAAGCAGGAGGTTTGATCTTCTTTCTTCCTGCGGTTTTGCCTAGCGGCGCTTTTGTAGTCCCCCCCCTATCCCCCCCGCCCCTTTCCACCCCCGCCGGGGTGGAAAGGGGAGCCTGGATTTTGTTTCTTGACTCCGGCGACGCTTCTACGGGGGTGAGGTTGCGGTGCGGGTTTTGATGCCCACTTTCCTCGGAGACGGTCGTAGTAAACGGTACCGGGCCAGCGCGGCGCTGGCTGGCGGCTGCGCGCCAGCGACGAGAAAGTGGAGGGGAGAGGCGGGACTCGAAAGCGGTAGGTCGGAACGACCACCGCCGTTGGCGGGAGGGTTCCGCCCCATTTACTACGACCGTCTCCTTGAAGTTTCCGCCTGAAGCGGCGGTGGCTACGCTTCGTTTCGTAGAAGCGTAGCCGGCGAAAAACCACCAAATCCAGGCCCCCCTTTCCGCCCCGGCGGGGGTGGAAAGGGGCGGGGGGGATAGGGGGGGACTACAAAAGCCCGCGCAGCGAAAAGGTCTGAGGAAGAACAGGGAAAAACGAAGAAGAACAAAGACAAGAAAACGAAAACTACAATACACAAATGCTAGACCTCACCCTCCTCCGCAAAGACCTCGACGGCGTGCTGGCGCGCCTGCAGACGCGCAAGAGCCCGCAGCCCTTCCTGGACGCCGACAAGTTCCGCGGTCTGGAGGCCGAGCGCAAGACCATCCAGACCCGTACCGAAGAGCTGCAGAACAAACGCAACACCCTGAGCAAGCAGATCGGCGCGCTCATGGGCCAGGGCAAGAAGGACGAGGCCGAAGCGGCCAAGGCCGAGGTCAACGCACTCAAGGGCGAACTCGAAAGCTCGGCTGCTCGCCTGGAGCAGATCCAGACCGATATGCAGGCCCTGCTGCTGGCCGTGCCCAACCTGCCGCATGAGAGCGTGCCGGTGGGTGGCGACGAACACGGCAATGTGGTGGCGCGCATCTGGGGCACGCTTAAAAAATACGACTTCGCGGTCAAGGACCATGTGGACGTGGGCGAGCCCCTGGGCCTGGATTTCGACACCGGCACCAAACTTACGGGTTCGCGTTTCACGGTCATGAAGGGGGGCATTGCCCGCCTGCACCGCGCATTGGCGCAGTTCATGCTGGACGTGCAGACGCAGGAGCACGGCTACACCGAGTGCTACACGCCCTACATCGTCAACGCCGACACGCTGCGCGGTACGGGTCAATTGCCCAAGTTCGAGGAAGACCTGTTCGCGGCCAAGAAGGGCGGCCAGGAAGGCGCGGCCGAGGACGTGGCGCTTTACCTCATCCCCACCAGCGAAGTCACGCTGACCAACTTCGTGCGCGACGAGATCGTGGCCGAATCCGACCTGCCCCTCAAGCTCACGGCCCACACCCCCTGCTTCCGTTCGGAAGCGGGTAGCTACGGCCGCGACACGCGCGGCATGATCCGCCAGCACCAGTTCGACAAGGTCGAGATGGTGCAGATCGTGCACCCCGAGAAGAGCTACGAGGCGCTGGAAGAGATGACCCGCCACGCCGAAGCCATCCTGCAGAAGCTGGGCCTGCCTTACCGTGTAATGAGCCTGTGCACCGGCGACATGGGTTTTGGCGCGGCCAAGACCTACGACCTGGAAGTCTGGTTGCCCGCGCAGAACACCTACCGCGAGATCAGTTCGGTCTCCAATTGCGAGGCCTTCCAGGCCCGCCGCCTGCAGGCGCGTTTCAAGAACGCCCAGGGCAAGAACGAGCTGCTGCACACCCTCAACGGTTCCGGTCTGGCCGTGGGCCGCGCCCTGGTGGCCGTACTTGAGAACTACCAGCGCGCCGATGGCAGCGTGGAGATCCCCGCCGCCCTGCAGCCCTATATGGGCGGGCTCAAGGAGCTGCGTCCGTGAACCTGCGCCGCCGCGCCCTGTGCCAGCTGCTGAGCGGCGGTGTGGTGCTCGGTGTGGGTGCTGCGCAGGCGGCCGTGCCCGATGTGGGCCAGGTCGCCCCCGATTTCGAATTGCCCGACCAGCAGGGCAATACGCGCAAGCTGGCCGACTGGCGCGGCAAATGGCTGGTGCTCTATTTCTATCCCAAGAACGACACGCCGGGTTGCACCGAAGAGGCCTGCACCTTCCGCGATGACTGGATGCAGCTGCAGGCCCTGGGCGCCGAGGTCGTGGGCATCAGCGTGGACAGCAGCGCCTCACACGCTACCTTCGCGCAGAAGTACAAGCTGCCCTTTCCCCTGCTGGCCGACGAGAAGGGTGAGGTGGCCGCGCGCTACGGCACACTGTCGGACTGGCTGGTCTACAAGTTTGCCAAGCGCTACACCTTTGTGATCGATCCCCAGGGGCGTCTGGCCAAGGCCTACCGTTCGGTGGACACGGCCAAGCATTCCGCCGAGATCGTGGCGGACCTCAAGCAGCTGCAGCTGCGCCGCTGAAACACCGACGAGCCCGCGCCATGCCTGCCAAGACCCCCGCCAAGTCCGGACAGCCAGTGGCAGGGGCCCAGGCCACCCACAGCACCGAGGTGGCGAACCGCGCCGCTTTTGATGCCCGCCTGGCCCAGGAGTGGGAGCGCGCCAGGCGTGCGGGCGAGCCCCTGTCGCTGCTGCTGATCGATGTGGACCACTTCCGCGCCTATGCCGACACCCACACGGCCACCCTGAGCGAGGAGCGCCTGAACAAGATCGCAGCCACGCTGGCGCGGGCTGTTTTCCGCCCCGCCGACATGGTGGCCCGGTATGACGACGACGAGTTCGCCATCTTGCTGCCGGCCGTGCACGAAGTGGGCGCGCGGGTGGTGGCGGCACGCGTGCGCATGCTGGTCAATGCCCTGGCCATGCCGCACAGCGGGGGTGAGGGCGGCATCGTCACCGTGAGCATCGGCGTGGCCGCGTTCACGCCCGCGGACGAAGCCGGCCCCGAGGCGCTGGTGACCCTGTGTGTGAGCGCGCTGGAACAGGCCAAGCGCATGGGGCGCGACAGTATCGTTTCGCAGGACTGGATGGCCTAGGGCCTGCTCACGCTCATTTCTCAAGATGCGTTGCGGAGCAAAAAAGGCCGTGCGGTAGGCGCGTGGACGCCGCCGGGGTAGCCCCCCGGCAAGTCCGCGCAACACCCCGCATGGCCTTTTTTGGCCGCAACCCGAAGGGAACGGGGTGCAGACGGCGCCACTCGTTGTTGCACTCCTCACCCAGACGGCCAGTCTGGGCTTCGTCGTGCGTCTAGATTGGCACCGTCTGCACCCCGTTCGCACTTGAGAAATGAGTGTGAACAGGCCCCGGATCCGCATACAGAATCAGGATTCGAGGCTAAAATCAGCTCAGGTCACACCCGTGGCCCGATCAGATCGGGAGAGACTGCAGCGCTTCGTGCGGCTTGCAGCGCCGAAGGAGCAACCGCCCCGGAAACTCTCAGGCAAAAGGACCGATCAGATCTCTTGAACTCTGAAGAGCGGCCGGATTTCGTCACCCGGCCCACCGCAGGAGCAAGCGCTGCCGACACGGCCGCGTGAATCTCTCAGGTACCAAACAGAGGGGGCGTGCAGGGCACATGGTGTGCCACGCACCCCACCCCCATGACGTTTGGAGCCTGATCTCATGAAAACGATCGCCATCATTGGCGCCGGTATTACCGGCGTCACCACTGCCTACGCCCTGTCCAAACGCGGTTTTACCGTCACGCTGTTCGAGCAGCATCGCTACCCCGCGATGGAAACCTCGTTTGCCAACGGCGGCCAGCTCTCGGCCTCCAATGCCGAAGTCTGGAACCACAGCGCCACCATCCTCAAGGGCCTGAAGTGGATGCTCAGGAGCGATGCGCCCCTGCTCGTCAACCCCAAACCCAGCTGGCACAAGCTGAGCTGGTTTGCCGAGTTCATCGCCAACATCCCGCGCTACCGGCACAACACCATCGAGACCGCGCGCCTGGCCGTGGCCGCGCGCCAGCACCTGTTTGCCTGGGCCGAGGCCGAGGGCCTGGATTTCGACCTCAAGAAGCAGGGCATCCTGCACATCTACCGCGACAAGAAGGGTTTTGATCATGCTGGCGAGGTCAGCAAGCTGCTGGCCGAGGGCGGCCTGCAGCGCCGTGCCGTGACACCCGAGGAGATGCGGACCATCGAACCCACGCTGGCCGGCAGCTATTACGGGGGCTACTACACCGAGAGCGACGCCACCGGCGACATCCACAAGTTCACAAACGGCCTGGCCGCGGCCGCCGCGCGCCAGGGCGTGCGCACGATCTACGGACAGGAGGTGCTGCGCCTGCACAGCGACGGCCGTGGCGCCCAGGTGACCGTGCGTGACGAATCCGGTGAGCAGACCTGGCGCTACGACGGGCTGGTGGTCTGCGCCGGTGTGAAGAGCCGCGAATTCGCCGCGCAGCTGGGTGACCGTGTCAACGTCTACCCGGTCAAGGGTTATTCCATCACGGTCAATCTGCTCGATGCCAGGAGCCAGGCCGCCGCACCCACGGTGAGCCTGCTCGACGACGCCACCAAGCTGGTGACCAGCCGCCTCGGTGCAGACCGTTTCCGCGTGGCGGGCACAGCCGAGTTCAATGGCTACAACAAGGACATCCGTGCCGACCGCATCCGCCCGCTGGTGGACTGGGTGAACCAGTGCTTCCCCGGCGTGAGCACGCGCCAGGTGGTGCCCTGGGCGGGCCTGCGCCCCATGATGCCGGACATGATGCCGCGCGTGGGCCGGGGCCGCGCGGCCAATGTGTTCTACAACACGGGCCACGGCCACCTGGGCTGGACGCTGTCGGCCGTGACGGCCGACATGGTGGCCGGGGTGGTGCAGCAGGCTTATGTGGGCACGGCGCCGGGTGTGCGTGTGGCGGGTGCTGCCTTGCCGCAGCAGGGTTAAAACTGCGGCTCAGGTGCTGCCCCCTGGTGATCGGGTGCAAGAGAGCGGCTGACGTTCAGGGCTGCGCGGATCGGGGTACGATAGTGCCCATCACCAGTGAATTCATCGATCGTCATCATGGGCGTGGCCGGTTGCGGCAAATCACATGTCGGCGCCGCCCTGGCGGTGGCCCAAGGCTGGGAGTTGATCGAAGGCGATGACTTCCACGGCGAGGAAAACCGCCGCAAAATGAGCCAGGGCATGGCGCTGACGGATGCGGACCGCGAAGGCTGGCTGGCCCAGCTGGGTCGTTTGCTGGCACAAAGCCCGGCACCGGTGGTGCTGAGCTGTTCGGCCCTCAAGCGCCAGTACCGGGAGCAGTTGCGTGCCGCATCACCAGGCTTGCGTTTTGTCTTTCTGCAGATTACCCGCGAGGAGTCCCTGTCGCGTGTGGCGGCCCGGGCTGCCACGCATTTCTTCCCCACTGCGCTGGTGGACAACCAGTTCGCCACCCTGGAGTCACCTGTGAACGAAGCCAACACCCTGACGCTGGATGCGACGCAGACCGTTGAGCAGCTGCAGCGCCGCATCAGCGTCTGGCTGCAGCAGGGCGTGTGCGCATGAAGCCGGGCATATCTCCCGCAGGGCCGATGTTGCAGCGTTCCAGCCGCACTGTTCGCGTTGAACTGAGTCATGTCCCGGAAAGAAGCCATGTCTGAGCCTACCCACCCGACGCTGGTCGAGGTAACCCGCCGCATCCAGCAACGCAGCGAGCGCACACGCGCCGCTTACCTGGAGGTGGTGAACCGCACGGCGCGCCCCGGTCCTTACCGCAGTGGCATGGGTTGCGCCAATGCGGCCCATGCCTACGCGGCCATGCCCGGCGAAGACAAGCTGCTGCTCAAGCAGGAACGCCAGCCCAATCTGGGCCTGATCACCGCCTACAACGACATGCTCTCGGCGCACAAGCCCTACGAGCACTACCCCGAGCGCATCCGCCAGCAGGCACGCAGCCTGGGCGCCAGCGCGCAGGTGGCTGGCGGTGTGCCCGCCATGTGCGATGGTGTGACCCAGGGCGAGGCCGGCATGGAGCTCTCCCTCTTCTCGCGCGACGTGATCGCGCTGGCCACGGCCGTGGGGCTGTCGCACAACGTCTTCGACGCGGCCATGTTCCTGGGGGTCTGCGACAAGATCGTGCCCGGCATGTTCATGGGCGCGCTGCACTTCGGTCATCTGCCCGCTGTGTTTGTGCCCGCTGGTCCCATGACCTCGGGCCTGTCGAACGACGATAAATCCAAGATTCGCCAACAGTACGCGCAAGGCCTGGTGGACCGTGCCACCCTGCTCAGTGCTGAACAGGCCGCGTACCACAGCGCTGGTACCTGCACCTTCTACGGCACGGCCAACTCCAACCAGATGCTGATGGAAATCATGGGCCTGCACCTGCCGGGATCGTCCTTTGTGAACCCCGGCACACCCCTGCGCGAGGCGCTGACCGACGCAGCCGTGGCGCGCGCCGTGGCGCTCACACACGAGCCTGAGGCTGGCGTGGGCCACCAGATCACCGCCGAGGTGCTGGTCAATGGCATGGTGGGCCTGCTGGCCACCGGTGGCTCCACCAACCACACCCTGCACCTGATCGCCATGGGGCGCTCGGCGGGCTGGGTGATCAACTGGGAAGACTTCTCGGACCTGTCTGCCAGCGTGCCCCTGCTGGTCCGGGTCTACCCCAACGGTTCGGCCGACGTGAACCATTTCCACGCCGCGGGCGGCATGGGTTTCATCATCCGCGAGCTGCTCTCGGTCGGCCTGCTGCACGACGATGTGCACACCATCATGGGCCGCGGCCTGCACCGCTACACGGTGGAGCCCTGGCTTGACAAGAACGCACTGGCCTGGCGCGAGGTGCCAGCTGCTTCGGGCGACGAGGATGTGCTGCGCCCCGCGACGCGTCCTTTCAGCCCGGATGGCGGCCTGCGCCTGCTGCAGGGCAATCTGGGCCGAGCCGTCATCAAGGTCTCGGCCGTGAAGCCGCAGCACCGTGTGGTGAGCGCGCCGGCCGTGGTGGTGAACGACCAGAAAGAACTGGAGAAGTTGTTCAAGCAGGGCCAACTCGAACGCGACTTCATCGCTGTCGTGCGCTGCCAGGGCCCGCAGGCCAACGGCATGCCCGAGCTGCACAAGCTCACGCCTCTGCTCGGTGTGCTGCAGGACAAGGGTTTTAAGGTGGCCCTGGTGACCGACGGTCGCATGTCCGGCGCGTCTGGCAAGGTACCGGCCGCTATCCACGTGACACCCGAGGCGGTGGCCGGTGGCCTCATCGGCAAGGTGCGCGACGGGGATCTGCTCACGCTGGACTGCGAAACCCAGAGCCTGCGGGTGCAGGTGAGTGATGCAGAGCTGGCAGCGCGTGACGCGAAGCTGCCGGACCTCGCCCCCAACGGCCAGGGCATCGGTCGTGAACTGTTCGGCCTCTTCCGTGACCGGCCCCTGCTGGCCGAAGAAGGCGCTTCGCCCCTGCTCTCAGGCTATGCTCGTTGACCATGAAGATGACACAAGACCTCTCCCATACCCAGCGCCCGACGTTCACCTCCCGCGTGGTGCCCGTGATCGTGATCACGAATCCGGCGCAGGCCGTGCCGCTGGCTGAGGCCCTGCTCGAAGGCGGCATCGACGTGATGGAAATCACCTTACGCCATGCCGCCGGTCTGCTGGCCATCGAGGCCGTGGCCAAGGGCGTGCCGGCCATGCAGGTCGGTGCGGGCACGGTGACCGTGGCGGGTGAAATGGCGCGGGTGAAAAATGCCGGCGCGCGTTTTGCGCTCTCGCCGGGTATGACGGAGGTGCTGGTGGCCGAGGCCATGGCCAACCAGCTGCCTTTTGTGCCGGGTGTGATGACCCCCGGTGAAGTCATGCGCGCGCGTGACCATGGGTTCAAGCTCGTCAAGCTTTTCCCCGCCGCGCAGGCCGGGGGCCTGGGCATGCTCAGGGCGATGGGCGGCCCGCTGGCGGACATGCAGTTCTGCCCCACGGGCGGTGTTTCGCTGGCCAATCTGCAGGACTTCCTGCGCCTGGGCAATGTGCCCATGGTCGGCGGCTCCTGGCTCACGCCGCTGGAGCTGGTCGAGGCCGGAGACTGGGCAGCCATCACGCGCCTGGCGCGCGAGGCGACCGAGCTGGCCCGCGCGGCCTGATCGCTTACTTGCGGCCCACGAGGTAAGTTACCCCTTCAGGGCCGTAGCTTTCGCTGTGCGGTTCTTCGTGTTCGAGGTGGAAGACCTCGCCGGGCCGGTACAGCTTTTCTTCCTGTCCCGCGCACTGGATGCGGATCTCGCCCGCGAGGATCAGTGCGCGTGCTTCGAAAGGATGGGTGTGCACGTCCAGCCTGCCATGGGCCGTGCGCGTGACCGTGCTGAGTTCATAGCCCAGCGCACGCAACTCCTGCTCAAACCGGGCGCGCTCCACCATGATCTTGTGCGTCAACGCGCCTGCAGCGCCGCTTCAATGGCGGCGGTGAGTTGCGGCCCCGTGGGCTCCACCGAACTCGCATAACTCTGCACCTGCTTGCCATCACGGCTGATCAGGTATTTGTGGAAATTCCAGCCGGGTGCCGCCTTGGTCGCATTGAAGAGCTGGGTGTAGAGCGCACTGCGCTGTGCGCCCACCACCTCGGTCTTGTTGAACATGGGGAACTTCACGCCATAGGTGTTGAAGCACAGGTCCGCGATCTGTTTCGCGTTGCCGGGCTCCTGCTGGCCGAAGTCGTTGGACGGAAAACCCAGGATGACCAGGCCCCGTTTTTCGTATTTGGCGTACAGCGCCTCCAGCCCTTCGTATTGTTGGGTGAAGCCGCAGTAGCTGGCGGTGTTGACCACCAGCACCACCTTGCCCGCGTACTGGCAGAGGTTCTGTGGCGCGTCGTCCTGCAGGCGGGTGAACTGGTGCTGCAGCAGGGCGGGGCAGGGCGCTGCCGGTCTGGTGGTTTGGGCGGAGGTGTTCATGGGCAGAAGGGTCGCGGCCAGGAGCGTGGACAGGAAAAGAGGTAGCAGGCGCATGGGCCGATTCTGTTCCTGCCGGGACAACCCTGTCGCGACGGTGGTTTCAGGGGTGGCCCGGTCTTCCCCACAGAACTCTTGCTCATGACACCCAGGCAAAAAACACGTGACCGGGCCACCCGGGCTGCCGTAACACGGCGCCTCGTCTGCGCGCGCCATGCGTGATGCGCAGGGTTCTCCGAGTCGGTGCATGCATCCAGACCCACGGCTTCCAAGGTTTTCGGATGCGCACGCGCCATGCGCGTGACGCGGGTGAACTCGAATACGAGATGACCCTGCGAGCCAAGGAACTGGGCCACATGAATCAGTTGCGCACTACCGGGCAGGCGCATCCCCATGTGCTGGAGTTCACGACCTACCCGGCGTGACCAAATCACAGCTTGTTTTCGGCAGTGATGGGGTAATCGGGATACAGTGGCGTCAGGTGCAAGTCCTGCACCCGTCGGATATCAGTGTGTGACGGTATGCATGGGAGAGTTTCATGAAGGCATCTGGTTTCAGGCGCACAGGCATGGCGTTGTTGATGGCCGTCCTGGCGGCCAGTCATGCCCAGGGCGCTGAATCGACGCCGCCCACGGCATCCGGAAAGCTCGTTAGCTGCGCCAACATCATGCCCCTGGGTGACTCCATCACGCTGGGGGCCAACGGGGGTTACCGCAACAACCTGTACACGGCGCTGCAGAAAAAGAACTGCGGCGTG
The DNA here is from genome assembly GCA_040376915.1 of Hylemonella sp. Taxonomy (GTDB): domain Bacteria; phylum Pseudomonadota; class Gammaproteobacteria; order Burkholderiales; family Burkholderiaceae_C; genus Hylemonella. The sequence goes on from JBEIPS010000006.1 coordinate 13,795, forward strand.
AGCTACGTGGGCTCACTTTCCGACCCGAATGCGCGTGTTGCGGACAAGAACCATGAGGGGCACGCAGGGCAGAATATTGGTGACCTTGCCGGTGGGGTGAAGGGTTGGCTCAGCAAGTATCAGCCGGACATCGTCCTGTTGATGATAGGGACCAACGATGTCGCGTGGTGGACGACCCAGAATGGCACGCAAATCGGTGCACGCCATGACGCACTCATCAGCCAGATTCAGGCCACTCGGCCCAATGCCTGGATCTTTGTCGCAAGCATTCCCCCCATGTCTTCGTCCATCGTCCCGCCCAACAAGGTGGACCGGGTGATCTTGACCCAGCAGTTGAATGCCGCGATACGCGCCAATGTGCAGGCACGGCAATCAGCCGGGCAGAAGGTACGGTTTGTGGATGTCAATTCTGTGCTGACCACCGCTGACCTCTACGACGGAATCCACCCGACCGAGGCCGCGCACGCCAAGATCGCCCAGAAGTGGCTGGACGCGCTCATGCCCCTGTTGCCTTAGGATTTGACGCCGACAAGGCCCGTGTTCACAGGTGCTTTTGTGGGGCGGGTGGGATTGCTCGAAATTCGTCTGACGCGAATTTCTCGGGGCTACGCCCCCGCGCTACGCGCGTCCCGAAACAGTCCCCCGGACTGTTTCAGAGCGAACCACGTGGGTTCTCACCCACCCACTGCGCCAAAAACAAAGCCCCGCAATGCGGGGCTTGTCTTTGGCGGAGAGGGTGGGATTCGAACCCACGGTAGTGTTGCCACTACGCCTGATTTCGAGTCAGGTACATTCGACCACTCTGCCACCTCTCCGGCTTTGTGGAGGGCGTATTGTAGCAGCGTGCGGACGGCCCCACCCCGGGCCCCAGACGAGTCCTGAGCTGGGTTCAGGCCGCAGCGGCGCTCACTGCGCGCAACAGGCGGCGGGCGGGAGCCGGTGCGGCCTGGGCCGGTAGCTGGTGCTCGCGGCGCTTGCGGATCCAGGCCATGGGCGTGGTGCTCAGGAACTTGAAGAAGAGCGCGTTGAGGGTCTGGTGGTCCAGGCCGCTCTGGACCATGAGCTCCTGCCAGCCTATGGGCTCGTGCAGGTGGACTTCGATCCAGTTGCAGAGTTCGTCAAAAGTCTGCCGGTGATCCGACAGGGCGACCTGTTTGCGTGTGACGGCGGGACGGGCGACGGGCATGGAAACGGCACTCCTCAGTTTGGGGTAGCCGCTGCCTGCAAGAACCGTACCACGCTACAAATGTGGGAGCAGTCTCAAGAGCAGGGATCAGTCTTTGGCGGCCAGCAGCAGTTGTAACGCAGACTCGACCTCCTCTGCAGTAACCAGTTGTTTCACAGGTATCTGCTGGAGCAGGGGCGCCAGGGGGGTGTTGCCCTGTTCCTGCAGCCGTTTGACGGCCTGGCCAGCCTCCTTGGGGCTGGCAAAACCGTCACTTTGCAGCAGCAGCTTGCCCTGTGCATCCACGAACTTGAAATAGAACTGGCCGTCGGCTTCACGGTACTGCTTGAAGCTGGGCAGAGCGGTTTTGTCTTTTTTGTCGCCCTTTTTGTCAGAAGCCTGGACCCGCAGATCGCGCAGGCCCACGGCGTGGCGCAGCTTGGTGGTGAAAGGTGTGGCGATGGCGCGGGCCTTGGTGGCGCCGGCCTTGAGCATTTCTTCAAGGCGCTCGGGGTGGCTGATCAAGGTTTCGTAGGCCTCGCGCTTGGGCGCGATCTCCTGGTCGATGCGTTCGAACAGGGTGGTCTTGGCCTCGGCCCAGGCGATGCCCTCGGCATAGGCCTGTCGCAGCCTGGCGGTTTCCTCGGGCGTGGCGAAGGCCTGATAGATCTGGAACAGGGCCGAACCCTCGGTGTCCTTGGGCTCGCCGGGTGCGCGTGAGTCGGTCTTGATGCCGGCGATCAACTTCTTCAACTGCTCGCGCGGGGCGAAAAGCGGGATGGTGTTGTCGTAGCTCTTGCTCATCTTGCGCCCGTCCAGGCCGGGCAGGGTGGCCACGGCCTCCTCGATCTGGGCTTCGGGCAGCACGAAGTGCTCGCCGTAGAGGTGGTTGAAGCTGGCGGCGATGTCGCGTGCCATCTCGATGTGCTGGATCTGGTCGCGTCCCACGGGGACGCGGTGCGCGTTGAACATCAGGATGTCGGCGGCCATCAGCACCGGATACATGAAAAGGCCGGCGGTCACGTCGGCGTCCGGGTCCACGCCGGCGGCGTTGTTCTTGTCCACCGAGGCCTTGTAGGCATGGGCGCGGTTGAGCAGGCCCTTGCCGCAGACGCAGGTGAGAAACCAGGTGAGCTCGGGGATCTCGGGCACGTCGGACTGGCGATAGAACGTGACGCGCTCGGGGTCCAGGCCGCAGGCGATCCAGCTCGCGGCGATCTCCAGCGTGGAGCGCTGGATGCGCGCGGGCTCGTCCACCTTGATCAGCGCGTGGTAGTCGGCCAGGAAGTAATAACTCTGCACCCCGGCTGCTAGGCTGGCCTGGATGGCCGGGCGGATGGCGCCCACGTAATTGCCCAGGTGGGGCGTGCCCGAGGTGGTGATGCCGGTCAGGACGCGGACGGTGCTCATGGCGTGGTGTCAGTGCAGTAGGAGGGACAGGGGCGTGAGCAGCAGGTCCAGCAGGCGGTAGGTCAGGCCCATGACGGGCTGCATCCAGAGCGTGCTGACGATGCCGGTGAGCACCAGGGCCATCACGATGAAAAAGCCCCAGGGTTCGACGCGCGACACCAGGGCCGCCTGTTTCCAGGGCAGCAGGCCTACCAGGATGCGCCCGCCATCCAGCGGCGGCAGCGGGAAGAGGTTGAAGGCGAACATCACCACGTTGACCAGCACGCCGGCACGGCACATCTCCAGGAAGAAGCGCTCCTGAACGTCGGCAGCCACCAGCAGGTACATCAGCACGCCCCACAGCAGGGCCTGCAGCAGATTGGCGCCGGGGCCGGCCAGGGCCACCCAGACCATGTCGCGCTTCGGGTTCTTCAGCAGGTCGAAACGCACCGGCACCGGCTTGGCATAACCGAAGAGGAAGGCGCCGCTGGTGGCGAAGTACAGCAGCAGCGGCATCAGCAGGGTACCCACCGGGTCGATGTGCTTGAGGGGGTTGAGCGTGATGCGCCCCATCATGGCGGCCGTGTTGTCGCCGAAATGGCGCGCGGCATAGCCGTGGGCGGCCTCATGCACGGTGATGGCGAACAGCACCGGCAGGGCGTAGATGAGGACGGTTTGAATCAGGTTGTTGAAATCCACGGGACGATTGTCTCAGAGTACGGGGCGCCTGCCGGGGCCGGCGCCGGAGGGACGTTCTACAGGCCCAGATCGGCCGGGTCGCCACGGCCACGGCGCAGCACCTCGGGTTCCTCGCCGCTGAGGTCGATCACCGTGGTGGGCTCGTGGGGGCAGGCGCCGGCGTCGATCACGGCGGCCAGCTGGTGCTCGTAGCGTTCGCGGATCTCCTGCGCGTCGTTCAGCGGGTCGGTCTCGCCGGCCGGGATCAGGGTGGTGGCCAGCAGGGGGCCGCCGGTGTGCAGGGCCAGCAGTTCGTGCAGCACCCGGTGCTCGGGCACGCGCAGGCCTATGGTCTTGCGCGAGGGATGGCTCACGCGGCGCGGCACTTCCTTGGTGGCTTCGAGGATGAAGGTCCAGGGGCCGGGTGTGGCGGCCTTGAGCAGGCGGTACTGCCGGTTGTCCACGCGGGCGTAGCTGGCCAGCTCGGCCAGGTCGCGGCACAGCAGGGTCAGGTGGTGCTTGTCGTCCACCTGGCGGATGCTGCGCAGGCGGTCGGCCGCGGCCTTGTCGTCCAGGTGGCAGACCAGGGCGTAGCTGGAGTCGGTGGGCACGGCCACCACGCCGCCTTTTTCCAGCAGGGCGGCGGCCTGCTTGAGCAGACGGATCTGCGGGTTCTCGGGGTGAACGTCAAAGTACTGGGCCATGGTGCGGGGATGCTCAGACTTCCATGGGTTCGAGTTTAGGGCGGTTTTCCCGCATGGCCAGCCAGGCGCTGGCGGCGCCACAGCCGGCGATCAGGATCATGCCCAGCAGGGACCAGCCGTCGGCGACATGACCGAAGACCAGCCAGCCGCCGAACATGGCAAAGGCGATCTGCACGTACATCAGCGGCATCAGCGCGGCGGCCGGCGCGCGCCGGTAGGCCAGGATGAGCACGAAGTGACCGATGGTGCCCATGAGGCCCATGAGGAAAAGCGCTGTCCATTGGGGCCAGGTCTGCGGCGTGACCCAGATGAAGGGCAGGGCCAGCGAGGCCAGGATGGCGCCGACCCAGCCGGTGTAGAAATGCATGGTCACCGCGTCCTCGGTCTTCACCATCCGGCCGGTCAGGATCTGGAAAGTCGAGTGGGTGGCCACCTGGGCCAGCGGCAACAGGACGTGCCAGCCGAACAGGTCGCCACCGGGCCGGATGATGACGAGTGTGCCCGCGAAGCCGCCGGCCACCAGGATCCAGCGCAGGCGCGAGACGTGTTCACCCAACAGGGTGGCCGCCAGCAACGTGACCACCAGTGGCGCGATCATGGCGATGGCCGTGAATTCGCCCACGGGCATGTAGGCCACGCTCATGAAGGTCAGCAGGCTGGTGGTTGCGAGCAGGGCGCCACGCAGCACATGCAGGCCGGGATGCCGCGTATGGAAGATGGCGCGCCCGCGCTGCGGCAGCATGACGGCCGTGGTGAGCACGGCCTGGAAGATGTAGCGGAACCACAGGCCCAGCAGCACGGGCAGGGTCAGGGCCACGACCTTGGCCGAGGTGTCCAGCGTGGCAAAGCAGGCCAGAGCGGCAAGCGCGAACAGCATGCCGCTCAGGAAGTGGGGGTGTTTCATTGTTGGATGCGGTCGGCCAGCAGTTCCCACACAGGGGTCAGCGTGCCGGGGAGGTAGGGCAGGGCACCCAGGTCGGTGTGCGATTCGTCGGGGCTGTGGAAGTCACTGCCGCGCGAGGCGGCCAGGCCGAACTCACGCGCTGCGTCGGCGTATTTCACGTACTCGGCGGCGGTATGGCTGCCGGTCACCACTTCCACGGCGCGGCCGCCATGGGCCTTGAATTCGGAGAACAGGGCGTATTCCTCGGTGGGCGTGAAGTTGTAGCGGGCCGGGTGGGCGATCACGGCGACGCCGCCGGCGTCCGCGATCCATTGCACGGCGTCGCGCAGGGTGGCCCAGCGGTGCGGCACAAAGCCGGGTTTGCCTTCGGTCAGGTATTTGCGGAAGACCTCGTTGGTCTCGCGGCAGACGCCGGCCTCCACCAGGAAGCGTGCGAAGTGCGTGCGCGAGATCAGCTCGGGGTTGCCGGCGAACTTGAGCGCGCCTTCATAGGCGCCGTGGATGCCCACCGCCGCCAGGCTGGCCGACATTTCCCTGGCGCGGTCGCCGCGGCCGCCGCGCGTCTGGCGCAGCCCGGCCTGCATGCGCGGGTCTTCGGCGTCGAAGCCCAGGCCCACGATGTGCACGGTCTGGCCGGCGAAGGTGATGGAGATCTCGGTGCCCGTCAGGTAGGGCAGACCGTGCGAACGGGCCGCTGCGATGGCACGCTGCTGGCCGCCGATCTCGTCGTGGTCGGTCAGGGCCCAGAGCTCCACGCCGTTGGCATGGGCACGCGCCGCCAGCGCCTCGGGTGTGAGGGTGCCGTCGGAGACGACGGAGTGGCAATGCAGGTCGGCGTTGAGGATGGAGCTCACAGAGGCATTTTAGGCGCAGGATCATTTCCCTGCCGGTGCTGGCACAATGGCCGCATGCGGTGTTCCATCGATCTCACGATGCGTCTTTCCCGCCTGCGTCCGGGCTGCAGGCCAGCCGCCCGTCTTTCCAGCTGATCAGCGCGCGCGATGTCGATCGACCTGCGTTCCCTGGTCCTCATGAGCGGTCTGATGGGCCTGCTGCTGGCCTTCATGACGTTTTTCCTGCGCCTGAGTTACCCGCGCAGCATCCGCGGGCTGGGCCTGTGGGCTGCCGCGCCCGCCTGGGTGTTCCTGTCCACGCTGCTGTTCGCCGGGCGTGGCATCTTCCCGGATTTCCTGACCATCGTGGTGGCCAATCTGGTCGTTCTGATCGGGGTGATCTCCTACCACGCCGGGGTGGCCCAGTTCTTCGGACAACGACCCGCCTGGGCGCGCTGGATCGCTCTGCTGGTGTTGCTGACGCCGCCCCTGTACTGGTACGCGCTGGTCGAGCCGAGCTACAACGCCCGCCTGATCATGATTTGCCTGGTCTGGGCCTGCATCTTCCTGTCCATCGCCTGGCGGATCTGGCGACTGGGGCCCGCCACGTTCTCCAGCCGTTTCACGGCGGCGGTGCTGTCGCTGCATGCCCTGGTGCTGCTGCTGCGTTTTTTCTCTGCCTGGATGCCGCTGGACGAGGAGGGCCTGCTCACGCCCACGCGCATCCAGACGCTCTACGTGGGCTCCAATGCCTTGATGTTGCTGGCCCTGGGCATGGGGCTGATTCTCATGGCCGGTGATCGGCTGCGCGCGGAGTTCGAACACCTGGCCTCGCACGATGCGCTGACCAATGTACTGACGCGCCGCGTTTTCCTGGAAACCTGCGAGGAGGAACTGGCGCGTTGCCGCCGCCATGGGCGGAGCATGGCCCTGCTGCTGCTGGACATCGACCACTTCAAGGCCGTCAACGACACGCATGGGCACCAGATGGGCGACCGCGTGCTGGTGGAGTTCGTGCAGCGCATCGCCACCCTGCTGCGTCGGCCGGACCAGCTGGCCCGCTTCGGTGGCGAGGAGTTCGTAATCTTGCTGCCGGAGACCAGCCAGGAAGAGGCCATCACCGTGGCCGAGCGCATCCTGGCCCGGGTTGCCGAAGCGGTGGAAGGTCTGCCGCGCATCACAGCGAGCATCGGCGTGGCGACCAACCGGCCTGACGAAGACCAGATCGACGCCCTGCTGGCGCGCGCCGACAAGGCGCTCTACAAGGCCAAGGACGCAGGGCGTAACCGCATCGAGGTGGCCTGAGGCCTTCAGACTTCCGCGCCTTCGACCAGAAAGCGTACGCGGCGCAGACCCTGCCACTCGTCGGCATCCAGGCGGAAGGCCAGCAGCACGCGGGCCGGCAGCGGGTCGGTGTGGCCGAACCAGATGCCGTCCACCGGCTGGCCCTGGTGCTTGAGCTTCAGCGCCAGATGCTTCTCGCCGACCAGGCGCTGTGAAATCACTTCCACTTCTTCGCTGAAGGTCGGCGGCGCAAAACCCTGGCCCCAGACTTCGCGCTGCAGCGTGTCCACCATGTCGGCACGGCGATACTCCACCGGCAGGGCGCCGTCGGTCTCCAGCCGGCGCGTCAGCGTGGCGGCGTCCAGCCACTCCTGCGCCACCTGCGCGAGGCCCTGCTCGAAAGTGTCGAAGTGTTCCTCGGCGATGGTGCAGCCCGCCGCCATGGCGTGGCCGCCGAAACGCAGCAGCACGCCGGGATGGCGTTTGGCCACCAGGTCCAGCGCGTCGCGCAGGTGAAAACCGGGGATGGAACGGCCCGAGCCCTTGAGCTCGTGCTCCTTGCCCGGGGCCTGGCTGGCGGCGAAGACGAAGCTGGGCCGGTGCAATTTGTCTTTCAGGCGTGAGGCCACGATGCCCACCACACCCTCGTGGAAGTCGGGGTCGAACACGCACAGGGCCGGCGGCGGCTCCTCGGATTCGTCGAACATGGATTCGACGATGTCCATGGCCTGCTCGCGCATCTCGCCCTCGATCTCGCGGCGTTCGCGGTTGATGCCGTCCAGGGTCTTGGCCAGCTCGGCGCCGCGTGCGGCATCGTCGGTCAGCAGGCATTCGATGCCCAGGGTCATGTCGGCCAGGCGGCCGGCGGCGTTGATGCGCGGGCCCAGGGCAAAACCGAAATCGAAAGTGGTGGCGGTGGCCGCCTTGCGCCCCGCCACTTCGAACAGCGCGGCCAGGCCCGGCGGCAGGGCACCGGCACGCACCCGCTTGAGGCCTTGCGCCACCAGACGGCGGTTGTTGGGGTCGAGCTTGACCACGTCGGCCACGGTGCCCAGGGCCACCAGAGGCAGCAGCGCATCGAGCTTGGGTTGGCTGGCCGCATCGAACACGCCGCGCTGGCGCAGTTCGGCCCGCAGCGCCAGCAGCACGTAGAACATCACCCCCACACCGGCGATGGACTTGCTCTCGAAAGTACAGCCCGGCTGGTTGGGGTTGACGATGACATCGGCATCCGGAAGCAATATGGCCCCCACGCTCGGCACTGACGTGTCCTCGCTGCCCCCCAAGGGGGCGCTCGCCGGCTTGGGGCGGCCCGGCGCCGGCGCGGTCGCGGGCAGGTGGTGGTCGGTCACCAGCACCTGCAGGCCCAGCTCGCGCGCCAGGGCCACACCGTCCACGCTGGCAATGCCGTTGTCCACGGTGATCAGCACATCGGCGCCGCTGTCCTTCACGCGGCGCGCGATGGGTGGGGTCAGGCCGTAGCCGTCGACCACGCGGTCAGGGACCAGATAGCTGACGTTGCGCGCACCCAGCATGCGCAGGCCGCGGATGCCCACGGCACAGGCTGTGGCGCCATCGCAGTCGTAGTCGGCCACGATGCAGAGCTTCTTGTCTTGCGCAATCGCATCGGCCAGCAGCACGGCCGCCTCGGCCGCGCCCTTGAGCAGGGTGAGCGGCAGCAGGCGGGCCAGTCCGTCGTCCAGCTCATCCTTGCTGGTCACGCCGCGCGCGGCGTACAGGCGCGCCAGCAGGGGGTGCACGCCGGCCTGTTCCAGCGCCCAGGCGGCGCGCGGGGGGATGTCGCGGGTGACGATTTTCATGCGATGACGAGTATGTCAGAGGGCTGCTGCGGCCTGAAACGCTGCACGAGGCGCTGCCAGACGCCACGTGGTGCGGGTGCGTAACGACGTGCGGCGAGTTCGCCACAGAGCGTGAGCGTGACGTCCTGGCCCGCATCCAGCGCAGACGCCAGCGGCGCGAGCTGGGCGTCCAGCGTTGACCAGGCCTGCGCCCAGGCGGCCCAGTCCCCGCGCAGGGCGGGTTGCACCAGTGCATCGAGCACGGTCAACTTGTGCGCCGGGGCGGGCACCGCTGCCAGCGCGCCGCAAGCGCTGAGCCAGAAGGAGTTGACGGCCAGGGCCCGGCGCTCGGCACGTGCGTCGCTCACGGCGTGCGTGTAGAGCAGCATCTGCATCTCGTTCTGCAGACGGCGCAGCTGGGGCGAAGCCGGCAACCAGGCCGCCACGTTGCGGCCGATCACCCGTTCGACGGCGGCGCCGACCAGGCCGCGCAGGGGCTCGCCTCTGACCAGCCAGCGCAGCGGCTGTTCGTAGTGCAGGGTGAGACCGTCTTCGGCAAAAAAAGGTGACATGGCCGCCAGCAGCGCGCGCGCTTCGTCCTCGCGCAGGTCCAGCTCCTGCGGGTCGCGCAGGCTCACGCGGGCCTGGCCCACTTCCCAGTGCACGGGGGTCAGGTAGCCCCAGGCCTCGGTGTCCGCGCCGGGCAGCTGCAGTTCGTGGGCGCGCAGCGCGGCCCAGGCGGGTGCCTGGGGTTCCAGGCCGCGCGCGGCGGCGAGCAGCTGTTCATGGGCGCTGCTGGGGCTGTGTTCAGGCAGCTGCAGCAGGGTCTGCGGCGCCAGCCGCTGCAGCAGGCCCTGCAGCTGCGGGAGCTGCAGCGCGCGCAGCGGTGCGCGTGCGGCCTCGTCGTTGCTCAGGGCGTGGGGGATCAGGAGGTGCATGGGGGTATTGTCGGTTCTCTTTCTTCCTGCGGTTTTGCCAGGCGGGATTACAGAAGCCGCGCAGCAAAAAAGCTAGACGAAGAAACAGAGGAACCCCGAGAGAAAAGAAGTGAGGCAGGAAACCCAGATAATCACCCCAACCATGCAAATCCCCTACGAACTGCTGCTGGGCTGGCGCTACACCCGCGCCGGTCGCTCTACAAGGCGCAACGGCTTCATCTCCTTCATCTCGGGCGTGTCCATGCTGGGCATCGCGCTGGGTGTGGCCGCGCTCATCATCGTGCTCAGCGTGATGAACGGCTTCCAGAAGGAAGTGCGTGATCGCATGCTGGGCGTGGTCTCGCACATCGAGATCTTCTCGCCCTATGGCCAGGCCCTGCCCGACGTGGCCAGGACGCTGTCCGAGGTCCGGGCCAACCCGCAGGTCATCGGCGCCGCGCCCTTCATCGGGACGCAGGCCCTGCTGGCGCGGGGTGAGGACATGAAAGGCGCCATCGTGCGCGGCATCGACCCGGCCTTGGAGGGCGAGGTAACCGAGCTCGCCGCCGGCATGAAGAACGGCGCGCTGGCGCGGCTCGTGCCCGGTGAGTTCGGCATCGTGCTGGGGCGCGACCTGGCGCGCCAGCTTGGTGTGCAACAGGGCGACAAGGTGACCCTGGTGGCGCCCAGCGGACAGGTCACACCGGCCGGCGTGGTGCCGCGCATGAAGCAGATGACCGTGGTGGGCACCTTCGATTCCGGCCACTACGAATACGACGCGGGCCTGGTCATGCTGCATGTGGACGACGCCGCGCGCATCTTCCGCCTGGAAGGGCCCACGGGCATCCGCCTCAAGCTCAAGGACCTGCACCAGGCGCGTGAGGTCGGCGCGCAGCTGGCTGCCACGCTCAGCGGCGACCTGCTGATCCGCGACTGGACGCGCCAGAACCGCAACTGGTTTGCCGCCGTGCAGCTCGAAAAACGCATGATGTTCATCATTCTCACGCTCATCGTTGCGGTGGCGGCCTTCAACCTGGTGAGCACCCTGGTGATGACCGTGACCGACAAACGCGCCGACATCGCCATCCTGCGCACCCTGGGTGCCAGTCCGGCCAGCATCATGGGGGTCTTCGTTGTGCAGGGCGCGGCCGTGGGTGTGATCGGCACGCTCTCCGGCCTGCTGCTGGGCCTGGGCGTGGCCTTCAACATCGACGTCATCGTGCCGGCACTCGAAAGTCTTTTGCAGGCCAGCTTCCTGCCCAAGGACATCTACCTGATCAGCCGCATGCCCAGCGAGCCGCTGGCCAGCGACATCGTGCCCATCGGTGTGATCTCCCTGGTATTGGCTTTCATCGCCACCCTGTACCCGAGCTGGCGCGCCAGCCGCGTGAACCCCGCGGAGGCGCTGCGTTATGAGTGAGGTCATGAACAACAACAAGGTCGTGCTGCAGGCCCAGGGCCTGGACAAGCGCTACACCGAAGGTCGGCTCGACGTGCACGTGCTGCGCGGCGTGGACCTGCAGGTGCATGCCGGCGAGATCCTCGCCGTGGTCGGTGCCTCGGGTTCAGGCAAGAGCACCTTGCTGCACCTGTTGGGCGGGCTGGATGCGCCTACCGTTGGCAATGTGCAGCTCATGGGCCAGGACTTCTCCACGCTCACGCAGACCGTGCAGGGCCAGCTGCGCAACCGGCATCTGGGTTTTGTCTACCAGTTTCACCACCTGCTGCCCGAATTCAGCGCGCAGGACAACGTGGCCATGCCACTCTGGATACGTCGTTTGGACCGCGCGCAGGCCGGGCAGACAGCGGCCCGCATGCTGGAAGCCGTGGGCCTGAAAGAGCGCCTGCACCACCGCCCGGCCGAACTCTCGGGCGGCGAGCGCCAGCGTGTGGCCATTGCGCGGGCCCTGGTCACCCAGCCGGCCTGCGTGCTGGCCGACGAACCCACCGGTAATCTGGACCGGGGTACCGCCGAAGGTGTGTTCGAACTCATGCTCAAGTTGGCACGTGAGCAGGGCACGGCCTTTATCGTCGTGACGCACGATGAGACGCTGGCGGCACGTTGCCAGCGTACGCTGCGGCTGGAGCTGGGGCGGTTGGTCTAGGGTTGGTCAGAAATCCACGCGTCGCTCAGGCGACGCGGTGATACCAGAACATCGACAGCCCCGCCCCCGTGAGCATGAATACCGCGGCCAGCAGAGCCAGCAGCGCGGACACCTCGGTCTCTTTCTTCTCCACACTCAGGCGTGAGCTCAAGGTCTCGTAGACCTTCTTCAGGTCTTCGGCCGTGGCGGCATGGAAATACTCGCCTTGCGTGCGCAGGGCCACGGCCTTGAGGGTTTCTTCGTCCAGGCGTACGTGCATGGACCAGCCTTCGAAGCCTATGGTCTCGCCGTTGACCGTGCCCACGCCCACCGTGTAGATGCGCACGCCGCGGTCGGCGGCCAGCTTGGCGGCTTCCATGGAATCGATGCCCGTGGTCCGCTGCCCGTCGGTCAGCAGGATGATGGCGGCCGAACCGTAGGAGCCCGGGGCCACAGGCTGGAATTCCTTGACGCCGGTGGACTGGTCCAGCGAGACACCGCGCTGGCGGCCGTAGGTCATGTTGCCGAGGTCGAGGCCGGCATCCGGAAAGAGCGTAGCCAGCGAGAGCACGATGCCGTTGCCTATGGCCGTGCCGCGCTGCAGCTGGAAGCGGTCGATGGCCGAAACCAGGTCTTCGCGGTTGTGGGTGGGGATCTGCGCCACCTGGGCCGAACCGGCAAAGGCCACGATGCCCACCTTCACATGGCGCGGCAGTTCGGCCAGGAAGGCCTTGGCCGCGTTCTGCGAGGCCTCCAGCCGGTTGGGCAGCACGTCGGCGGCCCGCATGCTGCCCGAGACGTCCATGGCCAGCATGATGGTTTCCTGCTGTGTGGGCAGCATGATGACGGCCAGCGGGCGTGACGCGGCCAGCAGCAGGGCCGTGACGGCCAGCAGGAAGAGGGCCGGGGGCACATGGCGCCGCCAGCTGCTCTGGCTGCCCATGGCCTGCTTGACCAGACCCAGGCTGGCATAACGCACCACGAGTTTGCGTTTGCGCTGCAGCAGCCACAGATAGAACAGCACCAGCAGTGGCACAAGCAGCAACAGCGCGAGCATGTTCGGCCAGAGGAAATTCATGGCGAGACCTCCGCAGGGGTGCTGCGCACCAGCCGCAGATGGGCCGGTGGTGGGGCGGTACGTGAGCGGCTGCGCTGGCGGCGCAGCTCGGCAAAGCGAAGCAGGGCGGGCACCAGCGCTTCGCCGGTGGCCAGCTCCAGCGTATCGACACCGGCGCGCGCGAGGGTCTGACGCAGGGCTTCCTCGCGCTGCGCGGCCAGCTGGGCGAAGCGGGCGCGAAAGCCCGGGTCGTGCGTGTCCACCAGCAGCTGTTCGCCGGTTTCGGCGTCGCGCATGGGCAGCAGGCCCAGATCGGGCAGCTCCTGTTCCAGCGGGTCGTACAGGCGCACGGCCAGCACCTCGTGGCGCAGGGCCAGGCGCGCCAGCGGCTGTTCCCAGCCGCCTTCGCTGATGAAGTCCGAGAGCACAAAAACCGTGCTGCGCCGGCGTATCAGCGCGGCGCTCTGTTGCAGCATGTCCTGCAGGCGCGTGACGCCGGGGTAGTTCTCATCCTGTGGAGGCGGGGTCTGCACGCGTTGCAGCAGCTGCAGCACATGGCGGCGCCCGCTGCCCGGCGGCAGCACCGCCTGGATGCCGCCGTTGTAGAGCACGGCACCCACGCGGTTGCCGTGGCGCGTGAGCAGGCGCGCCAGCACGGCCACGAAGTCGGCCAGCACCTCGCGCTTGGCGCGTTCGCCCGAGCCGAAATCCACCGAAGGGCTGAGGTCCAGCAGGAACCAGGCGCTCATCTCCCGGTCTTCGGTGTAGACGCGCACATGGGGCACCTGCAGGCGGGCGGTGACGTTCCAGTCGATGTGGCGCACGTCGTCACCGGGCTGGTACTCGCGCAGATCGGCCAGGTCGAGGCCGGCGCCGCGCAGCAGGCTGCGGTAGTCGCCCTGCAGCAGGCCGTCCAGGCGGCGCAGCACCGTCCACTCAAGCCGGCGCAGGGCCTGCTCGGCGGATTCGCGGACGGGGTTGGCGGTGGTGGGCATGGTCAGGCGGCCAGGGGCTCGTGTTCCAGCACCTTGGCCGGTAGCGGCACGTGGGACATGAACTTGCTGATCAACGCATCGGCATCCAGACCTTCGGACAGGGCTTCGTAGGACAGCACCAGGCGATGCCGCAACACGTCGGGCACCAGATCGCCCACGTCTTCGGGCAGGGCGTAGCTGCGCCCGCGCAGCAGGGCCAGGGCACGGGCGCCTTCGATCATGCTGATGGTGGCGCGCGGGCTGGCGCCGTAGCTCAGGTAACGCGTCAGGTCCTTGAGGCCGGCGCGCACGGGTTCACGGGTGGCAGCCACCAGCTTCACCGCGTACTGCACCAGAGCCGGGTCCACATAGACCTCGCGGCAGTGGCGCTGCAAGGCGGCCAGCTGCTCCGTGGTGCTGACGGCCGTCACGGCCTGGGGTGCGCCGGTGACACGCTGCACGATGACGAACTCTTCCTCTTCGCTGGGGTAGTCCACCTTCACCTTGAACATGAAACGGTCCACCTGGGCCTCGGGCAGGGGGTAGGTGCCCTCGGTCTCGATGGGGTTCTGCGTGGCCATGACCACAAAGGGTGCGGGTACCGGGTAGCTGGTGCCGGCGATGGTCACCTGATGTTCCTGCATGACCTCCAGCAGCGCGCTCTGCACCTTGGCCGGTGCGCGGTTGATTTCGTCGGCCAGCAGCAGGTTGGCGAAGACCGGACCCAGCGAGGTGCTGAACTCGCCGCTCTTCTGGTTGTAGATGCGCGTGCCCACCAGGTCGGCCGGCACCAGGTCTGGTGTGAACTGGATGCGGCGGAACTGGCCCTGCACCACCTGGGCCAGGGTCTTGATGGTCAGGGTCTTGGCCAGGCCGGGCACGCCTTCCACCAGCAGATGGCCCTGGGCCAACAGGGCCACCATGACACGTTCGAGGAAACGGTCCTGCCCGACGACCACGCGCTTGACCTCGTAGAGGATCTGCTCCATGAGGCGGGAGGTCTCGGCGGCGCTGTGGGAATTCTTGTCCATGGAAGGCCTTTGCTGGTGCGGTTCAGAAGGGATGCATGCCGACGGCCGAGGCCGCGTTCTCGATGGGCACGGCAAAGCCGATGCCGATGAAGGTGCGTTGCTCGCTGGGGTTGAGGATGGCGGTGACGATGCCCACCACCTCGCCGTCCATGGTGACCAGGGGCCCGCCCGAATTGCCGGGGTTGGCCGCCGCGTCGAACTGGATCAGGTTGCCGATCTGCTGTTTGCCTTCGGGCGAACGGAAGCTGCGCCCGAGCCCGGAGACCACGCCGCTGGATACCGAAGGCCCGATGCCGAAGGGAAAACCCACCGCCACCACGCCGTCGCCCGGCTGCAGTTCGGCAGTGGAGCGCAGGGTGGCGGCCTTGAGGTCGTCGGGCAGCTTCTGGGCCTGCAGCACGGCCAGGTCGTTGTGGATCTGTGCGCCCGTCATGTTCGCGGCCGAGCGCGAGCCGTCGTGGAAGGTGAGTTCTATGCGGGTGGCACCGGCCACCACGTGCAGATTGGTCAGGATGATGCCGCTGTCCACGATGACCACACCACTGCCCAGGCCGTGTTCCTTCTCTTCCCCGTCCTTGTCGGTCACGAAACCGGCCACCCGTACCAGCGAAGGGGCGACGGCGGCCGCGGCCCGTGCGGCCGGCGATGGCAGGTTGGCTGTCTCCAGCGTCCTGAGCACGGCCGCATCGATGTCCTTCTGGGTCAGCTTGCGCTGCGCGTTGACAGGCCACAGGGACTGGGCCAGCAGCGTGACCAGGGCGGCCAGGGCCAGCCAGCGCCAGTGCCGCTCCTGCCAATGCGGCAGGCGTTCACGCCAGCGGCGGGGGACAGGGGCGGCCGCGGCAGGCAAGACCGGGTCCAGCGCGGTGGCGGGGCCACGCGGCGAACGGCTGTACAGGGCAGGCTGACGCATGCGTACCCCCGGGGCTGTGCCACCGACGCGGCGGCATTGGCGCAACGGTAGCACGGCTGGACTTTTTTTGCATGTCCGGTTGTGGCGGCAGCCTTGCGGCATCATTGGAGAATGACTGGATGGATCGACACCCACTGCCACCTGGACGCCCCTGAGTTTGCGGCCGATGTGGCCGCCGTGCGGGCGCGCGCACGGGAACGGGGCGTGGTGCACTGCGTGTTGCCGGCGGTGCAGGTGGCGCATTTTGCCGACGTGCGCCGCCTGGCCCATGAATTCGGCGACAGCTATGCCCTGGGCATCCACCCCCTGTATGTCAAAGACGCAGGGGACGGCGACCTGGCACGGCTGGACGCGGCACTGGCCGGGCACCGTGACGACCCGCACCTGGTGGCCGTGGGCGAGATCGGGCTGGACTATTTCGTGCCCGAGCTCATGCAAGGCCACTTGCGCGAACGGCAGGAGTACTTTTACGTGGAGCAGCTCAAGCTGGCCCGCAAGCACGGCCTGCCCGTGATTCTGCATGTGCGCCGCTCGGCGGACATGCTGCTCAGGGGCCTGCGTGCCGTGGGAGGCGGCCAGCCCTGGCAGGGCATCGCCCATGCCTTCAACGGCAGCCTGCAGCAGGCCGAAGCTTTCATTGCCCAGGGGCTCAAACTGGGCTTTGGCGGTGCGCTGACTTACGAGCGCGCGCAGAACCTGCGGCGCCTGGCCGTTGAGCTGCCGCTGGAGGCCATCGTGCTGGAGACCGATGCGCCGGACATGCCGCCGCACTGGCTGTACACGACGGCGGAACAGCGCGCGGCGGGTGAGGCCCAGGGGCGCAATGAACCGGGGGAACTGCCGCGGATTGCGCAGGTGCTGGCGGATCTGAGGGGGGTGGCGCCACAGGTGTTGAAGCAGCAGATCTGGCGCAACGTCAATGCCGCCCTGGGCCGGCCGCCGCTGGAGCAGGTTTGATCAATGGTCCGACTCTCCCATGAGACGGAACAGGCGGGACCACCACGCCGATGAGCGCGCACCTACCGTGCCGTGCCAGGGTCGTACCCGCAGCCGCATACGGCTGAGATCGAACACATGGGTGAATTCGAAGATGATGCCGCCCACGTAGCTCTGTCGGTCCAGCTGCTGCAGGAGTTGGCGAGCCGTGGCGCGCGTGGTGTCCGTGGCACTGGCATAGACACCGCGCCGGCCCTCGATCATGTTCAGGCGGGACATGACAAAGGACCGTGCATTGCGTTGTGCCGCTGACAGGGAGGGCGCACGCCCTCCGGCACTGGCCTTGACTTCGAAGAAGCGCAGACGGCCGAAGCGATCGATGCCGAAGACATCCAGGCCATTGTTGGCGCGATTGATGATGGCCATGACGTTGCGGTAGCCGCGCGAGACCAGGATGCGCCGGACGATTTCCTCGCCGGCTGCGCCGATCATGGCCGTGGTGGCGGTGCCACCCGTGCTGACAATGTCCGCCCCACGGGCCGCCAGCGCGCTGTTATGGCTTGCACCTTCGATCACGTCGATCTGTCGTTCCATGTCAAAGAAGCTGCCGTGCAGGGGCTCGGGAATGTGTCCCCTGGTCCTATGCTGTTCCAGTATCTGACGCAGGGCACGTGCGGCGTCCAGATCGGCGGGCAGCATCTCCCCGCCTTCGTGCAGGGCGGTCAGCAGTCTGTTGAGTGAGTCCAGGTAACGGGAGAAGGAGGGGGGGAGGGCGCTGGCCGTGCTGTCGGGTGCGGGTTCCGGCTCGGCGGGTGCGCCGGGTTCCTCGGTGTGGTGCGGGGTTTCGCCTTCAGCATCCGGGCTGCTGCCATGCGAGGGGGGAGGGTGACTTTCATCGACCAGTTCATCGGCAGCAGAGCTGCTGCTGGCGGGGGGCTCGGGGCTGTCAGGCGCGTCGGTCGTCGTGCCATGGCCGTGCGCGCCTGTTCTGCTGGCATCGCCAGCCTCCTCCAGTGCGACCAGGCCGCCGCCGCGGAGTGCCGCGCGGGTGTCGCGCAGCCGCCGGATGAGGCGGGTGATGCGCACGCTGAGCGTTCTTCTCATGCGGCGCACGACAGCCGGCAGGCGTCGCAGGCCGGTGACCAGAGCGCGCACCAGCAGGATGAGGTCGATCAGCCGGGTCACGGCCCGTGTGAAGTGAAGTGCGGACTCGGCAGAGCGCCCTTCCCTGAGGGCCCGGACGCCCGCGCTCAGCTCGGTGCCGATATCGCTCAGCCCCGTCAGATCGCTGAGCATGCCGACAAAGGTCGCGCCCAGCTCGACCAGGGTTTCAACCGGGGACTCTCGCAGGCCTTCCAGGATGTCCGGCAGGGACTCCTGCAAGGCGGTCAGGATGTTGCCGGCTTCGGTGAAGAGCATCTCCAGGGCGGCAGGCAGGGCCGCGATGCCGACCACGAAACGCACCGCGAATTCGATCACGCCGGCGACGATGGCGAGCACTGCGCCCGGCAGCCCGTCGCCGTTGTATTGCGCGACGAAGCGCTGGAACGCGGTGGCGATCTGGCTGTCGGCAGCCAGGGCGGCTCGCGAGATGTTCATGATCGCAGCGCCGATCTCGCTGGCGGTATGCGGCCCGGGGGTGTAGAGGTCGACTGCGGCGGGCGGGATGCCGGTATCGGCCAGGGCCGTCTCGGTCTCATCACTGGCCAGTGCGGCGGTATAGGGATGCTCGCGCGCGAAGTCGCGGCGCCAGGCCGCGCGGGCGGCTTCGCTGCCACGGGGTCCCCAGGGATACATTTCCGTTTCGTAGAGCGGGAATGAACCGCCGCTGTTGCGGATGTGGCAGGCGATCATCACATGATGACGTTGCCCGATCCGGTAGCTCCATTCCCCCTGGTCAAGCACGATCAGGTAGCTGTCCGGCGGCACGCTGCGAACGGCGTGGGTGGCGCGTGTGATGTTGCCGCTGGTGATCCGCTCGCGCAGCCATTGCAGGTCTTCGGAACGGGAGGGATCTACGTCGGTGCGCGGCGGCGTGGCGCGCTCGGTGGCGGCCGCCAATACGGCCCGGGCATCTGCGCCACGGTCGGCGCTATGCGGTCCCTCGCGCATGACCATGGCCGTGCCATGGACCTCGTACTCGCTGCCGTCATCGTAGATCAGCACGCGACCGCCGTCAGGCAGCGGAATCTCCTCGACGATCACCGACATCGCGCCGTCTCCGTTCAGGCATCCGGTGTGAGCGGAAAGCGCACCTCGCCCGGTCCGTGCACGACGACGGTCTTCTCGACGTCCGGGTCCTCCAGATTGGGCACATCGGCGACGATGCGCGCGGCGCGGCGCAGGTTGTCCAGCCGCTGGGTCCGCACCTCTTCCTGTACCTTGAGCACGTCCATGCCCCGATGGGCCAGCTTGAAGTCCTCCAGCAGGGTCTGCTCGCCTTTGAGGGCTTCCATATAGAGTTGGCCGGTGGGCAGAATCACCGTCTCGCTGCCCTGGGCCGGATTGCTGAGTTGTTCGGTCACCGCGCTGATGAGCGCCGCTCGCTCGGAGGCGCTGAGGGCTGCCGAGCTGTCGCTGAGTACTTCGGATGCATAGGCAAGCAGTTCTTCACCGGTGTACCCCAGGCTGGTCGATGGATCGCGCAGGCCGAAGTAGTCGTCGACGAACTCCTGGCTCATGTAGTCCGTCAGATAGGAGCAACGCTTGAGCGGGTAGATGACGTAGTTGCCCTTGTAGCCCAGCGGCCGGTTGAGATCGGCAATGCTGCCCAGGCGACGCCGGGGCAGGGGTGTATCGACAGGCGGGGCCAGCGGAGCGTCGCAGGTGACGATGTAGAGCGCGCCGTCGCGCACGATGCCGGGCACGCTGCGCTCGACCTCATCGGCCGTGGCACGGCGCAGGCGGCAGCGCCGTGTGGCGGCCTCCAGGAAAGGAACTTCCAGGTCGTTGAGTTCGAAGAACTGCTGGTCCTGGTGCTTGTAGTCCCAGATCGAATGCATGTAGTGCAGGATGTTTTGTCGCAGGTGCAGCTTGAGTTGGCGTATCGCCGTGTCCTTGCGCGTCTTGCGCTGGATGGCGGCCGAGTACGCATCGGCAGCCTCGGAGACGGCCTTGCGCGCCAGCGAGACACGTTCGCTCAGGGCTTCGACGCGCGCGGCGATGTACTCCAGCGCCTTTTCGGCGGCTTCCCTGCGGGCCTTGAACAGCTCATCGCGATCGGTGGTGCCGCCGCCGAAAAGCTCCGAGAGACCGCCGCTGAATATGGCCGCCGCTGCCCGTTGCCCGTCGTCCATTTCGCTGGCATGCGCGAGGTTTTCGTTCTGCAACAGGCCGACGATGGTGTCTTGTCGTGTGTTGCGGATTTCGACCATCCTCTCGAAATCGGATTCCAGTTGCGCCAGGGTGTCTCGCTGGGTGTCCCAGTTGGCCTTCCTGACTTCGATGTCCAGGTCGTCACCGCTTAGGCCGCTCTCGATGTAGCTGATGGCCAGCTCGAAACCGTCGTCCAGCAGCATGCGGCGCAGAATCCACGCGTGTTCGAGGATCCAGCCTTCGGTGATTTCGTGCGGAGCCGGGATGTCCATGGCGACCAGCACCACCGGTGTCAGGCGGTGGGGGCGGCTGGTCACGCGGTAGCGGCGTTCCAGTTCGTAGAGCAGATAGGTGACCGTCAGCTCGTTATTGGGGTTCTTGAGCACGGTGTCGGATTCGATGCCATCTTCGGCCTGCTCGTTGGTGTCGACCTGGATCTCGGTTTCCTGGCGGACACGCTCGGCCGATTTCTGGATGGCTTCGAGGAACTGCTTCTTCTGCTGTGTCGCTTCCTGCTGCTGGTTGAGCGCAAATTCCGAGGTGCTGGAAATCTGGCCTATGCCCATGCTCAGGCTGCCGCTGGCAGTCATGCGGAAGTTGGTGCTGCTGACGACCTTGGACATGACTTCCAGTTCGCTGCGGGAGGTGAACTGCCGCTCCGAACTCGATTCCATCAGCGCTTTTTCGATGGCTTTCTCGGCCCGGGTCTTGTTCACCTTGCGCGTGACCTTGAGCTTGCGCTCTTCTCCGGGCGCCAAGGGGATGGTGGAGACCAGCCGCCCCACCTGGTAGGTTTCGGGCATCCATTCCTGCCGGTAGGTGACGAGCAGACCGTAGTTGATGCTCCCCGGCGCAAAATACTTGAAGGCATAGGGTTGGTTGAGCCGTTCCGCCACGTCGACGATGAGGCGATCGATGCGCGCCAACGGCGTGTTCTGGTGGTACTTGATGGCCTTGGCGTACTGTTCGTCCAGATATTCCTGGCTGCTCCAGAGATCGAGGTTGGGATCGATGTCGTTGACATCCCAGGGGTGCAGGTGATTGAGCGCGGTCGAGCGCAGCAGTTGTCGGCCGTCGTCGTCGAGCCGGTTCCAGGTGACCAGGTCCAGTTGGGGGAAGCAGGTTTGCACGTTGCCTGGAATGGGCAGGATAGCGGCCGCGTCGGCAGTCTCGTGGCGCAGGATGGCCAGGTACTCGCGCAAGGCATTGGCGTCACCGATGTCGTCCATGGGCGGTACTTCGAGGCCGTAGTCCTCGTGCAGGGCCACGGTCTGCCGGTATAAATCCAGTACCTGGTCTCGCAGGCCGTCGTCGAAGGCGGCGGTCCAGACGTCCTCGAAGGCCAGCTGCAGGGTGTGAAAGTCGTGGAAGGCCGTCACATTGGCCGGGCCGCCCGACAACTCCAGGCGGTTGATGGTGTCCTTGATCTTCTGCAACTCGTCGATGGTAGAGCGGGAGCGGGCGACCTGCAGTTCCGGCAGCTCCGCCAGCTGACCCAGGACCCGTTCCGTCACGAAACGCCGAGGATCGCCGATGCCACCATCGCCTGGTGGCTCGACCGGCGTGTCCTCATCCGGGGCGGGCATGGTGTCCTGCAGCTGTCGCTGGGCATGGCGGGCATGCAGTTCATCCATCAGGCCGCGGATGCGCACGAGTTCGGTGCCCAGACCCTTGCGGGCCAACAGGTCGCATACCGAGACATTGATGGATCCTCCGGCTTCCAGCTCGTCTGCATCCAGTCCATGGCCGGTCAACTCGGGCGGTGTGAGCCACAGGCGTATCCCGCTTCCCGGGCGGGCGTTGCGCAGCGCTTCGATGCCGCGTGTGATGGCCGCCTGCTGCGGTACCGCAAGAGGCGTTCCGCGCGGCACGTAGGCCGCGCTGGCCGTGCTTTCTGCTGGCAGCAGCCGCAGGCCCAGGTTCAGCCAGAAGTTGCGTGCCTGCGTTCGCCTCGTGTTGCCCAGGGCGATCTGCTCGCGGTACAGCGTGCTCATCTGAGACCGGAGCTCGCCCTTGCGAGAGATCTGCTGCCGCTGTTCGGCCACATGGACTTCAGGGTCCTGCGGGGCCTGATCCAGCACCACGCCCTTGTCAGACAGCCGTGTCCGGTCGATGGCGATGACGAAGTGTTCCTGGCGCCCTGCATTGACGCGCGGGACCATGGCGTAGTGCAGCAGGCGTTCGGCCGGGTGGCTGGCCAGGTGCCGGTCGGGTCCCATGACGAACAGGACCAGGTCCGGGCGCTTCTCCGCATTGCGCACGCGAAACTCCGCGTCGTCGAAATGCAGTTCGAAGCGCCCCTGGCGGTCCGTCAGCACGGAACCGATGCGGTCGCCGGGGAAGTCCAACCAGAAGCGCAAGGCGGCCTGACTGAACAGGCCGTCGATGGGGTCGTCGTTGGACCTGCCCTTCTGCGCCAGTTCCTTGGCGACAGCCGGGTCGAGGTCGTACAGAGTGACCAGCAGGTCCGGAACGCCCTGGGTACTACCGTCGATGAAGATCCTGCCGGCAACGAGATTGTCCATGTGTGCATCCTCCAGGCCCGCGGGCCGCGACAACTGGCTTGGCATCAAGCAAGCCGTCCGATGCCAGGGGCGGTCGGCTTGCAACTGGTTCCGTATGGGCGACGTGCGGGGCGAACGCACAGCCGGGCCAGTGAGGGGCATGCTAGGCACTCCGTTTTCTTCTGGTCATCCCATGAATGTGGGATTCCGACGACCGGTACCCGTGCGAGGAGTGGGCAGAGTTGTTCTGGTGCAAGGGTGCAGATTCAGGAGAGGCACAATCGGTCCAGCCATCCCATGAACAGGGGATGCGCAGACCAGCAAAGGAGCGGACAGGGTGAAGAGACGTAAGACCGCATGGCCGGGCCCCGTCGACGGTTCCGTGGGTCGTTGGCAGGGTCTGCCGCCCATCGTCGGCCCCGGCACTCGCCTGCTCATCCTTGGGAGCTTTCCCGGTGCGGCTTCCCTGCAACTGCGGCAGTACTACGCCCACCCGCAGAACCATTTCTGGAAGATTCTGCAGGCCCTGTGGACCGATCATCCGGTTCCGGGGCCTGAGTCTTATGCGGATCGCTGTGCCTGGTTGCTGGCGCATGGCCTGGGTGTCTGGGACGTGTACGCCAGCTGCGAGCGCAATGGCAGCCTGGACAGTGCCATCCGGAATGCCGAGGTGAACGACTTTGCCGCGCTCAAGGCCCGCTGTCCGCAACTCCAGCTGATCGTGCACAACGGGGGCGAGAGCTACAAGCACGCGAAGCTGGTGCGGACCAGCCTGGGCGTGGAACATTTTCCCCTGGTCAAGCTGCCCTCCACCAGCCCCGCCAACGCCGGCTGGAGCTTGGCCCGCAAGCTGGAGGCCTGGCGCGCGGCCATGGTGCAGGCCGGGCTGCTGTGACGGTGATAATCGTCCGATCTTGAGCACACGCAAACTTTCCCTGCCCGAAGTCCATTTCTCGGACGAGGGCCATATCCGCCACATGCACCTGGGCACCATCTGGATCCAGGGTTCCATGGACATGCGGGACCCCACCGCCCTGGTGCACGAATACATCCAGCGCATGCTGGCCTGGACGCTGTTCGTCGATCCCGGCACGGTGAGCAAACGCCAGGCCATGCAGCTGGGCCTGGGGGCGGGTTCGCTGACCAAGTTCTGTGCCAAGGTCCTGCGCATGAAGACCACGGCCATCGAGCTCAACCCCCAGGTGCTGGTCGCCTGCCGCGGCTGGTTCAAGCTGCCGGCGGATACCCGCCGCATGCAGGTGGTCTTGGCCGATGCTGCGAAGGAAATCCAGAAACCCGAGTGGTTCGGCACGGTGGACGCGCTGCAGGTGGACCTGTACGACCACGAGGCGGCCGCACCTGTGCTCGACAGTGCCGAGTTCTATGCCCACTGCCGCCGCCTGTTGACGGAAGACGGAAGCATGACGGTCAACCTCTTCGGCCGCTCATCCAGCTTTGCAAAGAGCGTGGACAAGATCGCCGCTGCCTTCGGCCGCGAGGCGGTCTGGGCCTTCAAGGCGACGCGCGAAGGCAACACCGTGGTGCTGGCGCAGCGCACACCCTCGCGCCCGAAGCGTGCCGTGCTTGCCGAGCGGGCCGAAATCATCCAGACTCAGTGGGGCCTGCCCGCCACCAAGTGGCTGCGCGGCTTCAAACCCCTCATTGATTGACCTTATGAGCGCCCAGCCCAAACTCAAGAGCCTGTCCAAGTCCGAGCACGTGGGCCCGGTCGACTGGCGCCGGCTGGTCGACTGGCTGCTGGCCGATGGTGTGATCGCCGACGAGGAGGCGCAGCGCACCATTGCGCGCTGTTCGCAGGCCGAAAGCGCCCAGCACCCGCTGCTGCGCCTGGCCAGCGTCTCCATCCGCCGTGCCGTGGACCACAAGCCGCTGGACGTGGAAAGCCTCACGCAGTGGCTGGCCGGCCGCGCCGGCCTGGATTACCTGCGCATCGATCCGCTCAAGGTGGACGTGGGCAAGGTGGCCGACACCATGAGCGCAGCCTATGCCGAGCGCCATCGTGTGCTGCCGGTGCAGGTGCTGCCCAACGAGGTGGTGGTGGCCACGGCCGAGCCCTATATCACCGACTGGGTAGGCGAGGTGGAGCGCCAGACCCGTCGCAGCGTGCGCCGGGTGATCGCCAGCCCGGGCGAGATCACACGCTACACGGCCGAGTTCTTTGCCCTGGCCAAGTCGGTGCGCGCTGCCATGAAGTCGGGCAGCGGCAACACGGGCGCCAGCTTTGAGCAGCTGGTGGAACTGGGCAAGAGCAACAAACAACTGGATGCCAACGACCAGAGCGTGGTCCAGGTGGTGGACTGGTTGTGGCAGTACGCCTTTGACCAGCGCGCCAGCGATATCCACCTGGAGCCGCGGCGCGAACAGGGTGTGATCCGCTTCCGCATCGACGGTGTGCTGCACCCCGTCTATCAGATGCCCATGGGCGTGCTCACCGCCATGACGGCCCGCATAAAGCTGCTCGGCCGCATGGACATCATCGAGAAACGCCGACCGCAGGACGGGCGGATCAAGACCCGCAACCCCGGCGGCGACGAGGTGGAAATGCGTATTTCCACCCTGCCCACGGCCTTCGGCGAGAAGATGGTGATGCGTATCTTCGACCCGGACACCACGGTCAAGGACCTGGCAGAACTGGGTTTCTCCCCGCACGACGCGCAGCGCTGGGAAGCGCTGGTCAAGCGCCCGCACGGCATCATTCTGGTGACCGGGCCCACGGGTTCGGGCAAGACCACCACGCTGTACTCCACGCTCAAGCGCGTGGCGACCGAAGAGGTCAACGTCAGCACGGTGGAAGACCCGATCGAAATGATCGAGCCGGCCTTCAACCAGACCCAGGTGCAGCCGCAGCTTGATTTTGGTTTTCCCGAGGGCCTGCGCGCCCTGATGCGGCAGGACCCGGACATCATCATGGTGGGCGAAATCCGCGACCTGGAAACCGCAGAGATGGCGGTGCAGGCCGCGCTGACCGGCCACCTGGTGTTCTCCACCCTGCACACCAATGACGCGCCCTCGGCCATCACGCGGCTGATGGAGCTGGGCATCCCGCCCTACCTGCTCAATGCCACCGTGCTGGGCGTGCTGGCCCAGCGCCTGGTGCGCACCCTGTGCGCGCAATGCAAGGTGCGCGACGAGGCGGCCACCAAGGAGCACCTGGCCGAGATGGTCAAGCCCTGGAACATCAGCGGCGGTTACAAGCCCTTCAAGCCGGTGGGCTGCGTGGACTGCCGCATGACGGGCTTCCAGGGCCGCATGGGCCTGTACGAACTGCTGGTCATCAGCGAGGCCTTCAAGGACAAGGTCAGCCGCGAGCCGAACATCGACGCTCTCAAGCGCCAGGCCGTGGCCGACGGCATGCGCCCGCTGCGCCTGGCTGGTGCATTGCGCGTCGCCGAGGGGCTCACGGTGATCGATGAGGTGCTCGGCGCCACGCCGCCCCTGACCTGAAGCTGACCTGCGCACCGCCGCGGCGCACGCGCACCCAATTCACCTAGGGTATTCCCTGCCAGCCTTCGCTCGCTCTCGAGGGAATAGGTGTAATCCACATTCGGCATGACACTTATTCCGGGGCAGAATCCTGCTTGTTTCGGGCATGGCCCGTAGGAGACAAATTCGTGAGATTCATCAAGAGTGAAAAAGATTTTTACTCCGGCCTGATGTTTACCGTCGTGGGGGGGAGCTTCGCCATCGGCGCCACCACCTACAACATCGGCACCGGCGCCCGCATGGGCCCCGGCTACTTCCCGCTGATGCTGGGCATCATCCTGGCCATCCTGGGCGGGCTGATCATGTTCAAGGGTGTCGTGACTAAGACGGAGACCGGTGACAAGCTGGGCAGCATGGCATGGCGGCCGCTGGGTTACATCATTGGCGCCAACATCCTGTTCGGCGTTCTGCTTGGCGGTCTGCCCAAGTTCGGTATCCCCGCCATGGGCCTGATCGCCGCCATTTTCGGCCTGACCATCCTGGCCAGCCTGGCGGGGGAGAAGTTCAAGCTGCGTGAAGTGCTGGTGCTGGCCACCATCCTGGCCATCATCAGCTACGGTGCGTTCGTGAAACTGCTCAACCTGCAGTTCCAGGTCTGGCCTACTTTCATCACGGGTTGAGGGGTACAAGAACATGGAACTCGAACTTTTCAACAATCTCGCGCTGGGTTTCGGCGTCGCTTTCACTTTCCAGAACCTGCTGTATTGCTTCATCGGTGTGTTGCTGGGCACGCTGATCGGCGTGCTGCCGGGCGTGGGCCCGATCGCCACCATCGCCATGCTGCTGCCGGCCACCTATGCCCTGCCGCCGGTGGCTGCGCTGATCATGCTGGCCGGTATCTACTACGGGGCCCAGTACGGCGGGTCCACCACCGCCATCCTGGTCAACCTGCCGGGTGAATCGTCTTCGGTGGTGACCGTGATCGACGGCTACCAGATGGCCCGCAAGGGCCGCGCGGGCCCCGCGCTCGCGGCGGCCGGCATGGGCTCCTTCTTCGCCGGCTGTGTGGGCACGCTGATCCTGGCGGCCTTTGCCGCCCCGCTGACCGAGGTGGCCTTCAAGTTCGGCCCGGCCGAGTACTTCTCGCTCATGGTGCTGGGCCTGATCGGCGCCGTGGTGCTGGCCTCGGGCTCGCTGCTCAAGGCGATCGCCATGATCATCCTGGGCCTGCTGCTGGGCCTGGTGGGAACCGACGTGAACTCCGGCGTGGCGCGTTACTCCTTCGACATCCCGGAACTGACCGACGGCATCGGCTTCATCGTGATCGCCATGGGCGTGTTCGGCTACGGCGAGATCATCCAGAATCTCTCGCATCCCGAAGACAAGCGCGAGGTGTTCACGGGCAACGTCACCCACATCTATCCCTCCAAGGAAGACTTCAAGCGCATGATCCCGGCGGTGCTGCGCGGCACGGCCCTGGGCTCCATGCTGGGCATCCTGCCCGGCGGCGGTGCGCTGCTGTCGGCCTTTGCGGCCTACTCGATCGAGAAGAAGACCAAGCTCAAGCCGGGCGAGGTACCGTTCGGCCAGGGCAATATCCGCGGCGTGGCCGCACCCGAGTCGGCCAACAACGCGGGTTCCCAGACTTCTTTCATCCCGCTGCTGACGCTGGGCATTCCGCCCAACCCGGTGATGGCGTTGATGGTCGGCGCCATGACCATCCACAACATCCAGCCCGGCCCGCAGGTGATGACCAGCAACCCCGAACTGTTCTGGGGCCTGATCGCGTCCATGTGGATCGGCAACCTGATGCTGATCGTGCTCAACCTGCCGCTGATCGGCATCTGGATCAAGCTGCTGTCCGTGCCCTATCGCTGGCTGTTCCCCGCCATCGTGCTGTTCTGCGCCATCGGCGTGTACTCCACCAACAACAACACCTGGGACGTCTGGATGGTGGCCATCTTCGGTGTCATCGGCTACGGCTTCATCAAACTGGGGGTCGAGCCCGCTCCGCTGCTGCTGGGGCTGATCCTGGGCCCGATGATGGAAGAGAACCTGCGCCGCGCCCTGCTGCTCTCGCGTGGCGACTGGAGCGTGCTGGTCACGCGTCCGCTGTCGGCCACGCTGCTGGGCATGGCGCTGCTGCTGCTGATCATCGTGCTGCTGCCATCCATCAAGTCCAAGCGCGAGGAAGCCTTCGTCGAGGAGTGACCACGTCGCTCGCCCAGGGACCGTTCGTACTTGAGGAACTGGTGCGAACAGGCCCTAAACTGGAACGGCACCTGCGGGTGCCGTTCTTACTTTTTGCCTCAGAGGAGTCCGTTCATGAAATCCAAGCTGTTGACCGGCCTGCTGGCCTTCGGTCTGTCCCTGGCCTTGCCGCTGGCGGCCCAGACCTGGCCGAACAAGCCCGTGCGCCTGGTTGTGCCCTTCCCGCCCGGCGGCGCTACCGACATCCTCGCGCGCGCTCTTTCGCAGGAACTGGGCAAGAAGCTGGGCCAGTCCATCGTGGTGGACAACAAACCCGGTGCTGGCGGCACCATCGGCGCCCTGGCCGGGGCACAGGCTGCGCCCGATGGCTACACCCTGCTGCTCACCACCTCGAGCACGCACAGCATCGGCCCGGCCATCAACCCCAAGATTCCCTACAACGCTGAAGCCGATTTCACGCCCGTCGTCTACGTGGCCAGTTCGCCCCAGGTGATCCTGGTGCCCATGACCTCGCCTGCAAAGAACCTGCGCGAATTCATCGACTATGCACGCCAGAACCCGGGGCGGCTGAACTACGCTTCCAGTGGCAACGGCACCATCTCCAACCTGTCCACCGAGATCTTCAAGGCGCAGTCGGGCACCTTCCTCGTGCACATCCCTTATCGCGGTACCGGCCTGTCGATTGCCGACCTGATCAGCGGCAAGGTCGATGTGCTGTTCGACTCCGTGGTCTCGGGCATGCCCCATGTGCGCGATGGCAAGCTGCGTGCCCTGGCCGTGACCAGTCCCAAACGCAGCGCGCTGGTGCCTGAGCTGCCGGCCGTGGCCGAACTCCTGCCGGGTTTCGAATCGGTGACCTGGTTCGGTGTCTACGGTCCGCGTGGTCTGCCGCCGGAGATCGTGGCCCGCGTCAACCAGGCGGTGAACGCCGCGCTGGCCGAGCCTGATCTGAAGGAGCGTTTTGCGCGCCTGGGGGCCGAAACCACCGGTGGCACGCCGCAGGCCTTTGCCGCCACGGTGAAGGCCGAATCGGCCAAGTGGAAAAAGGTCATCACCGAACGCAAAATCACTGCGGATTAAGGTCCCCCTGAGTCGCCCCTGAGGGCGCCTTCCCCCTGAGGGGGACGACGCCAGTGGCCCGGCCAGGCCGGTTCCACGGCGTCCCTCGCGAGAAAACACCCATGAACTTCAACTACAGCACCCCCTACACCAGCACGCGTCTGCCCGTCTTCGCGCGCAACGTCGTCTCCACCTCGCACCCTCTGGCCGCGCAGGCCGGTCTGCGCATGATGCAAAAGGGTGGCAATGCGGTGGACGCGGCCATTGCCGCGGCGGCAGCCATCACACTGACCGAGCCGGTCAGCAACGGCCTGGGCAGCGATGCCTTCGCCATCCTCTGGGACGGCAAGGAGCTGCATGGCCTCAACGCCTCGGGTCGCGCGCCGCAGGGCTGGACACCCGAGTACTTCCGCGCCAAGTACGGCGACGGCGCCAAGACGCCGCCCAAGCGCGGCATCGACGCCGTCACCGTGCCCGGTGCCGTGGCCGGCTGGGTGGCCTTGAGCGAGCGTTTCGGCAAGCTGCCCTTTGCCGACCTGCTGGAGCCGGCCATCGAGGTTGCCGAGCGGGGTTACCTCATCCCTGTAGTGGTGCAGCAGAAGTGGGCGGCCGCCACGCCCGAGCTGCAGGGCGTGCCGGGTTTTGCCCAGAGTTTCCTGCCCTGGGGCCGCGCGCCGAATGTGGGCGAGCTGTTCCAGTTCAGGGCCGCGGCCCGGGCCCTGCGCCTGATTGCCCAGACCCGGGGCGAGGCCTATTACCGCGGCGAGATCGCCCAGGCCCTCGAGAAATTTGCCGCGGAGTGTGGCGGTGTCCTCAAGGCCAGTGACCTGGCCTCTTACAAGCCCGAGTGGGTGCAGCCCCTGGCCAAGAACTACCGTGGCTACACCCTGCACGAGATCCCGCCCAATGGCCAGGGCATAGCCGCGCAGATGGCCCTGGGCATCCTGGACAAGTTCGACCTGGGTTCGATGCCCGTGGACAGCGTGGATTCGCAGCACCTGCAGATCGAGGCCATGAAACTCGCCTTTGCCGACGTCTACCGCTATGTGGCCGAGCCTTCTGCCATGGAGGTGACCCCCGCGCAAATGCTCGATGACGCCTACCTGGCCAGCCGTGCCAAACTGATCGACATGAAAAAGGCGCAGGACTTCAAGGCCGGCAACCCGGTCAAGGGCGGCACCATCTACCTGACCGCGGCCGACGAGAACGGCATGATGATCAGCTTCATCCAGAGCAATTTCATGGGCTTCGGTTCGGGCTGCGTGGAGCCCACCTTCGGCATCAGCCTGCAGAACCGCGGCCACGGTTTCAACGTGGACGCCAATGGCCTGAACAAGGCCAATCTGGTGGCGCCGGGCAAACGGCCCATCCACACCATCATCCCGGCCTTCCTGACGAAAGACGGCCAGCCGGTGATGAGCTTCGGCGTGATGGGCGGCAATATGCAGCCCCAGGGCCACCTGCAGACCCTGGTGCGCATGCTGGACTACGGCCAGAACCCCCAGACCGCCTGCGACGCGCCGCGCTGGCGCTACAACGCCGGGTTCGAGATCAACGTCGAGGCGACGATGAACCCGGCCACGGTGCAGGGCCTGTCGGCACGCGGCCACCGCATGGAGGTCATCAACGACTCCTACCAGGACTTCGGCGCCGGCCAGTTCATCTGGCGCGCCGGCGACCCCAAGGTGCAGGGTTACGTGGCGGCCAGCGACGCACGCCGCGACGGCCAGGCGGCGGGCTATTGAGTGATCTGACGTGGTCTCACAGGGCGCCAGCAAAAACATGGCAACCGGCCTGGTGCTGGCCATCGTCGGCGCCATCGCCTTCAGCGGCAAGGCCATCATCGTCAAGCTGGCCTATCGGCACGGTGTGGATGCGGTCACGCTCATCATGTACCGCATGCTGTTCGCCTTGCCGCTGTTCGCCGTCATGGGCTGGTGGGCCAGCCGGGGCAAGCCGTCGCTCACAAGGCGCGACTGGCTGGGCGTGCTGGGCCTGGGCTTCAGTGGTTATTACCTGGCCAGCTTTCTGGATTTCGCGGGCCTGGCCTACATCACGGCCTCGCTGGAGCGCCTCGTGCTCTACCTCACGCCCACCATCGTGCTCCTGATCGGCTGGCTTCTGTATGGCCGGCGGGCTTCACGCATGCAGGTGTTGGGCACGCTCATCAGTTATGCGGGCGTGTTGCTCGTGTTCGGGCGCGAGGTGACCTTGGCGGGGGCCGACGTGGCCTGGGGTTCGTTGCTGGTGTTCCTGAGTGCCATCAGCTATGCGCTCTATCTCAGCTACAGCGGCGAGCTGGTGCAGCGCCTGGGCTCCCTGCGCCTGGTGGGTCTGGCCACCAGCGTGGCCTGCCTGTTCTGCCTCCTGCAGTTCGCGCTGCTGCGCCCCCTGTCGGCGGCGCAGGTGGCACCCGAGGTGATCTGGTTGTCCCTGCTCAATGCCACGGCCTGCACGGCCGTGCCGGTGTTGCTGGTCATGATGGCCGTGGAGCGCATCGGTGCCGGCGCGGCCGCGCAGGCCGGCATGGTCGGCCCCATGTCCACCATCCTCATGGGAGTGTGGCTCCTGGGTGAACCTTTTACAGGCTGGGTTGTGGCCGGCACGGTGCTGGTGCTGGCCGGCATCTTTGTCTTCGGTCGTGCCGCGCGCGCGGCAGCGGACTGAGAGTCCCGCCCGGGCAAAGGTCAGACGGCCTCCGTATCATCCCCTTCTTCAAACCTCTCGACACAGGACGAACATCATGGATCTCGGCATCGCAGGCAAGTGGGCATTGGTGGGGGGCGCCAGCAAGGGGCTCGGTTTCGGTTGCGCGCAGGCGCTGGCGCGCGAAGGCGTCAACGTGGTGATCGTGGCGCGAGGTGCCGAGGCACTGCAGGCCGCTGCGGCCCAGCTCAAGAGTGAGGCCAAGGGTGTGCAGGTGCTGGCCGTGCCGGTGGACATCATCACCGTGGCCGGCCGCGAAGCCATCTTCGCCCAGCGCAAGGACTTCGACATCGTCGTCACCAACGCCGGCGGCCCTCCGCCCGGTGACTTCCGCGACTGGGACCGCGAGGCCTGGATCAAGGCGCTGGACGCCAACATGCTCACGCCCATCGAGCTGATCAAGGCCACCGTGGACGGCATGGCCGCACGTGGTTATGGCCGTATCGTCAACATCACGTCCAGCGCGGTGAAAGCACCCATCGACATCCTGGGCCTGTCCAACGGCGCGCGCAGCGGCCTGACGGGTTTCGTGGCCGGCGTGTCACGCAATGCCAGGATTGCCGCCAAGGGTGTGACCATCAACAACCTGCTGCCCGGTGCCTTCGACACCGACCGTCTCAAGCACACCATGCAAGGTGCGGCGCAGAAGACCGGCAAGCCCATCGAGGACATCGCCAACGCCCGTCGCATGACCATCCCCGCCCAGCGCTTCGGTACCCCCGAGGAGTTCGGCGCCATCTGCGCCTTCCTCTGCAGCCAGTACGGGGGCTACATCAACGGTCAGAACGTGCTGGCCGATGGTGGTGCCTATCCCGGGACTTACTGAGCGACCTTCCGTATTCCGGAAGTGTGCCGGCGCTTCGTCCGGCGGCCTGTCAGGGCTGACGTTCGAGCAGCAGGTCCAGGGTCGCTTCGCCTTCCACTGCAATCCCGGGTGTCATGACTGGGGTGTCCTGCTTCAGGACGCGGACCTGCCAACGTTGCCCGGACGCATCAAATGTCACTGCCGACCCCTGCGCGTCACCGGGCAAGGGCAGCTTCTGACCACTCGAGCTCACGATAAACCAGTGGCCCTCGGGCTCGTTCAGCAGACGCGCCTGCCCGATCAGCAGCCGTCCCGACCGGGCACGCTGAATTTCGATGCGATAGGGCGGGGCATCGGCGCCGCTGCGCCAGGCGCGCACCACCGTCGGCCCCGCGGGATGCAGTTCGCGGACCACGGTTTCCAGAGGGGGCGTGGCCTCATGCGTCGGGCGTGAAGTGTCCGCGGCGCAGCCGGCGGTCATGCTGGCAAGCAGCACGACCATGCCCGGCCAGTGGTGACGACCATCAGCGGGCACGACGCAACTCCTCGAAGAAGCGGGCGGGCGGTGCAATCTCGTGGGCGACAGGCTGTTCGTCTGCCGTGATCGGGTTGGGGACGGCCGCGCTGCTCGAACTGGAGGACCTCAACGCGCTGAGGCCCGAGTTGGCGGAGTAACTGCGCACGAATGGCAGCAGGAGGTTGCTCCAGTCATCATGGTCCGTCAGCGTGGTCTGGCTGCTGTCTGCATTCAGATCCCGCGCGATCGCCCCGGACGTCAGGCTGTTGTTCAGATCCCAGTCCGCATAGGCGCCCGAGGTACTGCCCCTGCCGATATTGGCGGACTCCTGCAGGCTGGCCTCGTTCAGAGCGCTGCTGCTGCCATCCGAGTAATTCATGACGAACCCTGACGGGGCCCCGCACGGCGAGTTGGCCAGGGCGCACAGGGTGGGTGTGCTGTCACCCTGCTCCTTGCGCCAGCGCTGATACGCCGTGCCCCCTGCGGGGTTGGCGTCGAGACCGTTGAGCTGATAGAGGTAGTTCATCACGCTCCAGTAATTGGGCTTGTAGTTGGTGTTCTCGTTGCCACCGTGTCGCAGGTTCAGGTTGTGGCCCAGTTCGTGCATGAGGGTCGACGCCTGCATGTTGATCAGCATGTTCAGGTTCGCCGTGGGAGCGGTGGTGAAACCCCAGCCGCCCATGGACACGATGAGATCGTTGCCCGGCAGTTCTGCAAGGCCGGACGAGCCGGAACTGCCGTTGGCGTTCTGTGAGTTGGCAAACAGCAGGTAATGGAAGATCGCCCGACGGCGCAGGTCCATCGAATCGTCTTTCCAGTCGTAGATACTGCGCCGGCTGCTGCTGTTCAGGTTGCACGTGGTCTGGTTGAAGGTCACGCAGGGCTCGTAATCCGCAAGGTTGCTGCCCTGCCCCAGATTGAAGGAAGCGCGTGAGAAGCTGGCGCTGAAGGCCGTGCCGGCGTCGAAATGCACGGCGATGCCTTTGGCCGAGAAGGCATCCACGACCTTCTGCAGTGATTCAGAACGGGGGATCACACCGGGATCGGCACTGTTCATGCGGTCGACTTCGATGAAGAGGTTGCGCTGGCCCGTGCGGGCGCCCATGGCATAGAGGTCCAGGCCTGCGAAGGTGCCTCCGGCGGTCTCCGCGCTGTCCGGAATGCCGTCTGCATCGGCGTCTGTGGCATTGCCGGGCACATCATTACGCCCGGCGGGGGTGGACCAGTTGACGCCGGTCCAGTCGCTGGCTGTGTTGCTGTCCGTGTCGGCACTGCGCGGGTAGGCCCGCACGATGGACTTGCCATAGTCGTTGGCCGTGTAGGGCAATGCCGATGCCGAAGATCCCGACCAGTGGCTGCCGGTCGTCGGTGTCTGGGCCGACGGGCCGAACCGGACAAAGTCGATCGTCGTGCCGGTATTCAGCAGTTCGATGAAGCCACCGTTGGTCCAGAACGGGACCTGGTTGCCAGTGCGCAGCCGGACCATCTGGCTGCCCCGCTGCGCAGCGCTGCGGGCGTTCCCCGAGATCACGACATATCCGTCGGCCGGTACGAACAGGCTGGGGAGGGTGAAGGTGGTGGTGGTCAGTGCCCCGCCCGCGGTGACATCAACACTGCTGGACAGGAGCTGGTAAGCGGACAGATCGATGGCCGAACCCGTGGGGTTGTAGACCTCGAGCCAGCAGTCGATGTCGGCGTAGTAGCAGCTCGAGACCTCGGAGATCACAAGGTGGCCGATGGCCGACGTTTGTACGGTGAGAGTCGCCGCCGAACTGGTGGCCGAGCCCGCCGTGTTGCTGACGACGACCGAGTACTGGCTCCCGTTGTCGTTGACGGTCACAGGGGTCGAGTAACTTGACGAGTTGGCGCCAGTGATGTCGGCGCCATTTTTCCGCCATTGGTAGGCCAGGGTGGGTCGCCCATCGGCGCTGACGGTGAAGGTGGCCGTCTGCCCGGCGATGACGTTCTGGTCTGTCGGCGCCGTCGTGATCGTCGGCGTCGCTGGCCGTACCGTGAGTGTGGCGACGGCGCTCGTGGCCGTTCCGAGGGAGTTTGTGACGACGACGCTGTAGGAACTGCCGTCGTCCGGCAAAGTCGTGACGGGTGTCGTGTAGCTGGCACTGGTCGCGCCGGATATGTCGATACCGCCCTTGCGCCATTGGTAGGCCAGAGCGCCGCCTGACGCCGTGACCGAAAATGTTGCGGACTGACCTTCGTAGACCGTCAGCCCGCTGGGTTGTGCGCTGATGGCGGGTGTGCTGCTTGCGACCGCACTGCCACCGGATCCGCCGCCGCCCCCACCGCCGCCGCCGCAGCCCGCCATCAAGAGGACAGACACCGCGAGGTAGCGCAATAGAACTTGTTTCAAGATCATCCCCTGTTGCTGATGGTCTTTTTCTACCGGGCCATTCCTTGTGTGCCTATTGTCGCCGCGACGACACCACGATCCCGCTGACGATGAGCACGAAGGCCGCACCGTGGTAGGGCTGGGGCAGTTCGCCCAGCAGGGCGGCGGACATCAGCGCGGCGAGCAGGGGCGTGAGGTTGCCGAAGAAGCTGGCCACGGTGGGGCCCGCTCGCTGCACGCCCATGCCCCAGGCGCGGTAGGCCAGCACGGCCGGGCCGACGGCCACGAAAACCAGGGCCGCGATCAGCGGCCAGCCCCAGACGATGGGCTGGTCCACCACCACCCATTCACCGGCGGCAAACAGCGCCGACCAGGCCAGGCCGAAGACGATCTGCGCCAGCAGGAAGGCAGCCCAGTCGCCACGCAGTCTGTCGGGCTCGCCGCCCGGGCGTGCCAGCATCCAGCTGTAGAAGGCCCAGCAGATGGACGCAATCAGCACATAGATGTCGCCCGGCAGCAGCTGGACCTGCAGCAGGGTGTCCAGGTGGCCGCGGCTGAGCACCAGCAGCACGCCGCTGATGGACAGCAGGGCGCCCAACAGCTGCCGCCGTGACACCGGGGCCTTGAAGAAGAGGCGGCCGATGAGCTGCATCCAGATCGGCATGCTGGCGGCCACCAGGGTGACGTTGATGGGCGAGGAGGTCTTGAGCGCCAGGTACTGCAGGGCGTTGTAAGCGCCCACGCTGAGCAGGCCCAGCATGGCAAAACGCCGCCAGTGCGGCCACAGGCCGCTGTCGCGCCTGAGCACCCAGGCTGCCAGTGGCAGCAGGATCAGGCCGGCCAGGACCCAGCGCAGCAGGTTGAGCATCATGGGGGGCACGAGTTCGCCCACCAAACGGCCCACCACGGCGTTGCCGGCCCACATCAGGGGCGGGAGGGTCAGGAGCAGGGCGGTGGAGGGGGACAGACGGGTGTGCATGGGGTTGCACTGTAGCAAGCTGGGGGTGTATCTGCTGTCGCACGGGGAGCAATGCCCCGGCGCCGACGGGTACTCGTATGCTCACGTAGAATTTTGCGCATTACCAGGAGACTAGACATGACCCAGATTTCTTCCCGCGCTGTGCGCATCGACCAGCACGGCGGACCCGAGCAGCTCAAGGTCGTCGAGGTGATGGTGGGCGAACCCGGCCCGGGCGAGATCCGCATCCGGCACAAGGCCTGCGGCCTGAACTTCATCGACGTCTACCAGCGCAGCGGTGTCTACCAGCTGCCCATGCCCTTGCAGCTGGGCATGGAAGCCTCGGGCATCGTCGAGGCGGTGGGCGAGGGTGTCACGCACCTGAAGGTCGGTGACCGCGCCGCCTACGCCAGCCAGCCGCCCGGCGCCTACTGCGAGGTGCGGGTGATGCCGGCCAAGACCGTGTGCAAGCTGCCGGACGACATCTCCTTCGAGACCGGCGCGGCCATGATGCTCAAGGGCCTGACCGTGCAGTACCTCTTCAACCGGGTGCGCCCGGTCGAGGCCCTGCAGCCCGGTGACCACGTGCTTTTCCATGCCGCCGCCGGTGGTGTGGGCCTGATCGCCTGCCAGTGGGCCAGGGCCCAGGGCCTGCAGCTGATCGGCACCGCGGGCTCGGACGCCAAGTGCGAACTCGCGAAGGCCAACGGTGCCGCGCATGTGATCAACTACAACAAGGAAGATTTTCTGCCCCGCGTGAAGGAGATCACCGGCGGCAAGGGCGTGAAGGTAGTCTACGACTCGGTGGGCAAGGACACCTGGGACAAATCGCTGGATTGCCTGCGGCCCTTCGGCCTGATGGCCAGTTTTGGCAATGCCTCCGGGGTGGTGCCGCCTTTTGCGCCGGGCAGCCTGGCGGCCAAGGGCTCGATCTACGTCACGCGCCAGACCCTGTTCAGCCACATCACCACGCGCGAGACCACGCAGAGCATGGCCGACGACCTGTTCGCCATGGTGAGCAGCGGCAAGGTGAAGATTCATATTGCGCAGCGGTATCCGCTGGACCAAGTGCAGCAGGCGCACCGCGACCTGGAAGCCCGCAAGACCACGGGTTGCACCATCCTGACGTTGTAAACATCGGGCCCTGGTTTCTCAGGTTACTGCGCGCTCGACCAGAAAGTCCAGCAGGGCCCGCGTGTCCACGCCAGTCGCCCGCGCAAGGGCTGGTCAGCGCAAGTGGCAAAAAGGCCGCGGGATGAGCATCCCGCGGCCTTTTTTTCAGGGATGCGTTCCCGACGCAGGCTAGCGGTCTTCGTCTTCGTGCCGCTGGCTGCGCCAGATGGCCCGGCCCAGCCAGAAGGCGCCCACAGCGGCGCCCAGGAAGCCCAGCAGGCCGAAGGCCGGCAGGCCCAGCAGGGTTGGTCCGCCGCCCACGGTCATCACGATGGAGGAGCCGATGATCAGCGCTGCGATGATCAGCGCCAGCGAAAGGCGGTTGGCCGCACGGTCGAGCTGCCTGCCCACGTGGCGCAGCGAGCGGCTCTCGATGTCCAGGCCCATGTGGCCCTGGCGGACGCGGCGCAGCATGCGTCCCAGATCCTGTGGCAGCTGCTCGGCCACGTCCAGCAGGCGCAGCCAGGAACCCCAGGTACGCCGGGCCAGCGCCGAAGGCTTGTAGCGTGCCCGGGTCACCTGTTGCAGCAAGGGCAGGGCCTCACCCGCCATGTTGAAGCCCGGGTCCAGGCCGCGGCCCAGTCCTTCCAGCGTGATGAAGGCCTTGATCAGCAGGGCCAGATCGGCCGGCAGGGCCAGGCGGTTGTCGCGCAGGATGGCGGTCACGTCCACCAGCATGCGGCCCAGGCTCAGTTCGGCCAGTGGCGTGCCGTGGTACTGGTCGACAAAGGCCTCGATGTCGTTTTCCAGTTTCTCTTGCGGCACCGGCTGGCCATCGCGCGTCCAGTCCAGCAGCACATCCACCACGGCCTGCGACTCGCGCTGCACCAGGCCCAGCAGCAGTTTCAGCAATTGGTGGCGTCGGCGCAGGGAGAGATGCCCCACCATGCCGAAGTCGATGAAGGCCAGGCGGTTGCCCGGCAGGTAAAAGACATTCCCCGGGTGCGGGTCAGCGTGGAAGAAGCCGTCTTCCACGATCATCTTGAGCACGGCCTGCGCGCCGCGCCGCGCCAGCAGTTGCCGGTCCAGGCCGGCGCCGTCGAGCTGGTCGAGCGCATGGCCAGGAATGCCGTCCACATGGTCCTGCACATTGACGCGTTCATGGGTCCAGGCCCAGTGGATGCGTGGGATCTGCACGAAGGGCAGGGCCGCCATGTTCTTGGCCAGGCGCTCGGCGTACCGGCATTCGCTGGCCAAGTCCAGCTCGCGTTGCAGGGAGCGGCCGAACTCGCGCAGCAGCTGGCGCGGGCGGTAGGGGGCCAGCGCGGGCAGCTCGGCCTCGGCCAGTACGGCCAGGCGATCGAGCAGGCGCAGATCGGCCTCGATCACCTCGCGAATGCCGGGGCGGCGGATCTTGACGATGACCTCGGCGCCGTCTTTCAGCCGGGCGCGGTGTACCTGGGCAATGGAGGCGGCGGCCAGCGGGGTGGTGTCGAAGCGGGCAAAGATGTCCTCGGGTTCGGCCCCCAGGTCCTCGCGCAACTGGGGGCGCAAGCTTTCAAAGGGAAGGGCCGGCACATGGCTGTGCAGCTTCTCGAATTCGGCGATCCACTCAGGGCCGAACATGTCGGCGCGGCCGGCCAGGATCTGGCCGAGCTTGACGAAGGTGGGGCCCAGTTCCTCCAGCGCCTTGCGCAGTTGCACCGGTGGCGGCAGCTGGGCCAGGTCGGCGGCATGGTCCCAGTGCAGGCGGTGCCCGGCTTTTTCCAGGGCCGCCGCCAGGCCCCAGCGACGCACCAGCTCGCCCAGGCCGTGGCGCACCAGAACGCCGGCGATCTCGTTGAGCCGACCGAGATTGCTGCGGCTGGCACCGTGGGCTGAGGGATTGCTCATGGTGCCAGTTTAGGGCAAGCCCCGCCGCGCTCAGGCGCGGGAGCGCCGCACCCGCAAAAGCTCGTCAAGCAGGAGGAGGATCACCCCCAGGGTGATGGCGCTGTCGGCCACGTTGAAGGCCGGGAAGTGCCAGCTGCCGATGTGGAAGTCCACCATGTCCACCACATAACCGTGCAGCAGACGGTCCAGCACATTGCCCAGCGCGCCGCCCATGACACAGCTCAGCGCAAGGCAGAACAGGCGCTGGCCGGCATGGGTGCGCAGCAGGTGGATGATGAACAGGGCGGCGGCGATGCCTATGCCCACGAAGAACCAGCGCTGCCAGCCGTCGGCCCCGGCCAGGAAGGAGAAGGCTGCGCCGCGGTTGTGCACGCGCACGATGTTGAGCCAGCTGGTCAGCTCGGTGGCTTCACCATAGTGGTACCAGGCCAGGATCAGCACCTTGGTGAGCTGGTCCACCACCAGGATGAGGAAGGCCAGGCCCAGCCATTTCAGCAGGCCGCCGGCGTTGGACTGGCGCGCCATCAGGCGACCTTCCTCGTTTCGCCCTGGCCGTAGAGGTTGCTGGTGCAACGGCCGCACAGGGTGGGGTGGGCGGCGTCGGTGCCGACGTCGTCGCGGTAGTGCCAGCAGCGTTCGCATTTGGTGGCGCTGCTGGGAGTGACTTCCACAGCCAGAGTAGAGCCTTCCTGCAGCGTGACGGCCGAGGTGATGAAGATGAACTTTAGGTCTTCTCTCAGACTGGATAGCAGTGCGTAGTCAATCAGGTGTGCTTTCAATACGATATTCGCTTGCAGTGAAGCCCCAACCTTGCCCGCAGCGCGCAGCGCTTCGATGTCCTTGTTCACTGCATCGCGGATTTCGCGCAGGCGGGCCCACTTGGCCAGCAGGGCGGCGTCGGGCTGGCCCAGATCGACATAGGTCTCCATGAAGATCGAGTCGGAGGAACCCGCCACCTTCCACGCCTCCTCGGCTGTGAAGCTCAGGAAAGGCGCCATCCAGCGCAGCATGGCCTGGGTGATCTGGTACAGCGCGGTCTGGGCGCTGCGGCGCGCCAGGGACTTCGGCGCCGTGGTGTACAGGCGGTCCTTGAGCACGTCCAGGTAGAAGGCGCCCAGGTCCTCGCTGCAGTAGACCTGCAGCTTGGCGACCACGGGGTGGAATTCGTAGACCTCGTAGTGCGCCAGGATCTCGGCCTGCAGTTCGGCCGCGCGGCTGAGCGCGTAGCGGTCGATCTCCAGCATCTGGTCCAGCGGCACGGCGTCCTTTTCCGGATCGAAGTCGCTGATATTGGCCAGCAGGAACTTGAGCGTGTTGCGGATGCGGCGGTAGGTGTCCACCACACGCGCGAGGATCTTGTCGTCGATGCCCAGGTCACCCGAGTAGTCGGTGGCGGCGCACCACAGGCGGATGATCTCGGCGCCCATCTTCTCGCTGACCTGCTGCGGGGCTACGACATTGCCCACGCTCTTGCTCATCTTGCGGCCCTGGCCGTCCACGGTGAAGCCGTGGGTCAGCAGGCCGCGGTAGGGTGCGCGGCCGTACATGGCGCAGGCGGTCAGCAGAGAGGAGTGGAACCAGCCGCGGTGCTGGTCGTGACCTTCCAGGTAAAGATCGGCCTCGGGGCCGGACTCATGGCCGGCGCCGGGGTGCGAGGTCTTGAGCACGGTGGTGTGCGTGGTACCGGAGTCGAACCACACTTCCAGGATGTCGGTGCTCTTGCTCCATTGCGCGGCGTTGCTCTGGTCGCCGATGCGCTGCAGGATGTCGGCGGTGGAAAGCTTGCTCCAGGCCTCGATGCCGCCTTTCTCCACCACCTCGGCGGCCAGGTCGATGATCTCGGGTGTGCGCGGATGCGGCTCGCCGCTGTCCACGTCGAGCAGGAAGGGCAGGGGCACGCCCCAGCTGCGCTGGCGCGAGATGCACCAGTCGGGCCGGTTAGCGATCATGTCGCGCAGGCGGGTGCGGCCGTTCTCTGGGTAGAACCTCGTCTCGTCGATGGCGGCCAGGGCCATCTGGCGCAGGGTCTGCGGTGCCTTGTCCTTGGTGAAGATGCCCGTGCCTTCATCCATGCGCACGAACCACTGGGCCGCGGCGCGGTAGATCACGGGTGTCTTGTGGCGCCAGCAGTGCGGGTAGCTGTGCGTGATGTCCTGGGTGGCGAACAGGCGCCCGGCGTTCTTCAGCGCTTCGAGCACCACGGGCACGGCCTTCCAGATGTTGAGGCCGCCGAAGAGCGGGAAATCGGCGGCATAGGCGCCGTTGCCCTGCACGGGGTTGAGGATGTCGTCGTACTTCAGGCCATGGGCGACACAGCTGTTGAAGTCGTCCACGCCGTAAGCTGGCGCGGAGTGCACGATACCCGTGCCGTCCTCGGCCGTGGCGTAGTCGGCCAGATAGACCGGGCTGAGACGCTTGTAGCCGGCATCCACGTCATGGAGCGGATGCTTGAAGTTGATCA
This sequence comes from Hylemonella sp., assembly GCA_040376915.1. GTDB lineage: Bacteria > Pseudomonadota > Gammaproteobacteria > Burkholderiales > Burkholderiaceae_C > Hylemonella. The sequence goes on from JBEIPS010000006.1 coordinate 55,796, forward strand.
GGCCTAGCTTCTTGCCCAGGGTGGTGGCCAGCACCTGGCCCGTGAGCTTGTAGCGTTCCATGCACTTGTCGACCAGTACGGCGGCCAGCACCAGCAGGCCGCGCTCGGTCTGCACCAGCGCATATTCCAGCTCGGGGTTCAGATTGAGCGCCTGGTTGGCGGGGATGGTCCAGGCGGTGGTGGTCCAGATCACGGCGTAGGCCGGCTGCTCCAGCTTCGGAACACCGAAGGCGGCCGCCAGCTTCTCGGGCTCGGCGCATTCGAAGCCCACGTCCAGCGTGCTGCTCTTCTTGTCCTGGTACTCGATCTCGAACTCGGCCAGGGAGGAGCCGCAGTCGAAGCACCAGTAGACGGGCTTGAGCCCGCGGTAGACGAAACCCCGCTCCATGACGCGCTTGAAGGCGCGGATCTCGGCGGCCTCGTTGACGAAGTTCATCGTCTTGTAAGGGTTGTCCCACTGGCCCAGCACGCCCAGGCGCTTGAAGTCGGTCATCTGGCCGGCGATCTGCTCGGTGGCGAAGGCGCGGCTCTTGGCCTGCATCTCGTCGCGCGGCAGGTTGCGGCCATGCAGCTTCTCGATGGCGTTTTCGATGGGCAGGCCGTGGCAGTCCCAGCCCGGGATGTATTGCGCGTCCAGTCCCTTGAGCTGGCGTGCCTTGACGATCATGTCCTTGAGGATCTTGTTGACGGCGTGGCCGATGTGGATCGAGCCGTTGGCGTAGGGCGGGCCGTCGTGCAGGATGAACTTCGGCTTGCCGTGGCGCACATCGCGCAGCTTCTTGTACAGGCCCTGGTCTTCCCATTCCTTGACCCAGCCCGGTTCGCGCTTGGGCAGGTCGCCGCGCATGGGGAAGGCGGTATCGGGCAGGTTCAGCGTGGCGCGGTAATCAACTTTTTCAGTCATGACAAACTTTTCGAAAGACGTGGCAGCCCCAGGGGAGCGGGTCAGGGGAGGCTTGGGTGGGCGCGGGGCAAGGTGCGCCAGTGATGCCCCGTCAAATTCGCCCGTTAAACCAGGCGCGTGCAGCGTCGCAGTCCCTGTGGATGCCGGCTTTCAGGGCATCCAGACTGTCGTATTTGAGCTCGTCGTGCAGTTTGTGCAGCAGTTCCACGCGGATGATTTTACCGTAGCCCCCCTCGGTACCCAGGGCGGCGGGCCAATCCAGGCAATGGGTCTCCAGCAGCACCCGTCCACCATTGACGTCATTGGGGTCCAGCGAGGGCCGCACGCCCAGGTTGGCCACCCCGCGCAGGGGCTGGTCCGCCAGGCCGTGCACCAGCACCGCGAAGATGCCGCTGGCGGCAGGTTTCCAGTGGGCAAAGCGCAGGTTCAGGGTCTTGAAGCCCAGTTCACGCCCGAGCTTGCGCCCATGCAGCACATGGCCGGAGATGTGGTACGGGTGGCCCAGCAGGCGGGCCGCATTGTCCATACGGCCCTCGGCCAGGGCTGCACGCACCGCCGAGCTGGAGACACGCAGGCCGTGCACCTCGTAGCTGTTCATGCGCGCCACGTCGAAACCCTGCTTGGTGCCCGCTGCATCCAGCAGGGCATAGTCCCCGGCCCGCTTGGCGCCGAAGCGGAAGTCGTCGCCCACCAGCACGTAACGCGTACCCAGGCCGCGCACCAGCACGTCGTCTATGAAGGCCTGCGGGGAAAGCGACGCCAGGCGGGCATCGAAGGGCAGCACGATCACCTGGTCGATGCCGCAGCGCTGCAGGTCGGCCAGCTTGTCGCGCAGGGTGGCGATGCGGGCGGGCGCCAGGGCGGCGTTGCCCGTGGCACCGGCGAAGTAGTCGCGCGGGTGGGGTTCGAAGGTCATGGCGCAGCTGGGCACGCCGCGCTGCTGCGCCTCGCCACGCAGCAGCGCCAGCATGGCCTGGTGGCCGCGGTGCACGCCATCGAAATTGCCGATGGTCAGGGCGCAGGCCGGGGCGATGCCGGGGAGGTGGAATCCGCGTAAGACTTTCATCCGCTTGATATTTTTTTGATAGCGGCCCAGCAAGTGATTACAAGCTGATACGCCAAACAGTCATCAAAACAGGGTATATTGTGTCTGAATGGCGAGGCGGTCCTTCCCGAGGGACTGTCGCAGACGCAAGCGTTTCGTTTGGATGGTTCTCGTAACCGGTCAGGAGGCGTGTTTTGAAGGTCTTGAAGCTGTCGGCCCAGGGGCTGCCCCAGTCCTGGATTTCGCTCGAGGAAGCGGTGTTGCACTACGCCGCCGACGAGGTGCGCTGGGAAGCGGGCGGTGAGATTGCCGTGTTCCATGGCGGACACAACGCCATCACGGGCGAGCAGTCCGTCATCACCGTCAACAGCATCATCGGCACCAAGGGCGTGCCCACGATCAACCCCTTCGACCTGCGCCCCAGCCTGACCAACAGCAAGCTCTTCATCCGTGACCGCAACGTCTGCGCCTACTGCGGCGAGGACCACCACGAGACCGAGCTTACCCGCGAGCACATCATCCCCTTTGCGCAGAACGGACAGGACCACTGGATGAACGTGGTCACCGCCTGCCGCGCCTGCAACCACCGCAAGAGCAGCCGCACGCCCGAGCAGGCCGGCATGCCCCTGCTTTACGCGCCCTACATTCCCAGCCTCTGGGAAGACTTCATCCTGCGCAACCGGCGCATCCTGGCCGACCAGATGGAGTTCCTCATGGCGCACGTACCGCGCTCCTCGCGCCTGCTGATCAACTAGGCGCATGCTGCCGGGCTTGCTCCTGTGTAGCAGACATTGCCCGCCATGCAGCCTCCACGTGTGTTGCGGGTTCTTGTGACGGATGACGATCCCGTCCAGTTGCGGGTAGCCGCGCGTCTGCTGCGCGAACTCGGGCATTCCGGCTCCCTGGCCAACAACGGCCAGATCGCCCTGGATATGCTGGAGCGCCTGCCCTTCGATCTGCTGCTGCTGGACCTGAAGATGCCCCTGCACGACGGCATGGCCACGCTGGCCGGCCTGCGGGGGCGCCAGGCCCGCGGGCAGATGCCCATCCCCGTGATCCTGCTCAGCAGCAAGGACCTGGCGGCCGACTGGGCCCGCTACAGCGAGGCCGGGGCGTGTGGCTACCTGGTCAAGCCCTTGGACCTCAAGGCGCTGGACGCCGCCCTGCAGGGGCTCTGAGCCGACCCGGCCCCGTGGGCCCAAAGCAGAAGGCCCGCACAAAGCGGGCCTTTTGTCCTTAAGGCGCCGAGCTTTCAGGCGAAAACGCCGGCCGTTTCCTGCATGCGGGTCGATACTTCGCCCAGCTGGTGCAGGCTGTCGCCATACGTCATCTCCAGCTGCGTAAGCTTCTTGAAGTAGTGGCTGACGATGAGCTCGTCAGTCACGCCGATGCCGCCGTGCAATTGCACCGCCTGCTGGCCCACAAAACGCATGGACAGCCCCAGCTGGACCTTGGCGCGGGCCATGGCGCGGCGGCGTTCGTCGGCCGGCGCATTGAGCTTGAGGCTGGCGTAGTAGCTCATGGAGCGGGCCAGCTCCAGTTGCATCTTCATGTCGGCCGCGCGGTGGCGCAGGGCCTGGAAGCTGGCGATGACCACACCGAACTGCTTGCGTGTGTTCATGTAGTCGAGCGTGGCAGTCAAGGTGACGTCCATCACCCCCACGGCCTCGGCGCAGGCGGCGGCGATGCCGATGTCCACGGCGTGTTCCAGAGCGGTCAGGCCATCGGCCGTGACGAGTGATGCGGCAGCTTTGTCCAGCACCACATCGGCGGCGCGGCCACCATCCTGTGTGCCGTAACCACGTGTGCTCACGCCCTGGGCCGTGCGCTCCACCAGGAAAAGGGCCAGCTTGCCGCCGGCCATGGCCGGCACCAGGAAGGCATCGGCCTGGTCACCGGCGGGCACCATGTTCTTGCTGCCGGAGACCGTCCAGCTGCTGCCGGCTTGTGCGGCCGTGGCCTCGCACACATTCAGGCGGTAACGTGCCTTGCGTTCCTGCTGGGCCAGCACCACCAGGGCCTCGCCACTGGCAATCTTGGGTAGCCAAGCGCTCTTGAGTTCGGCACCCGCGTAGCCGGACAGCACAGCGCCGGTGATCAGGCTCTGCGCCAGCGGTTCCAGCACGATGCCGCGGCCCAGCTCTTCCATGACCACCATGCCTTCGATGGGGCCCATGCCCAGGCCGCCCTCGTCTTCGGGGATGTAGAGGCCGCTGAGGCCCAGTTCGGCCAGTTCGGTATAGGCCTCGCGCGAGAAGCCGCCCTTGGCCTCGATGCCGCGGCGGCGTTCGAAGCTGTAGCCTTTCTCCACCCATTTGTGCACGGCGTCGCGCAGGTGTTGTTGGTCGTCGGTGAAATCGAAATCCATGTTCTGTCTCCTTGTGCTCAGCCGAGAATCGTTTGAGCCACGATGTTGCGTTGTACTTCGTTGCTGCCGCCATAGATGGTGGTCTTGCGCATATTGAAGTAGGTAGACGCCAGCGGCGCGTTGGCCAGCACGCCACCAGGGTAGTCGCCCTGCCAGCCGGCTTCCATGGCCTCGCGGACCAGGGGCAGGGCGTAGGGGCCGGCGGCCAGCATCATGAGTTCGGCGTAGCGTTGCTGGATCTCGCTGCCGCGGATCTTGAGCAGGCCGGCGATATCCAGCGAGTTCTTGCCTGACTTCTCCGCACTCAATACCCGCAGCACCAGCATCTCCAGCGCCACCACGTCGACTTCCAGTTTGGCGATCTCGTCGCGGAAGCGCACATCGTCGTAAACACCTTCGGCCTTGGCGATGCGCTTGAGGCGCTCCAGTTCGCGCTTGGCGCGGTTCACGTCGGCGATATTGGTGCGCTCATGGCTGAGCAGATGCTTGGCGTAGGTCCAGCCCTTGTTCTCTTCGCCGATGAGGTTCTCGGCCGGCACCTCGACGTTGTCGAAGAAGACCTCGTTCACCTCGCACTCGCCGTCGAGCAGCTTGATGGGGCGCACGGTGACGCCCTTGGACTTCATGTCGATCAGCAGGAAGGAGATGCCGGTCTGCGGCTTGCCTTCATTGCTGGTGCGCACCAGGCAGAAGATCCACTCGCCATATTGGCCCAGGGTGGTCCAGGTTTTCTGGCCATTGACGATGTATCTGTCGCCCTTGCGCTCGGCGCGGGTTTTCACGCTGGCCAGGTCCGAGCCGGAGCCCGGCTCGCTGTAACCCTGGCTCCACCAGACTTCGCCGCTGGCGATGCCGGGCAGGAAACGCTTCTGCTGCTCGGGGCTGCCAAAGGCCATGATGACCGGGGCCACCATCACCGGGCCGAAGGGAATGACACGCGGCGCACCGGCCAGCGCGTTTTCTTCCTCGAACAGGTGTTTCTGGATGGCGTTCCAGCCCGGGCCGCCGAACTGCTGGGGCCAGCCCCAGCCCAGCCAGCCTTTCTTGCCCAGGATCCTGGCCCAGCGCTGGTGATCGTCACGCGTCAACTGCAAGGCGTTGTGCACCTTGTGTGAAATGTCGGCCGGGAGGTTCGCGCGCACCCAGGCGCGGATCTCCTCGCGAAATGTCTGTTCTTCAGGGGTAAAGGCCAAATCCATGGGGGTCTCCAAAAGGGGAGTCAAGTCCGAAACGTTTGAGGTTTTAGCACGGTCGTTCGTTTACGACTGTCCAGGTGGCGACATGCCAAGTTCTGCGCACAGTTGCTGCACGGTGACACGCAGCTGTGCAAGCTCCGCTTCGACTTGTTCCAGCCGCTCCACGGTGTTGCCGGTGGCGCTGCCGCCTGAGGAACGAAGTGCAGGCATGGCCCCGGCTTGCGTCTCGTCGACCGGGCCGCACAGCAAGTGCGCCCAGCGTTGTTCACGCGTGCCTGGCGACCTGGCCAGCTTGACGACCAAGGGGCCGCCTCTTTCAGAGGGGCGGTCTTGCAGCTCTTCCAGGAAGCCTTCGACGGAGGAGATGTCGGCAAACTTGTACCAGCGCTCGGTGTTGAGTCGCAGCTCGCCCGCGGTTTGCGGGCCGCGCAGCATCAGCAGCCCCAGCAGCACGGCCGATTGTTCCGGCACACCGATGGCGCGCTGGGCGTTGTGCTCATAACGTGCTGTGCGCCCGCCGCTGACTTCACGCACCAGCCCCAGCGGTTTCAAGGTGTCCAGTGCCGCGGCGACCTGTGTTTCATCCAGTTCCATCAAGGGCTCGCGGCTGGTCTTCTGGTTGCACCCCAGCATCAGCGAGTTGAGCGTGAGTGGATAGCTGTCCGGCACGGTGCGGGCTTTCTCCATCAGAGTGCCGAGCACACGCGCCTCGATGGTGCTGAGCTGGGGCGGGCGGGGTGGGGTGTCGGGGCTCAGGGTCATAATTCGTGCCGGTATGAAGAACATCGTCATTTTGATCTCAGGCGGCGGCTCCAATATGGCGGCCATCGTCCAGGCCGCCGAGCGCGAGCGCTGGTTAGACAGATACGGTGCTCGTGTGGCCGCCGTGCTGAGCAACAAGGCCGACGCCAAGGGTCTGGTGTTTGCACGCGACAAGGGTATCCCCACGGCCGTGCTGGACCACAAGGTCCATGCCACGCGGGAGGTTTTCGACGCTGCCCTGATGGCCGCCATCGACGCCCATCAGCCCGCGCTGGTGGTGCTGGCGGGTTTCATGCGCATCCTGACGCCGGCCTTTGTCGAGCACTACGCCGGGCGCCTGCTCAACATCCACCCTTCGCTGCTGCCAGCCTTCACGGGCTTGCACACGCACCGCCGCGCCATCGAGGCGGGCTGCAAGTTCGCTGGCGCCACCGTGCACCAAGTCACGGCCGAGCTGGACCACGGCCCCATCCTGGATCAGGCCGTGGTGCCCGTGCTGCCGGGAGATGACGAGCACACCCTGGCCGCCCGCGTGCTGACGCAGGAGCACCTGATCTATCCCCGGGCCATTGCCGGGCTCCTGCCGAAAATCTGAACCCGGCTGCCGCGCACACGGGCCTTTCCCGTGCCGCCCGGCGCCGGGCTGTCCTCAGGCCACGGCGCTGAGGGTGGATGCCCTGGACTGTCCGGCCCAGCCGCCGGCCATCTGCTCGTAGGCCAGACGGGCCAGCCGCGCCAGATCCGAGGTTTTCTGCCCGGAGCTGGAAGCGCTGTCCGAGCTCTGTGCGCTTTCGGACAGGCGCTGCACCTGTGCGCTCAGCTGCTGCACGAAGGCGTCGGACTCGCTGGCGCTGATGGCGCCGTCACTGTCGCTGTCGATGGACTTGAAGAGTGCCTGCAGCGGATCGCTGGCCGAGTCGCCAGCCAGGCGTTCCTCCGCGGACACAACGCCGTCCTGGTTGGTGTCCAGCGGGTCGTAGCTGGTGCTATTGCCGGCTTTCGCCGCGGCACCGGCTGGCGGCGGGGGCGGCATGCCGCCAGCGCCTTGCGGTCCCTGGCCGGGCTGGGGGCGGCCGGCTTCGAACTCGGCCTGGCTCAGGCTGCCGTTGCCATCGGTGTCGAGTTTGCTGAAGAGTGCGTCGTCGCCGGAAGTGACGTCGTCCGTGCCGCTTTCCGCGCTGGCCATCTTTTCCATCAACTCGCGCAGGCTTGCCATTTCCTCGGTGCTGATGGAGCCGTCACCATTGCTGTCGATCTTCGTGAACAGATCGTCGCTGCTGCTGCCGGCGCTGCGAGACTGTGCAAAGTCCATGGTCGAAGGGGGCGGCGGCATGATGCTTTTCATGCCCTTGCCCAATTCGTCCTGGGACAGGCTGCCGTCGCTGTTGCTGTCCATCTTGCTGAACAGTTCGTCGGTGCTGCTGCCGTTGCTGACACCGGTCTTCTTGCTGATGTCTTCCAGCATCCCCTGCAGTTCGGCCTTGCTGACCGAGCCGTCGCTGTCCGCGTCGACCTTGGAGAACATCTCTTCGGGGCTGGGTGGGCGCTTGTTGCGCGTCGCGTTCATGGTGGACCAGGCGCTGTTGGCGCCGCTGATCCCGCTGATCGTGCTCATGATCGTTCCTTTCATTGCTGAGGTTGAGGAAATGCCACCGCCGGCCCAGGGGCAGATGCTGGCCCGACCATTCTTGAAACACCGTGTTAAACGGGTTTGTCCCTTTTGTACCGGGCCTGATACCTGAGGCCTGCTTAAGACGCGAAATGCGGGGCATCTTCCGCCCAGTTCGCCGCTTGCGCGCCGGGGGTGCTGACTACACTTTTGGCTGAAACCGATCACCCACCCACGCCATGAACGCCCCTTTGCAGATCCTCATCGTCGACGACGATGAGGGCATCACCGCCCTGTTGTGCGCCTACCTGGCCGGCTTCGGCTTCACCGCGCATGCGGCTGGCGACGGCATCTCGATGCGACGCCAGCTGGCAGCCCACCCGATCGACCTGATCGTGCTCGACCTGATGCTGCCCGGCACGGATGGCCTGGCCCTGGCGCGCGAGGTGCGCCAGCGTTCGCGTTTGCCCATCATCATGCTGACGGCACGCTCCAGCCCCTATGACTGCGTGCTCGGTCTGGAGATGGGAGCTGACGACTACATGAGCAAGCCCTTCGAGCCGCGCGAGCTGGTGGCGCGCATCCAGAGCGTGTTGCGCCGCATGGCCGCCAGCCCTGGCGCCGCACAGGATGCGGCCGACAACGATGTCATCCACTTTGACGGCTGGGTGCTGGACCGCCATGAGCGCTGCCTGACCTCGCCGGCCGGGCTGGTGGTGGCCCTCTCCAATGCCGAGTACCGCCTGCTTAGCACATTTTTGCGCATGCCGCGCCGCATCTTCAGCCGCGACCAGCTGATGGAGCAGGCCCGGGGGCGGTCCATGGACTCATTCGACCGCAGCATCGACCTGCTGGTTTCGCGCCTGCGCCAGAAGCTGGCCGATGACCCGCAGGGCGCCGCCATGATCAAGACCGTGCGCGGTGCCGGCTACATGTTCAACGCCCGCTCGGTGCAGGGGCAGGTGGCATGGCAGGGCTGAGGGCCATGGCCGCGCGCCTGCTGCCGGCCACCCTGTTTGGCCGCCTGGCACTGCTCCTGTTCGTGGCCGTGCTGGCCAGCCATGTGCTGGCCCTCACGCTGATGTTCGAGCTACGGCCACCCCCGCCACCCCGCCCACCCCTGTTCGAGGCCGGACCCATGGGACCTCGGCCGCCTCCCTCGCTGTTGCATCCTGGCATGCTGCTGGACATAGGCGTGCGCCTGGGGGCACTGATGCTGGTGGCCTGGATCGGTGCGCGCTGGCTCTCGCAGCCCATACGCCAGCTCGTCAGCGCGGCACGCGGCCTGGGCAAGGACATCCACCAGCCGCCCCTGCCCGAGGACGGCACCGTCGAGTGCCGAGAGGCCAGCCGGGTCTTCAACCAGATGCAGGCGCAGATCCGTCAGCAGCTCGATGAGCGTGACCGTTTTGTCGCGGCGGTTTCCCATGATCTGCGTACACCTCTGACGCGCCTGCGCCTGCGTGCCGAAGGCTTGAGCGACGCCGGGGAGCAGCAGCGCTTTCGCCAGGACATCCACGAGATGGACGCCATGATCAGCGCCACCCTGGACTATCTGCGTGGCGCGGCTGACGCCGAGGCGCTGGTGCCGCTGGATCTGTCGGCCCTGGTGCACAGCATGGCTGACGATCGCCAGGCCTGTGGACAGAAGGTGACGGCCAAGGGGCAGGCCCGGCCGCTGCGCGCACAGGCCTCGGCCTTGCGTCGCTGCATCGACAACCTGCTGGACAACGCCGTGCGTTACGGCGACGTGGCCTGCATCCGCCTGCTGGACACGCCCGGACATGTCCAGATCGAGATCAGCGACCGGGGGCCTGGGATACCCGAGGAGGAACTCGACAAGGTGCTGGCGCCGTTCTATCGCCTGGAAGGCTCCCGCAACCGCAGCACGGGCGGTGTGGGCCTGGGGCTGTCGATCGCGCACGACATTGCGCGGCGGCATCAGGGCCGGCTCCTGCTTCGCAACGGTGCTGGCGGTGGCCTGGTGGCGACGCTGGAACTGCCGCGCACGTCGTCGCGCTAGCCTTCGGCGGCCAGGCCCACCCAGGCAAAGCGCGGCTGGCGCACGCCTTCGATCACCACTTCCTCGCCAAACATGGCCGCCGGACGCACCCACAGGCCGCGCTCTCCATAAAGCGCGCGGTACAGGGTCATGGGCTCCAGCGTTTCGCTGTGGCGCACGGTGCCCAGCACCTCGTACATCAGGTTCTTGTAATGGCGGTAGAAGCCGGGGCGGGTTTCGATCAGCGGGGGGAGTTTTTCTTCTTGCATTCGGTGGCCTTCGCGCGACGCGCTACGGTATGCGCCTTGGGGCGGCCCGGCGGCGCATGGGACAATCCTAGACCAAGTTCCAAAGAACGAGATATGCATCCCCAAGCCCTGCTGGACGTCTGTACCGAACTGGTCCGGCTCACCCTCAAATTCGATCACCCGGCTGACGCCATCGTTTCGCGCTTTTTCCGCGACCACCGTGGCCTGGGCCCGCGCGAGCGCGCCACCCTGGCCGAGACCGTCTACACCGTGCTGCGCAAGAAGCTGCTGTTCGAGAAGCTGGCGCTTTCGGGCAGCGGTCCCCGGGAGCGGCGCCTGGCCATCCTGGGTTTTTACGGGCCGCGCGACTTCGTCAAGAGCGTGCTGACCGAGCAGGAAAAGCAATGGCTGGATCACTGCGACCACGTCAAGCCTGAAGAATTGCTGGACCTGCACCGCCACAACCTGCCGGAATGGCTGGTGCAACCCCTCAAGGACCAGTTGGGCAAGGGTTTCTGGCCCCTGGTCGATAGCCTGAACCTGGGCGCGGGGCTGGACCTGCGCGTGAACACCCAGTTGGCCAAACGCGAAGCCGTCCAGAAGGAGTTGCAAGCCGCAGGCATCAAGTCAGTGCCTACTCCCTATTCGCCCTGGGGGCTGCGCATCGATGGCAAACCGGCCCTGAACAAGCTGGACGCCTTCACGCGCGGCGCCATCGAGGTGCAGGACGAGGGCTCGCAGTTGCTGGCCCTGCTGCTCGACGCCCACCGCGGCGAAATGGTGGTGGACTTCTGCGCTGGCGCTGGCGGCAAGACCTTGGCCATCGGCGCGGCCATGCGCAGCACCGGCCGGCTCTACGCCTTCGACACGTCGGGGCATCGATTGGAGGCGCTTAAGCCCCGCCTGGCGCGCAGCGGCCTGTCCAATGTGCATCCGGCCGCGATTGCCCACGAGCGGGACGAACGCATCAAGCGCCTGGCTGGCAAGATCGACCGTGTGCTGGTCGATGCTCCCTGTTCCGGCCTGGGCACCCTGCGCCGCAACCCGGACCTGAAATGGCGCCAGAGCCTGCAGGCCGTGGAGGAAATGACGGTCAAGCAGGCCGCCATCCTGGCCAGCGCGGCCCGCCTGCTCAAGCCCG
>JBEIPS010000186.1:0-2308 GCA_040376915.1 Hylemonella sp.
ACGGCCACGTTCTCGTGGCCTATCCACTTGAGCATCCACCAGAGACGGCCGCAGTAGTTGGCGCCCTGGCGGTCATAGACCACGGCCTGCATGTCGCTGGCAAAACCCACGCGGGCCAGCCAGGCCGCGAAGACCTCGGGCTTCGGTAAAGGATGGCGGCCACCATTGACGGCCTGTGCCGGGTCCTTGGCGCTCAGGTGCCGGTCCAGGTCGGCGCGCACCGCGCCGGCAATGCGCAGGCGTTCGTACTGGGCGTCACCTTCGGCGGGTTTCATCAATTCGAAGCTGCAGTCGAACACCATCAGGGGCTTGTGGTCGTGTACCAGGTGCTTGAGCTGCTCGGCGCTGATCAGGGTGGTGTACATGGAAGGATCTTTCAGTGTTCTTCAGCCGGGGTGTTGGGAATGGCGCGTTCGCGCAGGAAGGTGGCGGCCACGCCGCTGGCGACGATGAGCGTGATGCCCAGCCAGCCGTAGAGCGGAATCTTGTCGCCGAAGAGGATGAGGCTGTAGAAGGCGGCGAAGACGATGCCCGAATACTGCAGGCTGGCCACGACCAGGGTGTGGCCGCGGCTGTAGGCACGGGTCATGCACCACTGGCCCAGCGAGGCCAGGATGCCGATGGGCAGCAGCCAGATGGCGGCATGCCAGTCGATCTGGTTCCAGGGCGTGAAGCCGGTCCACAGGATGCCGGCCAGGCCGGTGACCGCCGTGCCCACGGCAAAGTAGAAAACGGTGCGGCCTTCGGGCTCGCCCGAGCGGGCCAGGGCCGTGACCTGCAGATAGGCCAGCGAGGCGCTCATGCCCGAGAGCAGGCCGATCAGGCCGGCGAAGAGCTGGTTCTGGTCTATGGTGGGGCGCAGCGTGAGCACCACACCGACAAAACCCAGCAGCACGGTGGCCAGCAGCGGCCCCTGGCGCTCGGTCTTGCCGTAGAGGATGGCGCCGCCCACGATGAAGGCCGACACCCAGATGCCGCTCATGTAGTTCAGCGTCATGGCCGTGGCCAGCGGCAACCAGGCGATGGCGTAGAACCAGGCCGTCAGCGAGGCCGCACCAATGATGCTGCGCCAGATGTGCATGTAAGGCACGCTGGTGCCGAGCTTGATGCCGCGGCCGCGCAGGATCAGGCCCAGGAAGACGACGCTGATGATGCCGCGGTAAAAGACCAGTTCGAAGGTGCTGAAGGACGCGGAGGCGTATTTCACGGCCACGCCCATGGTGGCGAAGAAGAAGGCGCCTAGGACCATCCAGAGGGCTTGCATTCAGTGATTTCCTTTTGCGTTTTCTCTGGCGAGGCGTTGAACAACCCCCCAATCATCCCCCCGCCCTGAGCACGCGCGGTCGCGCGTGCGGGCCGTATTGCCCCGTATGGGCACGCAACGGCAAAGCCGTTGCTTAGTGCCCCCCGCCGGGGGCAAAGAAGGGAGCCTGGATTTGGCTTTTGGTGTTTTGGACAGACTTCTATGGAGCGGGGCGTCGCCACTGTGGCTTGAGCGCCAGCACTTCTTGCCTATGGTCGTAGTAAACGGCTGAGTTGCACCGTGCACCCAACAGCGGCCGCTGTGCGACCTGCCGTGAACGAGTGCGATGTGGTGCGCGCCGCTTGTCTCGTTGCTGGCAGGCGCAGCCGCCAGTCGTGGCGTGCTGGTCGGTGCGAGTTCTCTACGACCGTTTGCGTGCCAATGGAGGCATTCGATGACGGTGGCGCCCTCACGCGTCGTAGAAGCGTAGCCGGCGCGCAGTAACCAAATCCAGGCTCCCCTCTCTACCCCGGCGGGGGTAGAGAGGGGCGGGGGGGTGAGTGGGGGGGAAGAAAACGCCCCGTCAGGGAATGAGACCACGTGTTTGAAGGTCAGTGACGAGGGGGTTCGGAAAATCACAAGGCCATCTGCTTCCGATACCACTCATGAAAATGCTGCATGCCATCTTCCATGGGGCTCTGGTAGGGACCGACCTCGTTGTCCCCGCGCGCCAGCAGGGCCTGGCGGCCGGCGTCCATGCGCTCGGCGATCTCGTCGTCCTCGATGCAGGTTTCCATGTAGGCGGCCTGCTGGGCCTCGAAGAACTCGCGCTCAAACGCCGTGATCTCTTCGGGGTAGTAGAACTCCACCATGTTCAGCGTCCTGTCCGGGCTGATCGGGTGCAGGGTGGAGACGGTGAGCACGTGGGGGTACCACTCGACCATGATGTGCGGGTAGTAGGTCAGCCAGATCGCGCCGCGTTCGGGCTTCTGGCCATTGCGGTATTTCAGCAGGGCGTCGTGCCAGCGCTGGTAGACCGGTGAGCCCGGGCGCTCGAAGGCCTCG
>JBEIPS010000164.1:0-3083 GCA_040376915.1 Hylemonella sp.
CCGCCGAGTCCTTGATCTCCTTCCAGTAGACCAACTCCACCTCCTGCGTCACGGTGGAGGAGGGCATGCCGGGCGCGCTGCCGCCGGTGGCCAGCAGCGACTCTCCCCGGGCCAGCGTGGATGTCCAGGTTGCGCTGTCGCCAGGGCCGCGTTGTGCGGGCGGCGGCACCATCGTCGGATTCGCGGCAGAGCGCGCCGCGGCCTGCAGCGCCGTATTGAATTCTGCGGCGGTGGAAAACCGCCGCTCCCTATCCTTCTCCAGGGCACGCGCCAGCACGAGGTCGATTTCGCGTGGCAGGCTGGGGTTGAAGGCGGAGGGCGGCTTCACGCCCTGGGAGACGATCTGCTGGCTGATGTCAAAGTCATTCGCGCCCTCGAAGGGCCGGGCACTGGTCAGCAGCTGGTACAGCACGATGCCGGCGGAGAACAGGTCGGAGCGGGCGTCGACGGTCAGCCCCTGGACCTGCTCGGGCGACATGTACTTCAGCGTCCCGACCACGGTTCCGCGGGTGCGGGTGGCGTCGGCGGCATCCTGAATCCGCGCGACACCGAAATCCGTCAGCTTGACGCGCCCGCTGGCCTCGATGAGCAGGTTGGCCGGCTTGATGTCGCGGTGCACGACGTTTTGCCGGTGCGCATAGTCCAGGGCTGACAGCAGGTCGCCCATGATGGCGACGGTCTGCTCCAGCGTATGGCGCGCGCCGCCGTCCAGATGGTGCTTCAGGTCGTGGCCCTCGACGAATTCCATGACCAGGTAGGCCACATCCAGATCGCGATCGGAATCGTAGACGCTGACAATGTTGGGGTGCTGCAGGCGTGCGGCCGAACGGGCCTCGGTGCGAAAACGCGCCTCGTACTCGATGGCCTCCGGCTCGCTCAGGGCATCGACGGCGATGGTCTTGATGGCGACGCGCCGGTCCAGGTTCGGATCGCGGGCTTCATACACGACCCCCATGGCCCCCTTGCCCACCACGCGGATGAGATCGTATCGCCCCAGTTTGTTCAGACTCATCAGCCACTCCAGTACTTGCAGCGGATGTTAGCCGAACCCGCAGTGGCAGGCCCTTGTGAAAGCCTGCGTGACCGGGTTGGTGGCGACAGTCCCGCGGGGCGGGTGCCCGGGTCCGGCAAGGCGTTCGACAGCCGGTCCTGTCCGCGGAATAATGGGCCATGTCATTCGAACTCCCCGTGCCTTCCTATTCGCGTCTGGACACGGCCGACCTGCGCAGCGCCGGGCGCGACCTGCTGAGCCTGGCGCTGATGGACGCGCGCAACCACACCCTGTACCTGATCGATCAGTACGAGCAGGCCTTGCGCGCCCAGGGCCTGCAGGTGCCCTTGCAGGCCGGGCTCAACCCGCCGCTGTGGGAGCTGGGCCATGTGGGCTGGTTCCAGGAGCGCTGGATCGGGCGCAACCTGCAGCGCCACCAGGGCCCGCGTGCGGACCCGCTGGCCACGCCGCTGGCCTCCTTGTTGCCCCAGGCCGACTTCTGGTGGGATTCGAGCCGCATGCCGCACGACCGGCGCTGGGCCCTGGAACTGCCCCCGCTGGCCGATATCAAGTCCTACCTGCTGACCACGCTGGAGTCCACGCTGGACCTGCTGGCCAAGACACCCGACGAGGAGGACGCGCTGTATTTCTACCGTCTGTGCCTGTTCCATGAGGACATGCACGGCGAGGCTTTCGTCTACATGGCTCAGACCCTGGGCCTGCGCCTGAAACTGCCCCTGCCGGTGCCCGCGCTGGCGCGCGAGCCCCTGTGGGTGCCGGCCACCCGCTGGCGCCTGGGGCTGGACGCGGGCCAGGGCTACACCTTCGACAACGAGCGCCCGGCACACGAGGTGGTCGTGCCCGACTTCGAGATCGACGCCCAGCCCGTGTGCTGGACGCAGTACGTGGAATTCGTCGCCGACGGTGGTTATGACCGCCCCGAGCTCTGGCTGCCGGCGGGCTGGGACTGGTTGCAGGCCCAGGTGCAGGGGGAGGGCCGGCGCGCCCCGCGCCATGTGGAGCAGATCGGTGTGGCGCGCGCGGGTGGCCAGGGGGCCGTGCTGCAGGGCTGGTTCGGCCAGACCGTGCGCATGGCCGGCTGGTCGCCCGTGATGCACGTGAGCTGGTGGGAGGCCGATGCCTGGTGCCGCTGGGCCGGCCGGCGCCTGCCCACGGAAGTGGAGTGGGAGGTGGCGGCGCACCAGGCGGTTGCACGCGGCTTCCGCTGGGGGGAGGTCTGGGAGTGGACGGCCAGCACCTTCTACGGCTACCCGGGTTTCAAGGCCGACCCCTACCGCGACTACTCCGAGCCCTGGTTCGGCACCCACAAGGTGCTGCGCGGGGCTTCGCTGGCCACGCGCCAGCGCATGAAGTCGCCCAAGTACCGCAACTTCTATTTGCCGGGCCGCGACGACTTCTTCAGCGGTTTTCGGTCCTGCGCCCTCTGAGGCGCAGACCCCGCGGCGCGTTTTTTCGTGGCCGCCGGTTTTTCCTTGGGCTTGCGGTAGTTCCACCAGGGCAGCAGGCGGCTCATGGCCAGCACCTCGCCCATGCGTTCGGCCGGCTGGTAACCCGGCAGCTGCTGCAGCTGCTGCAGCCAGCCCTCGGCCTGCAGCACCGAGCACAGGGCCTGCACGGCCGGCTCGTCCAGCGCCGATTTCAGGCAGACCAGGTGGTAATCCTCCAGCACCAGGGGCACGAAGTCCAGGCCGCGCGCGCGCGCGGCCGCCTCGATCCCCAGGCCCGCGTCGGCCTGGCCTGCGGCGATGGCCTGCGCCACTGCCGCGTGCGAGGGCTCGGTGTGCCGGTAGCCCTTGATCTTGCCGGGTGCGATGCGCTGCTGCTGGAGCAGTTCGTCCAGCAGCACCCGTGTGCCCGTGCCCAGGGCGCGGTTCACGAAACGCGCGCCGCTGCCGGCCAGCTGCTGCAGGCTGTGCAAGCGCAGCGGATTGCCGCGCGCCACCATCAGGCCCTGGCTGCGCCGCGCGAAACCGATGATCTTGTGCAGGCCGGGCTTGAGCAGGGGCTTGTAGGTCGACTCGGCCAGCGAGCCCGCGCCCGGCTGCTGCACCGTGTGGAAACCCGCCATCAC
>JBEIPS010000046.1:0-22829 GCA_040376915.1 Hylemonella sp.
ACGGCAGTACGTGCGCTTCGAACGTGACGAGCGCATTGCCGGCATCGTCGCCGGCTGGGCCCGCGGCGCCACGGGCGAGCGTGCACAGGCTCTGGGCCTGCAAGCCGATGTCTCGTTCAAGGCCATCATCGAGCAATACATCGCTGACTGCCGGCAGCAGCCCGGCTATCCGGGTGACGCCTTGCGCGGCCTGGCGTGAAACGGCAGGACCGATGGACAAGACCTTCGACGTGGTGGCACTGGGCGAGGCCATGCTGGAATTCAACCAGACGCTCCCGGGCGATCCGCACTACCTGCAGGGTTTTGGAGGTGACACCAGCAATGCCGTGATCGCCGCCGCGCGCGCCGGTGCCCGAACGGCCTACCTCAGCCGCATCGGTGCGGACACCTTCGGCGACCGGCTGATGGCGCTCTGGGCCGATGAAGGCGTGGACAGCCGCGCGGTTGAACGCGACGCCCAGGCGCCCACCGGCATCTATTTCGTCAACCACGGCGCCCACGGCCACGAATTCAGCTACCTGCGCGCGGGATCGGCCGCCAGCCGCATGACGCCGCAATGGCTACGCGACGGACCGGCTGCCGCGGCCATCGCCTCGGCCCGCTACCTGCACGTCTCCGGCATCTCGCAGGCCATCTCCGCCAGCGCCTGCGACACCGTCTTCGCCGCCATGCGCCTGGCTCGCGAATCCGGCACCCGGGTGAGCTTCGACTCCAATTTGCGCCTCAAGCTCTGGCCGCTGGGCCGCGCGCGCGACTGTATCCAGCAGGCCGTGGCACTGTGCGATGTCTTCCTGCCCAGCCTGGAAGACATCACGGCGCTGACCGGACTGCAGGATCCGGACGCCATTGCCGACTGGGGACACGCGCTAGGCGCTGCACAGATCGTGCTGAAGCTCGGCGCGCAAGGTGTCCTGGTCTCGACTGGCACGCAACGTCACCGTCTGCCGGCCCATGGTGTCACCCTGGTCGACGCCACCGGCGCGGGCGACTGCTTCTGCGGCAACCTGCTGGCGCAATTGGCGTTCGGTGCCTCGCTGTTCGATGCGGCCCGCTACGCCAACGCCGCGGCCGCACTGGCCGTTCAAGGTTACGGTGCGGTGGCACCGCTGCCGCGCCCGCAGCAGGTGAGGGCCCTGCTGTGAGACCCCTGCTCGCGGTGGACTGGGGCACCAGCACCCTGCGCGGCGCCCTGCTGGATGAACAGGGCCATGCGCGCGAGGAGCGCAGCTACCCGCGCGGCATCCTCAGCGTGCCGGCCGGTGGTTTTCCGCAGGTGTTCGACGAATGTTTCGGCGACTGGATGCGGCTGCCCGGCACCCTGTGCCTCATGTCCGGCATGATCGGCAGCCGCCAGGGCTGGCGCGAGGCGCCCTATTGCCCCTGCCCGGCCGGCTACACGGAAATTGCCGGCCAGCTGAGCTGGATCGAGCCCGGACGCATTGCGCTGGTGCCGGGCCTGAGCTGCGAACGCTCCGGCCTGCCCGGCCACCCGGCGCTGGACCGCATCCCCGATGTGATGCGGGGCGAGGAGACCCAGATCCTGGGCGCGCTGCGCCTGCTGGGGCTGCGCGATGCCACTTTGGTGCTGCCGGGCACCCACAGCAAATGGGTGCAGGTGCGCGACGAGCGCATCGTCGCCTTCACCACCTTCATGACCGGCGAGTGCTACGCACTGCTGCGCCAGCATTCCATCCTGGCGCGCACCCTGCCAGCCGAGGGCCAGCCGCCTGCCGACGACGAAGCCTTCCTGGACGGCGTGCGCCTGGCGCTGCGCGGCGCCAGCCTGCTGGGCACGGCCTTTTCGGTACGCGCCCTGGCGCTGTTCGAGCGCATGGGCGGCGAACGCCTGGCCGAGCACCTCTCCGGCCTGGTCATCGGCGAGGAACTGCGCGCCCAATCCTTGCCCCCCGGCGAGTCTGTGCTGATCATCGGCGCCGAGGCGCTGACGCGGCGCTACCAGCAGGCCCTGGCGCTGTTGCAGGTCCCCAGCCGCTGCCTGGGCGCCCAGGCAGCCTGGGCCGGACTGCACGCCCTGGCCCAGACCCTCGACGAGAACCACCCTCAAGCCCATGCACAACCCTGACCTTCTGAACGCCTGCCTGGCCCGCCTGCCCCTGGTGGCCATCCTGCGTGGCCTCACACCGCCCGAGGCGCCCGCCATCGGCGAGGTGCTGGCCGAAGTCGGCTTCACCCTCATTGAAGTGCCGCTGAACTCGCCGCAAGCCCTGCGCAGCATCACCCTGCTGGCCCGGGCCCACCCGCAGCTGCTGGTGGGCGCCGGCACGGTGATGTCCGTCGACGAGGTGCGCGCCGTCCACGCGGCCGGCGGGCGCCTGATCGTCTCGCCCCATTTCGACCCCGAGGTCGTGCGCAGCGCCGTCGAGCTGGGCCTGGCCTGCCTGCCGGGCGTGCTCACGCCCAGCGAAATCTTCGCCGCGCTGGCTGCCGGCGCGCACGGGCTCAAGCTCTTCCCGGCCGAAATGGCAGGCCCCGCCGTCGTCAAGGCCCTGCGCGCCGTGGTGCCGGCGGCCGTCCCGCTCTTGCCTGTGGGGGGCATCTCCACGGACAATATGCCTGCCTATGCCGAGGCGGGTGCCAGCGGTTTCGGCATCGGTTCGGCCCTGTACCAGCCCGGCCGCAGCCCGCTGGACGTCGAGGCCAGGGCACGCGCCTTCGCCGCCGCGGCGCGCCAGCTCCGTCCGGTCTGAGACAGGCCGGCGGCGCCCCCCGCGCTACGCTACAGTTCATCCACTTTCGAACCAACAGGTGCACACCATGGACATGAAGACCTCCCCCCTGGCACTGCTCAAGGACCCGACCCTGCTCAAGACCGACGCGCTGATCAACGGCCAGTGGGTCAAGGGCGCGGGCGCCAAGCGTTTCGACGTGCTCGATCCGTCCAACGGCAGCAAGCTGGCCGACGTGGCCAATCTGGGCCCGGCCGACGCCGAACTGGCCATCAAGGCCGCCAACGCCGCCTGGCCGGCCTGGCGCGCCCAGACTGGCCGCGAGCGCAGCATCATCCTGCGCAAATGGTTCGACCTGCTCATGGCAAACCGCGAAGACCTGGCCCGCATCATGACGGCCGAGCAGGGCAAGCCCTTCCCCGAGGCCAAGGGCGAAGTCAGCTACGGCGCCAGCTTTGTCGAATGGTTCGCCGAAGAGGCCAAGCGCGTCAACGGCGAGACCCTGCCCACCTGGGACAACAACCGCCGCCTGATGGTCATCAAGCAGCCCATCGGCGTCTGCGCGGCCATCACGCCCTGGAACTTCCCCCTGGCCATGATCACCCGCAAGGTGGCACCGGCCCTGGCCGCGGGCTGCCCCGTCATCATCAAGCCGGCCGAGCTGACGCCGCTGACGGCCCTGGCCGCGGCGGAGCTGGCCGTGCGCGCCGGCATCCCGGCCGGGGTGATCAACATCATCACCGCCGACGCCGACAACTCCATCGCCGTGGGCAAGGTCTTCTGCGCCAGCGACATCGTGCGCCACATCAGCTTCACGGGTTCCACCGAAGTGGGCCGCATCCTGATGGCGCAAAGCGCCCCCACGGTCAAGAAGCTCAGCCTGGAACTGGGCGGCAACGCCCCCTTCATCGTGTTCGACGATGCCGACATCGACTCGGCCGTCGAAGGCGCCATGGCCAGCAAGTACCGCAACGCCGGCCAGACCTGCGTCTGCGCCAACCGCATCTATGTGCAGGACGGGGTCTATGACCAGTTCGTGCAGAAGTTCGCGGCCAAGGTGAAAGAGGTCAAGGTCGGCAACGGCTTCGAGGACGGCGTGGCCCAGGGCCCGCTGATCGAGGACGCCGCCGTCGAGAAGGTGCAGCG
The DNA here is from genome assembly GCA_040376915.1 of Hylemonella sp. Taxonomy (GTDB): domain Bacteria; phylum Pseudomonadota; class Gammaproteobacteria; order Burkholderiales; family Burkholderiaceae_C; genus Hylemonella. The sequence continues at coordinate 3,834 of JBEIPS010000046.1, forward strand.
CCATGTGGCCGACGCCGTGGCCAAGGGCGGCAAGGTGGTGGTGGGCGGCAAGAAGCTGCAGGGCCAGTTCTTCGAACCCACGGTGATCTCCGAAGCCAAGGCCAATATGCTGTGCGCCACCGAAGAGACCTTCGGCCCCTTCGCCCCGGTGTTCCGCTTCAAGACCGAGCAGGAAGTGGTGGAAGCCGCCAACAACACCATCTTCGGCCTGGCCACCTACTTCTACACCCGTGACGTGGGCCGCATCTTCCGCGTCAGCGAGGCGCTGGAATACGGCATGGTGGGCATCAACGTCGGCGTGCTGGCCACCGAACACGTGCCCTTCGGCGGCGTCAAGCAGTCCGGCCTGGGCCGCGAAGGCTCGCACCACGGCATGGAAGACTACGTGGAACTCAAGTTCCTCTGCCTGGGCGACATCCTCAAATAAGCCCGCATCGCGCTTCGCGATGCGGCTTTCAGGACGGAGGCGAGGGTTTGCGCCTTGCGATCTTGTCTACTTTTCCACACCTGTTCGCGGAAAGTAGCTCTGCGCGGCCCATAGAATTCGGGAGGGCGCTCATTGCCTATGACCGTCTGAATCCATACAAAAAGGTGGAGGGTCGGCTTTACCAGATTCCATCAACGCCGCACCAAAAATTTATGCAGATATCGCTGAGCGTTCGCTCATTTTCCGGCCTCGCAGCTCTAGAACAATTTGCCGGAGAGATTGATGCATTGAACCAGTCTTCGGCGCGACCCAATCCCTACCTGTCCTCGGATCACCTGAGTTGTTTCGCCAAGTACAACGAATATTTCCCCGACAGCGACGGCATCCGGCTGTACACCGCCTGGGACCAGGAACAGCTGATCGGCTGTCTGCCGCTGCGCCGCGTCGAAGATCGTTTCGGCCCCTTGCGCAGCTCACGAATCTGTTTCCTGGTGCCCTTTGACGTCGACCAGCCCGGCATCCTGTGCGCACCGGAAAACGAAGAACGTGTCGCACGCGCCGTCGTTCAGTACATACGCGACCATGAACCTTTCGGCATGCTCGAGATCATGGGCCAGCGTCCTGGCAGTACCCTGTACAAGGTGTTGCACGCCTCAGGCGGAACGCGCTTCCGGGTACGCGACATCGATGTCGATCCCATCAATGAAATCCCCATCACCTGGCCCGATCTGGATGCCTATTTCCGCTCGCTGTCCTCATCCTGGCGCAGCAGCGTGGCCCGCTCCACACGCAAGCTGCTCAACGCTGGCACAACCGAAGTCGTGTTTGCCGAGGGTGCGCAGGCCACCAGTGCCTGGTTCGATGCCTACCTGGATCTGGAAAGTCGCAGCTGGAAACAGAACACCTCTGCGGCCATCGTCCGCGACGCCCGCCGGGTCGAACTTCACCGGCATCTGCTCGCGGGCCAAGGCGGCTTCGCTCCTTCCTTCGTGGGCATCCTGAGCGATGGCGTCCTGATCGCCGGCAACCTGAACGGTTCCAGCATCGGCGGGGCTGCTGAAGCCCGCGGCATGTGGAATTTTGATCTGAGCTATGACGCTAGCTACGCCGACCTGAGCCCCGGAGTGCCTCTGCTTCTGCTGACGGTGTACGCGGCCATGCAGCGCAAGGAACATTTCGTCAACCTGCTGCACAGCTTCTCCCACTACAAGAGCCACTGGAAAGCCGAAATGATCAGCGTGAAGAACGTGCAGTTGATCCGCCGCTGGAGTCTGCACGATCTGCGCGGGATCATGGGTGACCTGATACGCGCCCTGCGCAGCAAGATGGCCCGCAAACCTGGTGGGGTCGCACACCCGCCCCAGGACAAGGACGGCAGCAACAGCGCCCGGCAGGCAGCTACCCGCCCTGATCGATCCCACGCCAAAGCCGTGGCCACACAAGCCTTGGCCTACAAGGGGCCTGACGTCCTGCGTCTGGCGCATGCACAAATCTGCGCTCTTCTGCCTTTTGAGACCCGGACTGCCAAGTAAGCCTGGGCCTTTCTGGTCTGCGGACTCATTTCGTGCGCAACGCCAGTGACACAAGGAAGACATGCCACCTACTCAGCCATCCGGTACAGAGGTCAATCAGAGTCTTGTTGAGGGACAAGCAGGGCCCAAACCGCGCCCCACCGCTTACTCTCCCGCAGGCCGCTGCCCGAGCCCGCTGAACGGAGCAGGCTCAGGTGCCCGGATCACCGGAGCGAGCATCCGATATGCGCGCCACCAACCAAGGTAGCAGGTGTGCGTAGTCGACCGGGTCCAGCGGATGGGTCAATTCACGCAAGCGCGTCGCGATCGGCACCGGCCCCCCAAAGTCCTCGATCAGTTGATCAAAATCGAGGATGGACGCGTTTTGCGGAATTTGTACGGAGCCATTCTCCGCTGCCCGCTGGCGGGTGAGCCAGAATGTAAAAACGTCCTTGGACTGCACCGGCGCTGTCGGGCGGGATATCAGCCCGGCGATCAGTGCCGCAAGCCACATCGTCTGCAACTCAGCGCCAATAGGGCTGCGAAACGAATGCATCCAACCCACGTACGCGAGACGATCGACGCGCACCGGCAGGACCGCACGGAACAGCTTCAGTGCTCCCGCCTCGTCAACGACACGCGCACGGGCAGCCGAAGAGAGCGGCCCGACCGACTGGTTGTAGCCAGTCGCAGAAACGATCACGTCAGCGCGCACCATCGTGCCATTTGTCAGGCGCGCGGCTGGCGCACCATCGATGACGACCAGTTCGGCGATACCGACGTGGCCATGCACCACGATGCGCCCCGCATCGATCGCTTCAAAAAAACCGTCAGTTACAAGGCTATCAACGTCCGTCGGGCCGGTTCGCGGTGTCAGGCCGAGTCGAATCAGCGGTACGTGCTTCTGCAGCCTGCGCTGCAAGCTGCGCACCGCCAAGCCACGAATGGGGCGCGTGACGGCCCGCAACAAGCGTCCCGCGAGAGTGCGGTATGCCCCCCACAGCAGATGCTCGCCGAGCCGGGTCATCAGGATATGGCCGAAGGTGATGCGGCCCATCCGTCGCGGCACTTTCCAGCGCACAGTGCGTGCGGCCACATAGGTCATCTTCGCAACACGAGAAGCGGCAGTGGCAAGATCAAGTGCCGACTTGCCCCAACCGACAACCAGGACAGAGCGGTCATGTAGCCGGCGGCCGTCACCGACCTCGGATGGCACAAGCAGTTGCCCGCCCGCTGCCATGAACTCAGTGCTGCCCGGCCAGTCCGGCCGATGCGGATCAGAGAAAATTCCGTTCGCGACAATCAGCCAGTCAACCCGCTCGGTCGCTCTTCCACCTGGGCCGTCGGTCGTGACCGTCCAGGCGCCTTCCGCGTCCTGGTCCGCCTCCACGACCCGCGTGGACAGCCGGACACGGGACCGAATGTCGTACCGGTCGGCATACGCCTGGAGCCAGCGACGGGTAGTCTCACCGTCCGGGTACTCGGGCGCGTCGAGCGGCATCGGGAAATCAGAGAAGCCATACGTGGTCTTGTCGTTCTGCAGGCCGATGCCGGGATAGCGCCTGGACGCGCTCCAGACGCCACCGAGATCGCTCACGACCTCCCACACAACGACATCATGGCCACAGGCAAGTAACACCCGGGCAGCGGCAAGCCCGCTCACTCCCGCCCCTACGATCCCTATTTGCAAAATCGTTCATCCTTAGCGAGGTCGAAAATCGACGCAACGCCGCTGCTTGCCCGCGCATGGTTTGGTACCACGTCATTGGTGGGAATGCTCATGCCATGATTATTCCACCTTGTTTTGATCTGCCTGAGATTGCGCCGCTGTTTCCGTGATTTAGTGCCCTCGATTCCTGTCCAGGTGGCCAGCTTCCCCCGTTGGGATCGAGCTTGCTGGCGCTGACCCGTCTTGCGCGTGGGCTCGATCTCATCCAATTGCAGGTACTTGTTCACCGTCTAGCGAGACTGGCCTGTATGCCAGGCGAACCCGCAGCTGAAAATCACTGCCTTGGGGGTGCCGGTTTTCGTCGAAGTTAGATGACCAACCCGACCAGACCTGCAGGCCCCAGGCTCGGCAACACGTTCAAGTAAACTACGCACCGCAGAACAGATCTGCGGGTGTCGTTCAATGGTAGGACTCTTGCTTCCCAAGCAAATAACGTGGGTTCGATTCCCATCACCCGCTCCAGAATGAAAAACCGGCCCCTGTGGCCGGTTTTTTCATTCTGCGGGCGATGAGGAATCTCACCCACTGGTTCGGTCAAAACAGTCCAGTGGACTGTTCTGGACGCGCGCAGCGCGGTCGCGCAGCGATGAAATTGGGAGCAGCGTAGCGTTGCGAGCAATTTCACATTCCCATCACCCCAACCAGAATGTGGCATCGACCCACTGCTATGTCCAGGACAGACGGGCCGCATCGGGTCCATCGTGAACCTTTTCACGCCCTGCCCTCCGTCTCCGGCCCAATCGATCCTCTTCCAGCCCGCCCCCATCGCCCGCAGCAGCTAATATGCCAGCGTAGCAACAGGGCTGCTGGAGACCAGCGCCATGTAACGTCCTGACAATAAAAGCCAGAAGCATGACTTTCCGGCCCCGCCGCCTTTCGATTCGCTTGCAGATCCTGCTCATGGCTGGGGCCATCCTGCTCCCGCTCTCGGCGCTGCTCGCCTGGTTGCTCGTCAGCAATCTGCGGCAGGTGCACACGGAGGCCATGGCCAAGGTGGGTATCCTGGCCACCGAAACGTCGGCCCGCATCGAGCGAGAACTGCAATACGCCGAAGGGGCTCTGGGCCGTCTGGCCTCACGCCCGCAGGTCAAGGCGCTGGACCCCCGTCAATGCGACCCGGTCCTGAAGGAATTTACCCAGCTCAATCCTGAATTCAACGCCGTCATGGTGCGTGACCTGCAAGGAAAGCTGCTGTGCTCAACCGTCCATGGGGCCGCGATTCCCAACGCCGGCCAGATGCCGTCCTGGTTCCAGGAGGCCTCGCGCCAGGACAGCTTCTTCGTCAGCGACGCCTTTGTCGGTCTTCAGTCCAAGCGCTGGTCGTCGGCATTGACCTACCCGATCCGCGACGAGACGGGGGCGGTCAAGGGCATACTGATCCTGCCCCTGGATCTGCTCAGATTCAACGACTTCATCTTCCGAACGACCCCCAAAAACGCCGTCACGGCGGTGTTCGACCGCAAGCGGGCCTTCCTCTTGCGGTCCCGAGACCCCGAGGCATACATCGGCAAGCCCTTGAATCCCGAGTTGGCAGCGAAGGGCGAAGGCAGGAGCGAGGGTTATCTCGTCACCCCGGCAGCCGATGGCGAATTGCGGCTGGTTTCCTTCATGACCATTCCGGGCACGGAGTGGATCGTGGCGGCGGGGCTGCCCGAGGCCGAGGTCTTTGCCGACTATGAAGCCACACGCCGCCTGACCCTGGGCATCGGCCTGGGCGTGCTGCTGCTGGCGCTGGCGCTGGCCTGGCGGATCGGCGGTGCGATTGCACGCCCGGTGGCGGGACTGGCCAGGACTGCCGCACGCATAGCCACGGGCGAAAAGAGCGCCCGCGCCCCGCTGGCCGGCCCGGCCGAGATGGAACTGGTGGCGCAGCATTTCAACCAGATGCTGGACGCACGTGATGACAACGAAGCGAGGCTGGGCGATTTTGCCCGCGCCAGCGGTGACTGGTTCTTTGAAACCGACGCCGAACACCGCTACCTGACATTCTCCGGAAGACCGGACCTGATGGCAGGACATCCACCCGCCTTCTTCATCGGCAAGACCCGCATGGAAGCGGCTCAGGCCTGCGGTGTGGATCTGGAAGCCGAACCATGGAAATCCCATCTCGGAACACTGGCGCGCCATGAGCCCTTTCGCGACATCGTCAGCCGCTTCCGCACCCCGACGGGCGAATACTGGCTGAACAGCAGCGGATCCCCCAGTTTCGATGGCAGCGGCCGCTTCATCGGCTATCGCGTGGTGAAGAAGGACATCACGCACCAGGTGCAGGAAGAGCAGCGCACACGCGCCCGGGAGCAGCTCATGCAGGCCACCCTGCTGGAAAGCGCCCAGAGTTTTCGCGAGCTCGTTGAACTGTCGCCCGAGCCGATCGGCGTGCATCTTCACGGGAAGATGCTCTACGTCAACCCCGCCGCCGTCAAACTCTTCGGCGCCCGGACCAAGGACGAACTGATCGGCAAAACGACGGCCGAACTGATACATCCGGACCTGCACGCCGCCTCACGCACCCACCACCAACGATTGATTGCCATGGGCCTGGGGGCATCGTTGACGATCCAGGAACGGTTTCTCAAACTCGACGGGACGCCCCTGGACGTCATCGTCCAGGACAAGCTGATACGCTGGAACGGTGAAGTGGCCACTCTCGTTCTGGCACACGACATTTCCGACCAGGAACGTGAACGCAAGGCCCGGGAGATACGCGCCGCCGATCTGTCGGAGCGCCTGGCCACCAGCGAGAAGGAACTGCGCGAAAGCGAAAGACGCTTCGCCATCGCGGTGGAGGCGACCAATCTCGGCATCTGGGTGCGGGATCTGGAGCATGACAGGACCTGGGCCTCCGACAACCTGCGCGGCTTGCTCGGACTCACACCCTCGGAGAGTGTGGACGGGGACGCGGTCCTGGAACGGATACATCCCGAGGATCGATCTGCTGTAGTGCGTCAGCTGCGGGCCGCGCTGAATGGTTCAAGCGCCGGAGAATCGGAATTCCGCATAGAGCAGCCCGGTGCGCGGCAGCGCTGGGTCACCGCGATCTGGCGCATCGAATTCAGCGCGGACAGGAAACCCGTTTTCATACGCGCGGTGCTGCTCGACAGCACGGCGCGCAAGCAGGCGGAACTCGACATCCGCCAGAAGCAGAGGGAAGTTGCGCATCTCTCGCGCGTCACGATGCTGGGCGCGCTGTCCGGTTCCCTGGCGCATGAGCTGAACCAGCCGCTGACCTCCATCCTCAGCAATGCCCAGGCCGCGCAGCGCTTCCTGTCCAGGAAGCCGGTCGACCTGGAGGAGCTGCGGGCCATCATGCAGGATATCGTCGACGAGGACAAACGTGCCGGCGAGGTCATACGCAGGCTGCGCCGGCTGCTGAGCACGGGGGAAACCCAGCTGCAGGCCGTGCCTGTCAACGAACTGGTTTCAGAAGTGATCAAGCTGCTCCACAGCGACCTGGTCAACCAGGGCGTGCAGATCGTCAGGGACCTGGCGCCCGACCTGCCCCACGTCGTTGCCGATCAGGTGCAGATCCAGCAGGTGCTGATCAACCTGGTGATGAATGCCGTCGACGCCATGCAAGGCGCTCCGCGGGCGGAACGGCGCCTCATTGTGCGCACCGGCCTGGCCGACAGCGGCCACGTCATGGTCAGCGTGATCGACAACGGTTCCGGCATCGCACCCGAACATCTGGAGCGTCTCTTCGAGCCGTTCTACACCTCCAAGGCGCAGGGGATGGGGCTGGGCCTGTCGATCTGCCGCACCCTCGTCGGTGCCTGCGGCGGCCGGCTGTGGGGCGTGAACAACCCCGGCGAGGGCGCCACCTTCCAGTTCACCCTGCCCATCAAGTCAAGCTCATGACCGCCCAAGCCCGTGTATTCCTGGTGGATGACCAAGCCGCGGTGCTCAAGGCGCTGTCACGGCTGCTGACTTCCGCCGGCGTCGAGGTTGTCTGTTTCGGCTCGGCGCGGGAGTTCCTCGAGAGTGGCAATACCCAGGCCCCCGGTTGCCTGGTGCTGGATCTGTCCATGCCCCACATGGACGGCCTGACACTGCAGAACGCGCTGGCCGAACACAGGAGCCTGCTGCCCGTCATCTTCCTCACTGGAAACGGCGACCTTGAAAGCGGCGTGCAGGCCATGAAACATGGCGCCGTTGATTTCCTGACCAAACCTGTCGACGGCGACAAACTGCTGGCTGCCGTGCACGCCGCCCTGGGGAAAAACCGGCTGGCTCGCCTGCAGCAGGCGGAACTGGCAGCCATCCATGAATGCCTGGCCACGCTGACCCCGCGCGAGCATGAGGTCCTGGCCCTGGTCGTGCAGGGACGGCTGAACAAGCAGATTGCGGCCGAACTCGGCACGGTGGAAAAGACCGTCAAGGTCCACCGTGCCAGGGTCATGGAGAAGATGAAGGCGCGCACCCTGGCTGAACTGGTGCGCCTGGCCGACCGGGCCGGTATCCGTGGACCGGAAGTAACCGGGTAGTCCGCCCAGGCCCGCACACCGAGGCATTGGACCAAGGTCCAATACCATCACCGAAAGCATGGCCATAAGGTCGGGGCCATGCCTCCCATTCCCTGGATTGCCGTTGTCGACGACGAGGAGCCCATACGCCGGGCCCTGCTGCGCCTGATGCGTTCGGCGGGCGTCGCGTCCCGGTCCTTTGCATCCGGTCCCGAGTTTCTCGACGCCATACGGGCCCAACAACCCGCCTGTGTGGTACTGGATCTGCACATGCCTGGCATGTGCGGCTTTGACGTGCAGGAACGGCTGAGCCACGACTGGCCGGCCATTCCGGTGATCTTTGTCACCGGGCATCACTCACCCGAATCCCAGGCGCGCGCCGTGGCCGCCGGAGCCTGCGCCTACCTGCTCAAGCCCATGAACGATCAACTCCTGCTGGATGCCATCGCGCAAGCACTGGCCCCGGCAAATCATTGAAGCAAGAAAGTAACGGAAATTTCCATGAAACTGAAATTGAAACTGCCTCTGGCTTTTGCTCTTGCCCTCGGTCTTCTGTTCTGCGGTGGAATGTTCGGCATTTTCAAACTGACCTCCTCGCTGGGTGTCTACGAGCATGAGGTTCTGCGCACGGTCGCCGCCCACAAGAAGGCCGCCCAGATCGACGCCCACTTCTCCACCGGCATCCAGGAGTGGAAGAACGTGCTGTTGCGCGGCAAGGAACCCAAGGATCTCGACCGCTACTGGGCCGCCCACCTCAAGGAAATGCAGGCGGTCAACGAAGGCCTGTCGAACCTGGAGGGTTTGTTGCCCGAGGGCAAGGCCAAGAGCACGGCCAAGGACCTCGCCAAGGCCCTGGTCGGTGCCCAGGACGCCTACAAGAAGGCCTTCGAGGAATTCAAGGCCTCGGGCCTGGACGCGCAGGCCGGCGACAAGGCCGCCCGCGGCAAGGACCGCGAGGCCGCCGCCCTGCTGGTCGAACTCAAGCAGCAACTCTCCAAGGAGGAGGTGGAGACGGCCAGTGCGGCCAGCAAAGAGGCCGGAACGAACCGCAGCTGGGCCATAGGCGTGATGGTTCTCTTCGCCGTCGCCGGCCTCGCAGGCAGCATCAGGCTCAGCAACCAGATCACCCGCCCCCTGGCCCAGGCCGTCGGTGTGGCGGAACAGGTCGCCCAGGGCAATCTCGGCAATCGCATCGATGTGAGCGGCAAGGACGAGATCGCCGACCTGCTCGGTTCGCTCCTGGCGATGCAGACCCGTCTGGCGGCACTGGTGGTCAATGTACGTCAGGGCTCCGAGAGCGTTGCCACGGCCAGTGCCGAGATCGCCCAGGGCAACAACGACCTGTCTGCCCGCACCGAGAGCCAGGCCAGCGCCCTGGAGGAGACGGCGGCCAGCATGGAGGAGCTGTCCTCCACCGTCAAGCAGAACGCCGACAACGCCAGGCAGGCCAACCACCTGGCACAGAGCGCCAGCACCGTGGCCGTCCAGGGTGGCGAAGTGGTGGCCCAGGTGGTGGACACCATGAAGGGCATCAATGATTCAAGCCGGAAGATCGCCGACATCATCAGCGTGATCGACGGCATCGCGTTTCAGACCAATATCCTGGCGCTGAACGCGGCGGTGGAAGCCGCCCGCGCCGGTGAACAGGGTCGCGGTTTTGCCGTCGTGGCGGCCGAGGTGCGCAGCCTGGCCGGCCGCAGTGCCGAAGCCGCCAAGGAAATCAAGAACCTGATCGACGACAGTGTCAGCCGTGTCGGCCAGGGAACGACCCTGGTAGACCAGGCCGGCGCCACCATGAACGAGGTGGTGGCCAGCATCCGCCGGGTGACCGACATCATGGGCGAGATCAGCGCGGCCAGCACCGAGCAGAGCCAGGGTGTGGCCCAGATCGGTGAGGCCGTGACCAGCATGGACCAGGCCACGCAGCAGAACGCGGCCCTGGTGGAAGAGATGGCGGCCGCAGCCAGCAGTCTGAAAGGCCAGGCCCAGGACCTGGTGCAGACCGTGGCCGTGTTCCAGGTGGCGCAGGGGCAGGCAAACCTGACCACAGGCAGCGGCGCCGCACCGAAGGACGGCCCGAAGCCCGCCCCCACGTCGAAGGCGCCGGCACAGCGCATGCTCTCCGGCGCCCCGGCATCCAGACCACCGGCTCGCCAGGCCATCAAGCCCTCCATGCCCACGTCTGTCCCGAAAACCAAGGCGGGTGGTGACGAGGAATGGGAAAGCTTCTGACACAGGGATGGCCTCAAAGCCGCCACGGCGGCTAGCCGGACGGAACACTGAACGATGATCGCGGCCTTGTCCATTCAACTGATGCTGTATTCCGCGGCCTGGTTGCTGCTGGGTGGGGTATTCGGACTGCAGCGCAGAAGCATGGTCGCCTGGGCCGTGGGCTGGGGCGCGCTGGGTGTGGCGACCTTTCTGCTCAGTCACGACGCATTCAAGGGCTGGCCACATACCCCTGCGGTGGTGAACCTTCTGGTGGTCTTTGCATTCGTCTCGCTCCTGTGGGGCGTCTGCGCTTTCACACGACAGGCGCCGCACTGGACGGAAACCTGGCTGCCACTTGCCGGTGTTTTCGTGGTCGATGTGATGCGTTATGCGTGGACAGACGAGAGCACCATGCTCCGTTGGGTGTTCTTCACACTCGCATTGACCTGGCCGGTGCTGCGCATATCGCGTCGGGTCCAGTCTTCGCTGCAGGCCAGCGGTTATGGCCGCCTGGCGGCGCTGGTCTATCTTCCCGCCTTCGTCACCGTCCTCATATTTTTTGTGCGGGTCGTGGCCATTTCAATGGGTGCTCCACTGTCGCAGTTCAGCTTCGACGATCGATCGGCCTTTTCGGATATCTCGACGATCGCGTTTTTCCTCGCCAGCGGCGCCTTCAATTTTGTGCTGGCCAGCCTGGTGATCAGCAAACTCGTCGAACGTCTGCGCCAGCTGTCCCTGACGGATGAGCTCACCAAATTGCCGAACCGGCGCTACATGATGAATCTGCTCGAAAGCGAACACGCCCGCTTCCGGCGGTCCGGCAGCAACTATGTGATCCTGATGATCGACGTCGACCATTTCAAACGCGTGAATGACAGCCTGGGCCACAGCGCCGGCGACCAGGTGCTGCGCGCCCTGGCAAAGGTGATGGCCGAACAGGTCCGGACCGGCGATCACCTGGCCCGCATCGGCGGGGAGGAATTCATGATTCTGGCACCAGGGACCGGCCTGCAAGCCGCGCAGATACTGGCCGAGCGCATCAGAAACAGCATCGCTGCCAGGGCCATCCCCCTGGGCGCAACGGAAAAAAGCGTCACGGTCAGCATAGGCGCGGGCATCGCCTGCCCGCAGGACGCCGACATACACGCCGTCATGCAGCGCGCCGACGCGGCCCTGTACCAGGCCAAGGCAAATGGGCGCAACCGGACGGAGATGAGTCTTGAGGGAACTGAGGGCGCCCCACCCCGAGCGAGCCCTCATGTCACCGCACCGGCTTGCACCTGACGCCACCAGCCCGCCATTTGTGTCTTTTTCGAACCGAACCAGATCATGACTCCTGAAAGCTCCCTGCTGTTTGAATTCGCCGAGCACGAACCGGGCATCACGCCTGCGAATGCGGCATCCATCAGGAAATGGCGCATCCTCGTCGTGGACGACGAACCCAATGTGCATGAAAGCACCCGCTTTTCCCTGCAGCATGTGCAGATCCTTGGGTGTCCCCTGGAACTGCTTTTCGCCAGCTCGGCCCAGGAGGCCCGCGCCATCCTGATGAAAGAAAAGGACCTCGCGCTGGTGCTGCTGGACGTCGTCATGGAAAGTGAGTCCGCGGGCCTGGAGCTGGTGGATTTCATCCGCAACAAGGCCAATCTGAAAACCACGCGCATCGTGCTGCGCACCGGTCAGCCAGGTTATGCGCCGGAGTACGAGTCGATCGTCAACTACGACATCAACGACTACAAGTCCAAGGCAGAACTGACCCATGTGCAGCTGCTGACGACCGTCACGGCGGCCATACGCTCGTACAAGCAGCTCAAGGAGCTCGACGAAAGTCGTATCGGGCTTGAACTCGTCCTGCGGGCCACCGAGGTCCTCATGACCGCATCGGGTCTGGAAACCTTTGCCACGGGTGTCATCATCCAGTTGGCGGCGCTGCTGGGCACACGCGCCGAAGGCCTGGTCTGCGCCAAATGCGACCGCGGCTCCAGACAGTATGTCGTGCTGGCCGCAGCCGGGCACTTTGCATCGTCCATCAACCAGCCGCTTGACACCCTGGACGATGAATGTGCCCGTCGATTGCTCAGTAGCGCCCTGGCCGAAAAGGGCAATGTGATCACGCCCCAGGGCATTGCCCTGTATTTCGGCGAGAAGCACGGGCTGGAGATGGCGGCCTACGTCGAGAAATCGACGCTGCCCAACGAGCCTGATCGGCACTTGCTGGATATCTTCTGTACCAATCTCTGCGCCTGCCTGCGCAACCTGGGCCTGGTGGATCGCCTGCACACCCAGGCCTACTACGATCCTCTGGTCAAACTGCCGAATCGGGCGCGCTTCATCGTCAGCATCGATGAGGTTTTGACCGACCCGACGGCGCAGGCCTCGCTGGCATTGGTGGACATCGACGACTTCAGCTCCATCAACGACCTGATGGGCCACGGTTATGCGGACAGTCTGCTGCAGGCCTACAGCCAGCGCCTCAGGCAGGTGCTGGGGCCCGACGTGACGATTGCGCGCGTCGCCAGCAACACCTTCGGACTGCTGGGGCGGCATGACCAGGTCAACCCCACCATCGTCCAGAGTACGGTCACGGAGGCCCTGTCGCTGGGCCATGCATCCCACCGGATCTCCGTCACCAGCGGATACGCGGAGCTGCGGCCGGCTGTGCAGGGGGGCGACAACTGGATCAAGGACGTGAATGTGGCGCTCAAGCACGCGAAGCGGAACAACCGAGCCTCGCATGCCTATTTCACGACGGTCCTGGGCCAGGAATCCCGTTCCCGGGCCCAGTTGCTGGCCAATCTGCAGAAGGCCTTCTCGGAAACCCGGCTCTTCCTGATGTACCAGCCCCAGGTCGACCTGCTGACGCGACGGGTGGTCGGTCTCGAGGCCCTGGCGCGCTGGCGTACCGAAGACGGCCAACTGGTGCCGCCCGACCAGTTCATCCCGGTGGCCGAACAGTCCGGCCTCATACTTCCCCTCGGCGAGTGGGTGCTCCAGACCGCTTGCGGCGCGATGAAACAGCTGGAGCTGCAGGGCCTGGCGCCGGCACGCATGGCCGTCAACCTGTCCGTGGTGCAGTTCCAGCACCCGGACATGCTCGCGCAGTTGGACCGGATCCTGTCCTCCAGCGGCCTGTCGGGCACGCAACTCGACCTGGAGATCACGGAATCCGTGGCCATGATCGGGACCGACGATTTCGAATCGACCCTGACGGCCCTGCGTACCAAAGGAATTTCCGTATCGATAGACGATTTCGGGACAGGCTACTCATCCTTGAGCTACCTGGACCGGCTGCCCATCGACCGGCTGAAGATAGACCGGAGTTTCGTCGAGCAGATCTCCAATGCACAGGGCCCCCGCATTGCCGAGATGATCATCCAGCTGGGCAACAAGCTGGGCGTCAAGGTGCTGGCCGAGGGCCTCGAAGACGAAGCCACGCTGCTGAGCCTGCAAGCCATGGGCTGCCATGAAGTTCAGGGTTATCACATCGCGAAGCCCATGGTCTACGAAGACCTGGTCGCCTGGCTGCGCCAGGCCCCTATGTGATCCTGAAAAAAAGAAGACCAGGAGAACACCATGCCGTCCCCTGCCCGATCAGCCCTCTGCGCCTGGCGCCTGGCAACAGGCATGCTCTCGTTCGGGTGCGCGCTGCTACTGACCGCCTGCGACAAACCCCCGGTGCATATTCCTTTTGTCAGCGGGGTCACCGGCCGCGCTGCGGACCTGGGCGTGGCCGGCCGCGATGCGGCCACCCTCGCGATCGAACAGGCCAACGCAAAAGGGGGTTTGTCAGGCCGCCCCATCATTCTGGACAGCCATGATGACCGTCAGGATCCGGACCAGGCCCGGGACATCATGAAGACCCTGGCCGCCGCCGGCCACAAGCTGGTACTGGGGCCCATGATCAGCTCCGTGGGGGTGCAGATGGTGCCCGAGGCCAACCGGGCCGGCGTCCTGATCTTGTCGCCCACCGTGACCACGGCCGTCCTCAGCGGCAAGGACGACCAGTTTTTCAGGGTCATCTCGACCACCGACAACTACGCCCGCAAGAGCGCCGAATTTCATACCGTCCGGTCCGGCTGGCGTCGCTACGCCATCATTCGTGACGACGGCAATCAGGCCTATACGCACAGCTGGTCTGACACGTTCGCAAAGTCTGCACAGGCCCAGGGCGCTCAGATCCTGTCCGTCCACGGTTACGTGTTCAGGGCCGGCATGGATTTTTCTGCCCTGTCCAGCAAGGCGCTGCAGGACAGGCCCGATGCCGTGGTCATCCTGGCCAGTGCCGTCGACACGGCACGTATCGCGCAGGCCCTGCGCAAGCAGGCGCCCAAGGTCCAGCTGATTTCCAGCGAGTGGGCGGCCACAGAGCAGTTGCTCGCCCTTGGAGGGCAGGCCCTGGAAGGCATGCATGTCGGGCAGTTCCATGATCGTGAAAGCACGCAAGAGACTTACCAGGCCTTTGTCGATGCGTTCAGCAAACGATTCGGGCGAACCCCCGGCTTTGCGGAACTTGCGTCCTATGACACCACCCGGGTGGCGCTGCAAGCCCTGGCCGCGCAACAGCCTGGCGAATCACTCAAGGCAACGCTGCTGCGCGTCAGGCGCTTCGAGGGGGTACAGCAGCCCATCGTCTTTGACGACTTTGGTGACTCCACCCGCGAGACCTATATCACGGTGGTCCAGCAGGGCCGCTTCCGGGCAGTACCGCCGTGAAGCGCTGGTTGCGCCCGCCCTTCTCCCTGCGCTCGCTGCTGGTCGGTCAGTTCCTTACGGCGGCATCCGTAGGCGTCGTCTGCATCGCCATCATGATCATCTTCTGGCGCCTGCCCCTGGCCAGGGAGCAGATGCGGGAAGGCCAGACCCGGCTCGCCGACCTGTCGCTCCAGCAGCTGGAGAACTCGCTGGCGGGGACCGAGGCCGTGATCCGTGCGCTCGCGCCCCTGATCGAAGGCCAGGACAAGCGCAACCGGGGGCTCAAGGACGCCCTGCTCAGGCAACTGGCGGGAAACGGGGAACTCTACGATGGCATCTACGGGCTCGATCGCGAGGCCCGGATCCGCTCCATAGGTCTTGCCGGTGGCCTGGAGTCGCTGGAACGGGAGTGGCTGGGCAACGACCTGTCGGGTCTGGAAGTCATCGAACAGGTCAGGACGACAGGACAACTGGCCTGGAGTGACCAGTACCTGTCGCCCGTCCAGGGCAAACCCGTGGTGGCGGTGGTTCTCCCATCCCCGAACGGCTTCGTCCTGGCCGAGGTTTCCGTGGCCCGCCTGGCCGAGCTGGCGCTCAAGACCGGACGGTTTGACGGCCTGCTGCTGCTCGTGGTGGACCGCAAGGGCGAGCTGGTCGCCGCACCGGACATGCGCGCGGCGCAGAACCGCATCAATATCCGACACCTGCCTCTGGTGCAGGCGGCGCTGGCGGGGGAAGCCTTCAGCGCCCCCTTCGAGTACGACGGGGCGTCCTACTACGGCACGGCCATGCGCTCGACGCGCCTGGGCTGGGGCATCGTGCTCGCCTATCCCAAAGACGTTGCCCAGGCCACCGGAACCATTGCGATATGGCTCACCGTCATCTCGACCCTGCTCGCCGCAATCGCCGGTCTGCTCACCGCCCATCTGCTCGCACGCTGGATCGGGACCCGGGTTGAACAGACCATAGCCCATGCCCGGGCCATCTCGGCAGGCCAGTACGCAACGCCCGACCACACCAGCGGCGTTGCCGAGCTGGAACAGCTGGATGAAAACCTGGATCGCATGGCCTTGACGATCAGCCGGCGCGAACAGCAGCTGCGCGCCATCACCGAACTCACCCCCAACGTCGCCATCCAGATCTTCGATGCCGAAGGCCGCGTTCTCGAATGGAACCCCGCTTCGACCACGATCTTCGGCTGGAGCAGCGAAGAGGCACGGGGGAAGAAGCTGGATGAACTGATCTACACGCCGGAACAGCAGCAAGCCTTTCTCGACGTACTGAAAGAGATATCCCGTACCGGAAAGCCTTTCGGGCCCTACGAGGGCGAGGTCGCACGGCGGGATGGTTCCCGGTGCGTGTTGCTGTCCACCACCTTCGCCATTCCCGATATGGACGGTGGATCCCGTTATGTCTGCATGGACATAGACGTTACCGAAAACAGGGAGCAGGAGGTTGCACTGCGCGAGAGCGAACAGAAGTTCGTCACCTTCTTCAACGCCAGTCCTACCGCCATCTCCGTGCGCCAGAAGGTCGGCGATCGCTACGTTTTTGTGGACGTCAATCCCGCCTGGGTCCGCCTGGTCGGGCGCAGCAGGGCAGACGTGCTGGACCGCGACTCCGCGGAGCTTGGCCTCTACGCCAACCTGCAGGATTTCTCCGACCTGCTCCTGCGCGTCACCTCCGATTCCGTCGCGACGCTGAACGACATCTCCTTTGTACGTGGCGACGGTTCCACCTTTATCGCCGAGGGTTCGGCGGCACTGGTGCCCATGGGCCAGGAAGAACTCATCATCGCGTCGATCCATGACGTGACCGACAAGCGCAAGATGGAGCGTGATCTGCGCGAACTCAACGTGGAACTGGAGAGCAGGATAGCCCGGCGCACGGCCAGCCTGACCCAGGCCAACCAGGAGCTCCAGGAAACCCTGCTGGCCCTGCAACGCACCCAGGATCGCCTGATCCAGACCGAAAAACTGGCGTCCCTGGGTTCCCTGGTGGCGGGTATTGCACACGAACTCAACACGCCCATAGGCAACGGCCTGATGGCCGCAACCGCCTTGCAGGAACACCAGAAGCACTTTGAAAAGCGGTTTGCCGCAGGCCTGCGGCGTACGGACCTCGAAGACCACATGGTGCAGTTGCGCCAGGGCCTGAATATCGCCGCCCTCAACCTGGAGCGGGCCGCATCCCTGATCCGGAATTTCAAACAGGTCTCGGTGGACCAGGCCAGCGAGCAGCGACGCCGTTTCCATCTGCTGGAAGTGGTCAGGAGCTATCTGATCACGCTGCAGCCGATGATCAAGCGAACCTCACCCGAGATCAGCGTGTCGATCGACCGGGAAATGCAGTTGGACAGCTACCCCGGGGCCCTGGGACAGGTGGTGATCAATCTGGTGCAGAACGCCCTCGTGCACGGCCTGGACGGCATGAGCAAGGGCGTGATCGAGATCCTTGCCAGCCGCGTCAATGATGAACTGGTCCTGAAGATCGTGGACAACGGTCGCGGCATTCCGGCGGACACCCACAAGCGCATCTTCGATCCCTTCTACACCACCAAACTGGGGCAGGGTGGCAGCGGCCTGGGTCTTTCCGTGGTGCGCAACATCGTCACGGGAATACTCGGAGGCCAGATCGATTTTCAAAGCCAGGTTTCTGTCGGCACCACCTTCACGGTGGTGATTCCCCTCACGGCGCCCCTTGCCCCGCCTTCCAGTTGATCCGCACAGGAAGAGCGTCTACCTGCCCCTGACTGCCAAAGCGCCTGTATGCAGGCTCTCAGAGCCCGCCGAAGCGCGAGGGCCGCGCGCCAGGGTGGTGGTCCTTGAACAGCGCCGTCAACTGGACCAGGCAGGCCCGCGCCGCAGATTCACCGCGTCGCGCGGCGATGGCGTTCATGATCTCGGGGCGCAGGTACCAGAGGGCTTCCAGGTCCTGCGCATAGTGAACCTGGTGCATGAGCTGCTTCCCGTCACGGCCCAGCTGCTCGGCCAGGGCCACCTGGATGGCCTCGCGCACGCGCTCCACCACGGCCGCGGGGGCCTCGGTTCCGGACTGGCCCAGCAGGGCCCAGAAGCTGTTCCTCAAACGCATGGAGAAGAGTGGTGACGGACGGCGGACAGGATCTTCATGATGGCTCACGCCGACGCGGCCCAAGGCTGCAGGAAGCGCCAGAATACCAGCCAATTCCGCCTGTCGGGAGGCCACAGCAAAAAAGAAAAGGCCCCGTCGGGGCCTTTTGCTTAAAATTTAGGCACTCAGACCAGCGGCACACCCGTCTTGGACTGGATGAACTCGCGCGTCACGCCCGGGGCCAGCTCGACGAGCTTGAGGCCCTGCGGGGTGATGTCCATCACACCCAGGTCGGTGATGATGCGGTCGATCACGGCCTTGCCGGTCAGGGGCAGCGTGCATTCGGGAATGATCTTGAAATCTTCCGTGCCGTCCTTCTTCTTCGCGATGTGTTCCATCAGCACGATGCAACGTGCCACGCCGGCCACCAGGTCCATGGCGCCGCCCATGCCCTTGATCATCTTGCCGGGGATCATCCAGTTGGCCAGGTCGCCCTTGCCGCTGACCTGCATGGCGCCCAGGATGGACAGGTTGATCTTGCCGCCGCGGATCATGGCGAAACTCTCGTGGCTGCCGAAGATGGCCGAGCCCTTGATGGTGGTCACCGTCTGCTTGCCGGCATTGATCAGGTCGGCGTCGACCTGGTCTTCCGTTGGGAACGGGCCGATGCCGAGCATGCCGTTCTCGCTCTGCAGCCACACTTCCTTGGATCCGGTGTGGTTGGCCACCAGCGTCGGAATGCCGATACCCAGGTTGACGTAAAAGCCGTCTTCGAGTTCGTGGGCGGCACGGGCCGCCATCTGGTCTTGGTTCCAGGGCATGTTCAGACTCCCGCCTTTTCGGTGATGGTGCGTTTCTCGATGCGTTTTTCCGGGCTCGCATTGAGCACGATGC
>JBEIPS010000025.1:0-34809 GCA_040376915.1 Hylemonella sp.
ACCCGGCAGCCCACGGTGTGCTGCGACTGGTGCTCGAGCTCGACGGCGAAGTCGTGCAACGCGCCGACCCGCACATCGGCCTGCTGCACCGCGCTACCGAGAAGCTGGCCGAAAGCAAGACCTATATCCAGTCGCTGCCCTATATGGACCGCCTCGACTACGTCTCGATGATGTGCAACGAGCAGGCCTACTGCCTGGCCATCGAGAAGATGCTGGGCATCGAGGTGCCGCTGCGTGCCAAGTACATCCGAACCATGTTCGGCGAGATCACGCGTCTGCTCAATCACCTGATGTGGCTGGGCTCGCACGGCAACGACTGCGGCAGCTCGACCATCCTGATCTACACCTTCCGCGAGCGCGAAGACCTGTTCGACATCTACGAAGCGGTGTCGGGTGCGCGCATGCATGCGGCCTATTTCCGTCCGGGTGGTGTCTACCGCGACCTGCCGGACAGCATGCCGCAGCACCAGCCCAACAAGATCCGCGGCAGCCGCTCACTGGCCGAACTCAATGCCAAGCGCAGTGGTTCGTTGCTGGACTTCATCGACGACTTCTGCGCCCGTTTTCCCAAGTGCGTTGACGAGTACGAGACCCTGCTGACCGAGAACCGCATCTGGAAGCAGCGCACCGTGGGCATTGGTGTTGTGACGCCCGAGCGCGCTTTGAACCTGGGCATGACCGGCCCCATGCTGCGTGGTTCCGGCGTGGCCTGGGATCTGCGCAAGACCCAGCCTTACGACGCCTACGACCGTGTCGACTTCGACATCCCCGTGGGCAAGACCGGCGACAGCTACGACCGCTACCTCGTGCGCGTGCAGGAGATGCGCGAGTCCAACCGCATCATCAAGCAGTGCGTGGACTGGCTGCGCGCCAACCCCGGCCCTGTCATCACGGACAACCACAAGGTGGCTCCGCCGGCCCGCGAGGCCATGAAGACGAACATGGAAGAGCTGATCCACCACTTCAAGCTCTTCACCGAAGGTTTCCGCGTGCCCGCCGGCGAGGCCTATGCCGCTGTCGAGCACCCCAAGGGCGAGTTCGGCATCTACATGGTGAGCGACGGCGCCAACAAACCCTACCGCCTCAAGATTCGTGCCCCGGGCTTTGCCCACCTGGCCACGCTCGATGAGCTCACGCGAGGCCACATGCTGGCCGACGCCGTGGCCATCATCGGCACGCTGGATATCGTGTTTGGAGAGATTGACCGATGATCTCGGAATCCACCAAGGCGCGCTTCGCCAAGGAAGTCGCCAAGTACCCGCCTGAGCAGAAGCAGTCTGCCGTCATGGCCTGCCTGGCCATCGTGCAGCAGGAGCTCGGTTTCGTCAGCACCGACAGCGAGGCCGAAGTCGCCGCCTACCTGGGCATGGCCCGCATGGCCGTGCACGAGGTCACGACCTTCTACAACATGTACAACCAGCGTCCGCTGGGCAAGTACAAGCTCAACGTCTGCACCAATCTGCCCTGCCAGCTGCGTGACGGCCAGAAGGCCCTGCACCATCTGGAGCACAAGCTGGGCATCCACATGGGCGAGACCACGGCCGACGGCCTGTTCACGCTGCAGCAGAGCGAATGCCAGGGCGCCTGCGCCGACGCACCCGTGCTGCTGGTCAACGACCGCACCATGTGCAGTTTCATGAGCAACGACAAGCTGGACAAACTGATCGACGGCCTGCGCGCCGCAGGGGGCAAGTGATGTCTGTCGACAAACTCCTCGCGCAATTTGCCGCCACCGGCGCCGAAACCTGTTTCCACAACCGCCACATCGAACCCCAGATCTACGCCGGCCTCAACGGCAGCAACTGGCACCTCAAGGACTACGAGGCGCGTGGTGGTTACCAGGCCCTGAAGAAGATCCTGGGCAAGGATGGCGGTGAAGGTCTGACGCAAGACCAGGTGATCGCCACCGTCAAGGAGTCCGCATTGCGCGGCCGTGGCGGCGCCGGTTTCCCCACCGGCCTGAAGTGGAGCTTCATGCCGCGCCAGTTCCCGGGTCAGAAGTACCTGGTCTGCAACTCGGACGAGGGCGAGCCCGGGACCTGCAAGGACCGCGACATCCTCATGTACAACCCGCACATCGTGATCGAGGGCATGGCCATCGCGGCCTACGCCATGGGCATCACGGTGGGTTACAACTACATCCACGGCGAGATCTTCGAGGTCTACGAACGTTTCGAAGCCGCGCTGGAAGAGGCGCGGGCCGCCGGCCTGCTGGGCAACAACATCGCGGGCAGCAACTTCAGCTTCCAGCTGCATGGGGCCCATGGTTTCGGCGCCTACATCTGCGGCGAAGAAACCGCGCTGCTCGAATCGCTGGAAGGCAAGAAGGGCCAGCCGCGCTTCAAGCCGCCGTTCCCGGCCAGCTTCGGCCTTTACGGCAAGCCCACCACCATCAACAACACCGAGACCTTCGCGGCCGTGCCCTGGATCATCCGCAATGGCGGCCAGGCCTACCTCGAATGCGGCAAGCCCAATAACGGCGGCACCAAGATCTATTCGATCAGCGGTGACGTCGAGCGCCCGGGCAATTACGAAATCCCCATGGGCACGCCTTTCGCCAAGCTGCTGGAGCTGGCCGGTGGTGTGCGCGGCGGCCGCAAGCTCAAGGCCGTGATCCCCGGCGGTTCTTCCGCCCCGGTGCTGCCGGCCGACATCATGATGCAGTGCACGATGGACTACGACTCCATCGCCAAGGCCGGCTCCATGCTGGGCTCGGGTGCCG
Source organism: Hylemonella sp. (assembly GCA_040376915.1). Lineage (GTDB taxonomy): Bacteria > Pseudomonadota > Gammaproteobacteria > Burkholderiales > Burkholderiaceae_C > Hylemonella. The sequence continues at coordinate 2,723 of JBEIPS010000025.1, forward strand.
TCATCGTGATGGACGAGACCCGCTGCATGGTCAAGTCCCTGCAGCGCCTGTCCTACTTCTACATGCACGAATCCTGCGGCCAGTGCACGCCCTGCCGCGAAGGCACGGGCTGGCTGTCGCGCGTGGTCGATCGCATCGAGAACGGCCAGGGCCGCCCCGAAGATCTGGACCTGCTGGACAACGTGGCCGAGAACATCCAGGGCCGCACCATCTGTGCGCTGGGCGACGCGGCGGCCATGCCGGTGCGCGCCATGATCAAGCACTTCCGGCACGAATTCGAACACCACGTGGCGAACAAGACCTGCGTGGTCGGCGCCTACGTCTGAGCGCACACACCGAGCATACGAACATGGTTGAAATCGAACTCGACGGCAAGAAGGTAGAGATCCTGGAAGGCAGCATGGTGATGCATGCGGCCGAGAAGGCGGGTGTCTACGTTCCGCATTTCTGCTACCACAAGAAGCTCAGCATTGCGGCCAACTGCCGCATGTGCCTGGTGGACGTGGAGAAGGCGCCCAAGCCCATGCCGGCCTGCGCCACCCCCGTCACGCAGGGCATGATCGTGCGCACCAAGACCGACAAGGCCCTCAAGGCCCAGAAGTCGGTCATGGAGTTCCTGCTGATCAATCACCCGCTGGACTGCCCCATCTGCGACCAGGGCGGCGAATGCCAGCTGCAGGATCTGGCCGTGGGTTACGGCGGTTCCGCCTCGCGCTACCAGGAAGAGAAGCGCGTGGTCTTCCACAAGGACGTGGGCCCGCTGATCTCCATGGAGGAGATGAGCCGCTGCATCCACTGCACGCGCTGCGTGCGTTTCGGCCAGGAAGTCGCCGGCGTGATGGAGCTCGGCATGAGCCACCGCGGCGAGCATTCCGAGATCGAGACCTTTGTCGGCCACTCGGTCGATTCCGAGCTGTCCGGCAACATGATCGACATCTGCCCGGTCGGTGCCCTGACCAGCAAGCCTTTCCGCTACCAGGCCCGCACCTGGGAACTGGGCCGTCGCAAGTCGGTCAGCCCGCATGACTCCACCGGTGCCAACCTGATCGTGCAGGTCAAGAACAACCAGGTGCTGCGTGTCGTTCCGCTGGAGAACGAGGACGTCAACGAGTGCTGGATCGCCGACCGCGACCGTTACTCCTACGAGGCCCTCAACGGCGCCGACCGCCTGACCAGCCCCATGGTCAAGCAGGGTGGCCAGTGGAAGGAAGTCGACTGGCAGACCGCCCTTGAATACGTGGCCAACGGCCTGAAGACCATCAAGGGTGATCACGGTGCCAACAGCATCGGCGCGCTGGTCAGCCCGCACAGCACGCTGGAAGAGCTCTACCTGGCCGCCGGCCTGTTGCGTGGCCTGGGCAGCGACAACATCGACTACCGCCTGCGCAACGCCGAATTCGGCAAGACCGAAGGCGTGCGCTGGCTGGGCCTGCCCATTGCCGCGCTCACCCAGCTGCAGCGCGTGCTGGTGGTGGGCTCCAACCTGCGCAAGGACCATCCGCTGTTCGCGCAGCGCATCCGCCAGGCCGTGCGCCATGGCGCGCAGCTCAGCACCATCACCTCGAAGAACCTGTACCAGAGCGCCGACGCCTGGGCCATGAAGGTGGCGCATGCGCAGGTCACCCCCGCTGCGCAGTGGGCGCAGTCCCTGGCCAATGTGGCTGCGGCCATCGCGGCAGAGAAGGGCGTCGCCGCCCCGGCTGCCGGCCAGGCCACGCCCGAGGCGCAGGCCATCGCCAAGTCCCTGCTGGGTGGCGAGCGCAAGGCCGTGCTGCTGGGCAATGCCGCCGCACATGCTGCCAACGCGTCCAGCCTGCTGGCCCTGGCCAACTGGATCGGTGCCCAGACGGGTGCCAGCGTCGGTTACCTCACCGAAGCCGCCAACACCGTGGGCGCACAGTGGGTCGGTGCCCAGCCGCAGGCTGCCGGCCTGAATGCCGCGCAGATGCTGGGCGGCAAGCTCAAGGCGGCCCTGCTGCTGGCCGTCGAGCCCGAGTACGACACCGCCGCCGGCCAGGCCGCTGCGGCCGCGCTGGACACCGCCGAGATGGTCGTCACGCTCAGCCCCTTCAAGACCAACCTGTCTTTCAGCGACGTGCTGCTGCCCATCGCCCCTTTCAGTGAGACCTCGGGCAGTTTCGTCAATGCCGAAGGTCGCGTGCAGAGCTTCCACGCCGTGGTCAAGCCTCTGGGCGAGACCCGTCCGGCCTGGAAGGTGCTGCGCGTGCTCGGCAATCTGCTGGGGCTTCAGGGGTTTGCCTACGAGTCCTCGCAGGAAGTGCTGGCCGCGGCCACGGCCAAGCCGGCTAACCTGTCCAACGCCACGCAGGCCGCCATCAGCGTCGCGGCCACCGCGGCCGAGCCGGTGACGGCCTCCATCTACCAACTCGACGGCCTGGTCCGTCGCGCGCCGTCGCTGCAGCTGACGGCCGACGCCCGTGAACAAGGGGTGCCCGCATGATCGATGCGCTGTACAACGGCGGCCTGAACCTGATCGCCGCCAGCTGGTGGGCCACCCTGGCCTGGCCGGTTCTGTGGATCCTGCTCAAGATCGTGGCCGTGCTCGCGCCGCTGATGGGCGCGGTGGCCTACCTGACGCTTTGGGAGCGCAAGTTCCTGGGCTTCATGCAGGTGCGCTACGGCCCCAACCGCGTGGGCCCCTTCGGCCTGCTGCAGCCCATCGCCGACGCGGTCAAGCTGCTGACCAAGGAAATCATCACGCCCAGCGCCGTGAGCGGCGGGCTGTTCCGGCTTGGCCCCATCATGGCCATCATGCCGGCCCTGGCCGCCTGGGTGGCCATCCCCTTCGGTCCGGACGTGGCGCTGACCAATATCAACGCTGGCCTGCTGCTGGTCATGGCCATCACCTCCATCGAGGTCTACGGCGTCATCATCGCGGGCTGGGCCTCCAACTCCAAGTACGCCTTCCTGGGCGCGCTGCGCGCCTCGGCGCAGATGGTGAGCTACGAGATCGCCATGGGCTTCTGCTTCCTGGTGGTGCTCATGGTCTCGGGCAGCATGAACCTGACCGACATCGTGCTGCAGCAAGGCGACGGCTACTTCGCCGACAAGGGCCTGGGCGTCCTGTCCTGGAACTGGCTGCCCCTGCTGCCCATCTTTCTGGTCTACCTGATCTCCGGCGTGGCGGAGACCAACCGCCACCCCTTCGACGTGGTCGAGGGCGAGGCCGAGATCGTGGCCGGCCACATGGTCGAGTACTCGGGCATGGGCTTTGCCATCTTCTTCCTGGCCGAATACGCCAGCATGTGGCTGGTCTCCATCCTGGCCGTCATCATGTTCCTGGGCGGCTGGCTGTCGCCCATCGACAGCGCCCTGTTCAACTGGATTCCGGGCTGGATCTGGCTGGGCCTCAAGACCTTTGTCGTGGTGTCCATGTTCATCTGGATCCGCGCGACCTTCCCGCGTTTCCGTTACGACCAGATCATGCGTCTGGGCTGGAAGATCTTCATCCCGGTCACCCTGGTGTGGCTGCTCGTTGTCGGCATCTGGATGCAGACGTCGTGGAACATCTGGAACTAAGGGGCTGACGAAATGCAAGCCGCTGCTGCCACTACCTCCTTCTCCCTCAAGGACTTCCTCAAGAGCTTCATGCTCGTGGAGCTCTTCAAGGGCATGGCCCTGACGGGGCGTTACGCCTTCGCCCGCAAGGTGACGATCCAGTACCCCGAGGAGAAGACCCCGCTGTCGCCGCGCTTCCGCGGCCTGCATGCCCTGCGCCGTTATGACAACGGCGAAGAACGCTGCATCGCCTGCAAGCTCTGCGAGGCCGTCTGCCCGGCCATGGCCATCACCATCGAGTCCGAAGTGCGCCAGGACGGCAGCCGCCGCACCACGCGCTACGACATCGACCTGACCAAGTGCATCTTCTGCGGCTTCTGCGAAGAGAGCTGCCCGGTGGACTCCATCGTCGAGACCCACGTGCTCGAATACCACGGCGAAAAACGCGGCGACCTGTACTTCACCAAGGACATGCTGCTGGCCGTTGGCGACCGCTACGAGACCGAGATCGCCGCCGCCCGCGCGGCCGACGGCAAGTACCGCTAAGGCGCCACGAAACACTACCAAACGATCATGGACGTCAAAACCGGCTTCTTCTTCCTGTTCTCGATCGTGCTGATCTTTTCAGCCCTTCGGGTCATCACGGCACGCAACCCCGTGCACGCCGTGCTATTCCTCATGCTGTCCTTCTCGCAGGCTTCGGCCATCTGGCTGCTGCTGAAGGCCGAGTTCCTGGCCATCACCCTGGTGCTGGTCTACCTCGGCGCGGTGATGGTGCTCTTCCTCTTCGTGGTCATGATGCTGGACATCAAGATCGACCAGATGCGCCAGGGTTTCTGGAAACACCTGCCCCTGGCCGCCACCCTGGGCGCCGTGGTGGTGCTGGAGATGGCCGCCGTGCTGCTCTCGGGCTTCCGTGTCACTGACGAGCCCCAGGTGGCCCAGGTCGTCGGCCAGGCACCGGTGGAGGTCTCCAACTCCAAGGAGCTGGGCATCCTGCTCTACACCGAATACGTCTACCCGGTTCAGGTGGCTGCGTGCATCCTGCTGGTGGCCATGATCGCCGCCATCGCGCTCACCCTGCGCCAGCGCAAGGACAGCAAGGCCATCGACCCGTCCATCCAGGTGCGCGTGCGCGCCGCCGACCGCCTGTCCATCGTGAAAGTCGAGACCACCCGCGCCGCGCCGCCTGCGCCCGCGCCCGAGGAGAACAAGCCATGACACTGACCCTGGGTCATTACCTGACGCTGGGCGCCGCGCTGTTTGCCATCGCGGTGGTCGGCATCTTCCTGAACCGCAAGAACCTCATCGTGCTGCTCATGGCCATCGAGCTCATGCTGCTGGCGGTCAACCTGAACTTCGTGGCCTTCTCGCACTACCTGGGCGACATGCACGGCCAGGTCTTCGTGTTCTTCATCCTTACCGTCGCAGCAGCCGAGTCGGCCATCGGCCTGGCCATCCTGGTGCTGCTGTTCCGCAACAAGTCCAGCATCAACGTGGACGAACTCAATACGCTCAAGGGCTGAACCCACCGGTTCATCAAGGTACTAGAAGATGAGTCAAACCCTGAATGCATCCACCCTGCTGGCGGTGCCGCTGGCACCGCTGGTCGGCGCCGCGCTGGCCGGCATCTTCGGCACCAAGCTGGGTGGCAACTGGATCGGCCGCCGCCTTTCGCACACCCTGACCATCCTGGGCGTGCTGGTGGCCTTCATCATTTCCGCCATGACGCTCAAGAGCGTGGCCATGGACGGCGCGCGCTTCAACGAGACCCTCTACGAGTGGATGGTCGTTGGCGGCCTCAGGATGGAAGTGGGCTTCATGGTCGACGGCCTCACCGCCATGATGATGTGCGTGGTGACCTTCGTCTCGCTCATGGTGCACATCTACACCATCGGCTACATGGAAGAGGACGAGGGCTACAACCGATTCTTCGCCTACATCTCCCTGTTCACCTTCTCCATGCTCATGCTGGTCATGAGCAACAACCTGCTGCAGCTCTTCTTCGGCTGGGAAGCGGTGGGCCTGGTCTCCTATCTGCTGATCGGCTTCTGGTTCAACAAGCCCACGGCCATCTTCGCCAACATGAAGGCCTTCCTGGTCAACCGCGTGGGTGACTTCGGATTCATCCTGGGCATCGGCCTGATCGCCGCCTTTGCCGGCACCTTGAACTACAACGAAGTCTTCGCCAAGAGCGGCGAGTTGGGCAAGCTGATCTTCCCCGGCACCGAATGGCTGCTGATCACGGTGATCTGCATCTGCCTGTTCATCGGTGCCATGGGCAAGTCGGCCCAGTTCCCGCTGCACGTCTGGCTGCCCGATTCCATGGAAGGCCCCACGCCCATTTCCGCACTGATCCACGCCGCCACCATGGTGACGGCCGGCATCTTCATGGTGGCGCGCATGTCGCCCCTGTTCGAACTGTCCGACACGGCCCTGAGCTTCATCATGGTCATCGGCGCCATCACGGCCCTGTTCATGGGTTTCCTGGGCATCATCCAGAACGACATCAAGCGCGTGGTGGCCTACTCCACGCTCTCGCAGCTGGGTTACATGACGGTGGCGCTGGGTGCTTCCGCCTACTCGGTCGCCGTGTTCCATCTGATGACCCACGCCTTCTTCAAGGCCCTGCTGTTCCTCGGCGCGGGTTCGGTCATCATCGGCATGCACCACAACCAGGACATCCGCTGGATGGGTGGCGTGCGCAAGTACATGCCCATCACCTGGATCACTTCGCTGCTGGGTTCGCTGGCGCTGATCGGCACGCCCCTGTTCGCCGGCTTCTATTCCAAGGACAGCATCATCGAGGCGGTGCACGAGAGCCACCTGTGGGGTGCCGGCTTCGCCAACTTCGCGGTGCTGGCGGGCGTCTTCGTCACGGCCTTCTACTCCTTCCGCATGTATTTCCTGGTCTTCCACGGCAAGGAACGCTACGACCAGAACCCGGATGCCCACCACGACGACCATGGGCACGGCCATGACGAACACCATGAGCCGCACGAATCGCCCTGGGTGGTGACGGTGCCGCTGGTGCTGCTGGCCATCCCCTCGGTGGTGATCGGCTACCTGACCATCCAGCCCATGCTCTACGGTGACTTCTTCAAGGATGCGATCTTTGTGGACGCGGTCCGGCACCCGGTGATGGCCGAACTGGCCGCGGCCTTCCACGGCCCCCTGGCCATGGCCGCGCACGCCTTCAGCACGCTGCCTTTCTGGCTGGCGCTGGCCGGTGTGGTGACTGCCTGGTACATGTACATGATCAACCCGGCCGTGCCGGCTGCCATCAAGCGTGCGGCCCAGCCGGTCTACACCCTGCTGGACAACAAGTACTACATGGACTGGTTCAACGAGAACATCCTGGCGCGCGGCGCCCGTCTGCTGGGCATGGGCCTGTGGAAGGGCGGCGACCAGGCCGTGATCGACGGCACCCTGGTCAACGGTTCATGGAAGGTGGTGGGCTGGGTGGCCGGTGTGGTGCGCTGGTTCCAGTCGGGTTACCTTTACCACTATGCCCTGGCCATGATCCTGGGCATCGTGGCGCTGATGACGTATTTCGTGACCTGGCCCATGCTGGCCCAGTGGCTCGGCCGCTAAGGAGAAGAACAAAATGGGTTTGTTGAGCCTCGCCATCTGGATGCCGATCGCTTTCGGCGTGCTGCTGCTCGTCCTCGGGCGTGACGACCAGGCACCCACCGTGCGCTGGATTGCGCTGGTCGGCGCGGTGGCCAGTTTCCTGGTCACGCTGCCGCTGTACACGGGTTTCAAGCTCGGCACGGCCGAGATGCAGTTCGTGGAACTCCTGCCTTGGATGGAGCGCTTCAATGTGCACTACCACCTGGGCCTGGACGGCATCTCCTTCTGGTTCGTGCCGCTGACCGCCTTCATCAACGTGATTGTGGTCATCGCCGGCTGGGAGGCCATCACCACCCGCGTCAACCAGTACATGGGCGCCTTCCTGATCCTGAGCGGCCTCATGATCGGCGTGTTCTCGGCACTGGACGGCATCCTGTTCTACGTCTTCTTCGAGGCCACCCTGATCCCGATGTACCTGATCATCGGCATCTGGGGCGGCCCCAACAAGATCTACGCGGCCTTCAAGTTCTTCCTCTACACGCTGCTGGGCTCGCTGCTGTTGCTGATCGCGCTGATCTTCCTGTACACCAAGTCGGGTGGCAGCTTCGACATCGCCACCTGGCATGCCCTGCCGCTGGACGGCCGCACGCAGACCCTGATCTTCTTCGCCTTCTTCGCGGCCTTCGCCGTCAAGGTGCCGATGTGGCCGGTGCACACCTGGCTGCCCGACGTGCACGTCGAGGCCCCCACGGGCGGCTCCGCCGTGCTGGCGGCCATCATGCTGAAGCTGGGTGCCTACGGTTTCCTGCGCTTCTCCATGCCCATCGCCCCCGATGCCGCGCATGAGTGGGCCTGGCTCATGATCGCCCTGTCGCTGATCGCCGTGATCTACGTGGGACTGGTCGCCATGGTGCAGCAGGACATGAAAAAACTCGTGGCCTACTCGTCCGTGGCGCACATGGGTTTCGTCACCCTGGGCTTTTTCATCTTCAACGACCTCGGCGTGGCCGGCGGCCTGGTGCAGATGATCGCCCACGGCTTTGTCTCGGGCGCCATGTTCCTGTGCATCGGCGTGCTCTACGACCGCGTGCATTCGCGTGAAATTGCGAGCTACGGCGGTGTCATCAACACCATGCCCAAGTTCACGGCCTTTGCCCTGCTGTTCGCCATGGCCAACTGCGGCCTGCCCGCCACCGCCGGTTTCGTCGGCGAGTGGATGGTGATCCTGGGCGCGGTCAAGGCCAACTTCTGGCTGGGTCTGCTGGCCTCCACGGCGCTGATTTTCGGCGCCGCCTACACGCTGTGGATGTTCAAGCGCGTCTACCTGGGCCCCGTGGCCAATGAGGACGTCAAGGGGCTGGACGACATCAACAGCCGCGAGTTCCTCATGCTCACGCTGCTGGCCGTCGCCGTGCTCTGGATGGGTGTGTTTCCCAAGCCCTTCACCGACGTCATGGACACCTCGGTGACCGAGCTGCTCAAGCACGTCGCCCAGTCCAAGCTGAACTGAATCAAGAGAGACTGAAGATGACTGACACCCTCAGCTGGATCGCGGTATTCCCCGAGGTCATTCTGCTCGTCATGGCCTGTGCCATCACGCTGCTGGACCTGACCGTCAAGAGCCGCCTGCGCACCACCACCTACATCAGCACCCTGTTGACCCTGGCCGTCGTGGCCGGCCTCCAGGCCGTGTACGCCAACGCCGGTGGCACCCTCTACGGGCTCAACGACATGGTGGTCAGCGACACCATGGGCAACTGGCTCAAGTTCTTCGCCACCATCGCCGTCATGGTCACCCTGGTCTACGGCCGCCCCTACGCGGCCGATCGCGACATGCTGCGTGGCGGTGAACTGTTCAGCCTGAGCCTGTTCGCGCTGCTGGGCATGTTCATCATGATCTCGGGCAACAACTTCCTGCTGATCTACCTGGGCCTGGAACTGCTTACCCTGTCCAGCTACGCCCTGGTGGCCCTGCGCCGCGACCACGCCACCTCCACCGAGGCGGCCATGAAGTATTTCGTGCTGGGTGCGCTGGCCTCGGGTTTCCTGCTCTACGGCATGTCCATGATGTATGGCGCCACCGGCACGCTCAACGTCAACGAAGTCTTCCGCGGTGTCAATTCCGGCCTGATCAACCCCAGCGTGCTGACCTTCGGCCTGGTCTTCGTGGTGGCCGGCCTGGCCTTCAAGCTCGGCGTCGTGCCCTTCCACATGTGGATCCCCGACGTCTACCAGGGCGCCCCCACCGCCATCACCCTGATGATCGGCGGCGCGCCCAAGCTGGCGGCGTTTGCCATCGTCATGCGCCTGCTGGTCGAGGGCATGCTGCCCCTGTGGTTCGACTGGCAGCAGATGCTGGCCCTGCTGGCCGTGGCTTCGCTGCTGGTGGGCAACCTGGCGGCCATCATGCAGACCAACCTCAAGCGCATGCTGGCCTACTCGACCATCTCGCAGATGGGCTTCGTTCTGCTGGGCCTGATGTCGGGTGTGATCGACGGCAACATCTATTCCGCTGCCAACGCCTACAGCTCGGCCATGTTCTACGTCATCACCTATGTGCTGACCACGCTGGCCTCCTTCGGTGTCATCCTGCTGCTGGCGCGTGAAGGTTTCGAGAGCGAAGAGATTGCCGACTTCGCCGGCCTGAACCAGCGCAGCCCGCTGTACGCGGCCATCATGGCCATCTGCCTGTTCTCGTTGGCCGGCATCCCGCCCATGGTCGGCTTCTACGCCAAGCTCTCCGTGCTGCAGGCCCTCATCGCCTCGGGCCAGACTCTGCACATCGTGCTGGCCGTGTTCGCCGTGATGATGTCGCTGATCGGCGCCTTCTACTACCTGCGTGTCGTCAAGGTCATGTACTTCGACGAACCCATCACCGCCAGCACCGTCTCGGCCCCGCTGGACGTGCGTGCCGTGCTGTCCGTCAACGGCCTGCTGGTGCTGGTGCTGGGCATCGTGCCCGGCGGCCTGATGGCGCTGTGCGCCCAGGCCGTGGTGCAGATGCTGGGCACCTGAGCCTGATGACCCAGTCCTCCGCTGCGGTCTGGTTCGTGGTGCTGGCGGCCCTGGTCGCCGCCAACCTGCCCTTTGTCAACGGCCGCCTGCTGGCGGTCGTCCCGCTGAAGTTTCCCAAGAACCTGGGCCTGCGCCTGCTGGAGCTGGTGCTGTTCTACTTCATCGTGGGCGGCCTGGCCCTGCTGCTGGAGCAGCGCGCCGGCCGCATCGCCCCGCAGGGCTGGGAGTTCTACGCCATCACCGGCGCGCTCTTCCTGACCCTGGCCTTCCCGGGCTTCGTCTACCGCTACCTCTACAAGCGGCACCACTGAGGCCTGTCAACGATCATGGATGACCGTCACCTGATCGAAACGCAGCAGAGCAGCGTAGAACTGCTCAAGGGCCATTTCCTGCACGCCTTCCGCGACATGGTGCGTATGCCCGACGGCAGTGAGGCCGTGCGCGAATACGTCATCCACCCTGGGGCCGTGATGGTCATCGCCTTGCTGCCGCAGGCTGACGGCAGCATGCGCGTGGTGCTGGAGCGCCAGTACCGTTACCCGGTGAAGCAGGTCATGATCGAATTCCCCGCCGGCAAGCTGGACCCGGGTGAAGACATCCTTGCCTGCGCCCGGCGCGAGCTGCAGGAGGAAACCGGCTACCGCGCCAGCGAATGGGCCCGCGCCGGCGTGCTGCACCCCGTCATCTCCTATTCCACCGAATTCATCGAGGTCTGGTTTGCCCGCGGCCTCACGCAGGGTGAACGGCAACTGGACCAGGGAGAGTTCCTCGACGTTTTCACGGCCACGCCGGCCGAGCTGTTGTTGTGGTGCCGTGAGGGCAAGGTGACCGACGCCAAGACCCTCACCGGCATGCTCTGGCTGCAGAACGTCCTCTCTGGTGCATGGTCATTGGACTGGCAGGCTGCGGCCTGAGTCCTGAACTGCCGATAATCAGGCCATGAAGGTCTTCAACCTCCAGTGCGGTGCACACCATCTTTTTGAAGGCTGGTTCGCGTCCGAAGAGGACTACACCAGCCAGGTCGAACGCGGCCTGCTGGAGTGCCCGCTGTGCGCCGACAAGACCATCCACAAGCTGCCCAGCGCCCCGCGCCTGAACTTCGGCGCTGTCGCGGCAGCGCAGACCAACGTGGCGAGCGAAAAACAGGCCATGGTCGCCGGTGACCCGGCCCAGGCCCTGCAAGCCGCCTATCTGCAGATGGCCCGTCGCATCGTTTCCGAAACCGAAGACGTGGGTGAACGCTTTGCCGAAGAGGCGCGCAAGATCCACTACGGCGAGACCGAGGAGCGCGGCATCCGCGGCCAGGCCTCACGCAAGGAGACTGAGGCGCTGATGGAGGAGGGGATTGCGGTGATGCCGCTGCCTTTGCCTGAGGGGCTCAAGGGGCCGCTGCAGTAGTTGATCGAATCTGTTAACCAGAAAGCCCGGTACGCCGGGCTTTTCTAATTGCGCCGAAATCCGGATTCGACCCGAAGCGGAGATGGCAGCCAAAGGTACGAATCCTTGCTCGAGGCTAAAGGTCTTGTGCGGGTTTGGTTGAACCAGCAGTGGCTTCACGCGACTGCTCGCGCTTCTTCAGCACGAGGTAGGCATGCAACATCTCGACGGAAAGCCCATGGAGCACCAGGCGCGCACCAGAGCGCAGCGTCGACAACGGGATCATCGGGTGGCGGTTGTTCACCAGGAGCGCGGGCAGCGGGTCGTCCAGGACGCGTGCCGCATAGATCGCAATGGTTTCGTCGAGTTGCAGCGAATGGGTTGCGCGCCAGAAGTCGTTGTCGGTCAGGAACAGCTGGTAGACAGGCGTGTACAGCTCGATCGCGGTCTGCAGGTCCACCTTGTTGCACCAGCGGTCGGGCATGGGCTCGATGGGCAGGTCGCCATCGGTGATGGTGCTGAAGTCCAGCTTCTCGATGGGCACGATGTCGCGGCCCTGGTCGCGCAGTTGCCGGTTGAGGTAGATGACGAAGTTGAAGACGTTGAGGTCGTGCCGCAGGAAGGCGTCGTTTTTCAAGTCGTCCAGGTTGTTCATGCGCATGTCCTCCAGCGGCGGGATCTTCACGCCCTGGATGTTGCGTCCCAGGAAGGTGAGGATCTCCGCCCCCAGGTGGAAGTGGCGCAGGATGAGCCAGTTGGCATTGGGTGTCACGAAGGTCTTGAGGCTCTCCGACAGCAGCCAGTGCAGCACGCGTGACGAGGTCAGCGTCTTGGGCAGGAGAATCTTGATCAGCTGGATCAGCACGATGGCCGTCCGCGCCAGGGGCCGCACCACCGGCAGGAGGAACTGGCGCGAGGCCGAGCTGCTGTCTTCCAGCCACGCGCGCTTGACCGCATCGTCGATGGGGATGCTCCGGTCCAGCCAGACAGCCATCCACGGGTTGGGATCGCGCGGATCGTGCTCAGCCTCTGCAAAATTCGGTTGCTTCTTCATAGAACGTGCCTCGCCTGCATGACGTAGAGGGCGGCCACATCACGGGCCGTGGCGATGATGCGATCGCCGGCGTCGCCCGCGTGGTCCTGGGCGAGCACATGCGTCACCGCATCCATCCAGCGGGCGAGGTGCTGCACGTCGTTCTCGCCGTGGTAGCGCAGGAAGCGGTAGGCCGATTCGGGCAGTTGCAGCTGGCGGCGCACGCGCGGCAACAGCGAAGGGATGATGCGCTGACCCGTCCCCTCGATGATGTAGATGCCACCGAGCAGGCCAACGGGGTTGGGCTGCGCCGCCGCGGCGTGCATATAACTGTTGAGCGCATCACCGCCCGGGTTGCGGCGCAGGTCTTCAATGCGCGCCGCCGTGCCGCCGGCGGCGCGGTAGTCGTCGAAGAGGATGCGAAAGTCGTGCTGCTCGTCATCGGCATGCGCCGAAATGAGTTCCACCAACCGTTCGTACGGCGCACCGGTGTTACGCACGGCCTCGCGCATCCACAGGCTGCCTTCACGGACCTGGGGTATCCAGCAAGCCATCCAGGCCAGGTAATCGTCGCGAGACATCTTGCCCTGCACGATGCGGTGCACGAGTGGCGTGCGCCAGAACTCGGAGCGGAAGTCATGCCACACGCCGGCCAGTTCCCGCAGCACCTGGGCTACCCGATCGGTGCGGCCCGGCGGCGGCAAGTGCGGGGGCATCACATCGGAGCCGTCGTCCGCCGGGCCCGTTGCCGCCTTCGCGCGGACGGACGCGCTTCCAGGCTGCGGCGCGGCAGGCGCGCTCGTGGCATCGACCACCGTGAACTTGAAGAACGAGACGGTGAACCGGCCGGACTCCGGCACAAAACACAAGATCTCCTGCCCCACGCTCACCGTCTTTTGGCGCAGGAAATCGGCCAGCATGATGAAGATGGATGCCGCGCCGGTGTTGCCGCGTTGCCGCAGGTTGCTGTACCAGCGCTCGCGCGGCAGGCGCAGGCCGGCGCGTTCCATCAGGTCCTCGATCACGCCGGCGAATTTCTCGGATGAGTAGTGGCACAGGAAGTGGTCGACCCGGGCCGGGTCGAAGCAGCCGGCCCGCACCAGGTTCGCGTACTCGTGGATGCCCAGGTCAAAAAGCTGCGGCAGCAACCGGGTGTCCTGCCTCAGCAGAAAGGCGCCGTCGCGCTCCGCCTCGGCCAGCGAAGGGTAGTCGAGGTAAGACTTGCCGCTCTTGCCATCGGCGAAGCCCACCTGCATGCAGACCGGCATGTCGCCGGCGAAGGAGCGTGATGAAACCCAATCCAGCCGCAGCGAATGCCCTGCGGACGCCGGCTGGTCGGCCAGCAACCAGGCACCCGCGCCGTCCGACAGCATCCAGCGCAGGAAATGCGCGTCGAAATCGGTGTCATAGCCCGAGGGCAGGAAACGCGAGCGCTTGAACAGGCGTGACGGAAATTCGCTGGTGGCCACTAGCGCTCGCGCATGCGCACCCAGTTCGATGGCGCCGGCGGCATGCGTGAGCGCCGCGACACCCGCACCGCAGATGCCCTGGTGGCTGCTGATCTCCATCGGCCGCGCACGCAGCTCGCCATGCAGCATGCTGGCGAAACCCGGCATGCCGGTGTCGCCGCCGGACGAGCCCGTGCACAGCATCCCCACCTCATCGAGCTTCACGCCGGCCGCCTGCAGGCAGTCGTGCACGGCGCGGGCCGCCAAGCCGGCCGATGAATGCAGGGAATTTCCCATCTCGTCGACGGCGTAGTGGCGCGTCTCGATCCCGTTGTCGGCGAGCACGCGGCGTTTGATTCGGTCCGAGTGGCGGTTCAGCGGTGCGACGTAACGGTCGATGTCGTCATTGGGCACAGGCTCGCCGGGCATGAACAGGCCCGAGCCCACCAGGTGCACGCGCCGGAAGTACGTGGGAAAGACAGCGATGCGTTCGGTGGGAGCGTTCATCAAGCGGTGCGGCCTCGAAGGGACTGGGAGCGTAGCGAGGGAAACAGGAGTGCCGCGACGAACACCCGCAGCACATAGGGTATCAGGCCCGGCTCGACCAGGCGGGGATCAAGGCGCGGTGCCAGCTGCGCGTGCAATCGAGGCAATTCACTCCAGTGCGCGTCACCGTTCTCATGATGTGCCGTATGCAAGCCAATATTGAAGAACAGCGGATTCACCACCCCGAGGAAGTTGCGAGAATGGTTGTAGCGCGAACGGTCGTCCGCATGCGCGTGCTGCAGGTAATTGGCCCCCAGGAGAAAGAACATGGCCGCAGCTTGAGGAAGGATGACGAAAAGAACCGCGCGCGCCCAGTCGGCCCACAGCGCAACGCCCACGCCGCCCGCCAGGGCGGCATAGTGCAGCGCCACCCGCCCAAGGCCGCGCCGGTCGTTTCGCCAGAGATGCACGAGATGCCGCCCCAGCAGCGGCGCCGCGGCCCAGGAGAAGTGCGCGGGGTGCGCAATGAATCCCAGCAGGGAATTGCCATCGTGCCAGCGCCATGTGCGCGTGGTGTCGCGCTGCGAATTGCGATGCGCGTGATGGTCATTGACGTGCGCCGGTTCAAAGGCGAACCCGGGGTGGCCCTGGAACAGCGTGAACCAGAAGTCCGTCGCGTGGTTGAGCGCCGCAGACCGCCACAACGGCAGATGCTGGTGGTTGTGATGCATCACGCTGACGGCGAAGGCCAGCACCAGCGATGCCGCGAACAGAAGCGGATGAAAGTTGTCGGCCGTCCATTGCGCGACCAGGACGCCCGTGGCGGCTGCCATGTACAGCAAGGTTTTCAGGTCCGCCCTGTAGCGCAGCACGTTACCTCCGCGTGGGCGCCGGGCCTATAGCCTGCCCCATTTCGCGCAACTGGGCGAGCACAGCCCGCATCGCGACCGGCCAACTGGTCTCATGGTAGGTGCGGCCTTCTGCGAGACACCATGCGCGCGTCCGGATCGCGGCTTCCCGGAGCCCGTTGCGCGGCAGGCCGGGTTGCAGGTGGTGCTCGATCTGGTAGTTCAAGCCGCCGAAAAGGTAGTCGCCCACACGACCGGTCTGCACGTTGCGCGTGACCTGCAATGTGCGCTCTGGCTCAGGCAGGTCGGTGTCCCGCGGCAGCACGGGCAAGCCGTAGTGGTTGCAGCTGAATACAGCACCGAGGTAGAGACCGGTCAGACCATAGTGGAGCAGCACGAAGGCCGACGCTCCCGCGGCCCCCAGCGAATTGACTGCAAGGCCGAAGAACACAGCATGGCGAAGCGCCAGTGCGGCAAGCTCGGCCAACCAGCCGGCCGGTCGCGCGCGTAGTACGTGAGCCAGACTCAAGCCTTGGAAGTAAACCGCCGTACAAGCCACCAGCGGCCAGAACAGCCATGCCTGATGGCGTCCGATCCATCGGCGCCAAGCTGGACGACTCTCAAATACCTCGCGGCGAAGTACGAATACGTCGTAGAGGTCGGGGTCCTTGCCGTGAACATGTGGGTGGCGGTGATGGCGGCGATGCTTATCCTCCCACCACGATACGCTGATGCCACAGAAGATGTTCCACACCACGAAACCTAGTACCCGGGAACCACGGGCACCGCGCACGATCTGGCGGTGCGCAGCGTCATGCCCCAGGAAGCCTAGCTGAACCACGGCAAGGGACAGCAACGCAGTATTGAGAGCCAACTGCATCGCCAGCGAGCCGGCAAAGCCCAACCAAGCAAGGCTAGCGACGAACAATGTCAGATGACAAATGAAGTCCACCCAGACCACACGATCCCCTGATGAGGTTTGGCAACATCTTACACGGCAGAGCACAGTCTCCACGGTCCTCTCAGAGAGAAAGAAGCGAGATGCCCCTTGAATCCTCAGGCGAGCGAGCAGACCATGTCCGCTCTTGGCCGAAACCGGCCTAGTCAACATGAGCAAGTTCTAGGATTTGAACTGCAGTGCCGCCAGCCTTGCATACAGCCCATTCGCCGCCACCAGGCTCTCATGCGTCCCCTGTTCCACCAGCCGCCCCTGGTCGATGACCACGATGCGGTCGGCTTGCTGCACGGTGGCCAGGCGGTGGGCAATCACCAGCGTCGTGCGGCCCCGCATGGCGGTTTCCAGGGCCGCCTGCACCATGCGTTCGCTCTCGGCGTCCAGGGCACTGGTGGCTTCATCCAACAGCAGCAGCGGTGGGTTCTTGAGCATGGCGCGGGCAATGGCGATGCGCTGGCGCTGGCCGCCGGAGAGGCGCACACCGCGTTCGCCGAGGAAGGTGCCGTAGCCTTCGGGCAGCTTGCGGATGAAGTCGTCGGCAAAGGCGGCGCGGGCGGCGGCTTGCACTTCTTCATCGCTGGCGCCAGGTCGGCCGTAGCGTATGTTCTCCAGCGCGCTGCTGGAGAAGATCACCGGCTCCTGCGGCACGATGGCGATCTGTTCGCGCAGGGCCTGCAGGCTTTGCTGGGGCAGGGGCACGCCGTTGAGCTTGAGTGTGCCGGCGCTCGGGTCGTAGAAGCGCAGCAGCAGCTGGAACACCGTGGTCTTGCCGGCACCGCTGGGGCCGACCAGGGCTACGGTTTCGCCGGGTGCGACGTGGAGCGTGAAGTCGCTCAGCGCGGGCTGGGCCGGGCGCGAGGGGTAGTGGAAGGTGAGGGCTTCGAAGGCGATGGACGTGCCGGCAGCCGGAGAAGGGGCGGGCAGGGGCTGGGCGGGCGAGGTGATGGGCGAGCGGCTGGCCAGCAGCTCCATGAGGCGCTCGGTGGCACCGGCGGCGCGCAACAGTTCGCCGTAGACCTCGCCCAGCACGGCGAAAGAGCTCGCCAGCATGATCACGAAGACCACGGTCTGGCCCAGGTGGCCGGCGGTGATCTCGCCGGCCAGCACGGCCTGGGTGCCCTGGTACAGGCCCCAGAGCAGGGCGGCCGAAGTGGCGGTGATGATGAAGGCCATGAGCGTGGCGCGTGCGCGCACGCGGCGCTTGGCGGTGCCGAAGGCGCTCTCGGTGGCGGCGTCGAAACGCGCGGCCTCGCGCGCCTCGGCGCTGTAGCTCTGCACCACGGGGATGGCGTTGAGCACTTCGGCGGCGATGGCGCTGGAGTCGGCCACGCGGTCCTGGCTGGCGCGCGAAAGGCGGCGCACACGGCGCCCGAACCAGACGCTGGGCGCCACCACGAGCAGCAGCACGGCCAGCACCTGCAACATGATCAGCGGGTTGGTCCAGATCAGCATGCCGAGCGCGCCCAGGCCCATCACGGCGCTGCGCAGGCCCATGGAAAAGGAGGAGCCCACCACGGTCTGGACCAAGGTGGTGTCGGTGGTCAGGCGCGAAAGCACCTCGCCGGTCTGTGTGGTTTCGAAGAAGGCGGGGCTCTGCCGCAGCACATGGCCGTAGACCGCGTCGCGCACGTCGGCGGTGACGCGTTCACCGAGCCAGCTCATGAGGTAGAAGCGCACCGCCGAGAACACGCCCATGGCCGCGGCCACCGCGAACAGCAGGGCGAAGTGCTCGCGCAGGGCCATCAGCTGGGTGCCGCGGTCCTGCACCTGCAGGCCGCCGTCGATCAGCTCACGCAGGGCCAGCGGGAAGGCCAGCGTGGCCGCCGCTGCCAGCAGCAGGAAAAGCAGGGCCAGCGCGATGCGGCTGCGGTAGGGCCGCAGAAAGGGCAGCAGGCCGCTGAGGGAGGTGGGGTTGGTGGCGCGGGGACGGGTGCTGTCGCTGGGCATGGCGGGCTGGGAGTTGGGGTGGCCGCCCAGCATACCCTGCCCCCATGACCCCTGCCGGGGGCGGTCATCGGGGCGGTGGCCCGGGGCTCAGCGGCGCGACAGCACTTCGCGCAGCGTGGTGGCCAGGTCGTCGATGTGGAACTTGGCGATATAGGCGTCGGCGCCGGCGCTCTGGACCTGGGCCTCGTTGGCCGTGCCTGTGAGCGAGGAGTGCACCACCACCGGGATGCCGCTGAACTGCACGTCGGCCTTCACGTTGCGGGTCAGCGTGAAGCCGTCCATCTCGGGCATTTCCAGGTCAGTGAGCAGCAGGGCGACCTTGTCCCTGATGGTCTTGCCCTCGTTTTTGGCCTGGGCCGCCAGGGCCTGCAGGCGTTCCCAGGCTTCCTTGCCGCTGTGGGTCATGATGAAAGGAATGCCCAGGGAGTTCAGGCCCTTCTCGAGGATGCCGCGTGCCATCGCCGAATCGTCGGCCGCCAGCAGCACGGTGCCCGGCGGAAGATGGATCTTGGCCCCGGTATGTTTTTCAAAATCCACCGAGCCCGGCATCACGTCGTGCAGGATGCGCTCCACGTCGAGTACCTGCGCCAGCCGGCTGTTCTCCGCGTCGCCGTCGAGGCGGGCGATGCTGGTGACCAGTTCGCCGCCGCGGCCTTCGGCGGAGAGCACCTGCTTCCAGTCCACCTGCACGATCTCGGTCACGTTCTCGACGAAGAAGCCCTGGGTGGTGCGCGCGAACTCGGTGACCAGCAGGATACCGTCGCCCTTGGCCGGTGTGCGCCCCGTGATGGCGGGCAGGTCGATCACGGTGATGATCTGGCCGCGGATATTGGCCACGCCCATCACATGGGCCGGCGTATTGACCATCTTGGTGAGCTGGGGCATGACCATGATTTCGCGCACCTTGAACACATTGATGCCGAACAGTTCGCGCTGCTCGGAGCCGGCGGCGGTGCCCAGCTGGAAGAGCAGCAGCTCGAACTTGCTGCTGTTGCCGGGGGTGTTGCGGTTGTCGGTGCTGCGGGAGGCGGGCTGGGAACTCATGCGTGTCATCCTTGTGGTCTCGGGTAAGAGCGTAACGGCTTGTCCTGCCTCAGGCAAGCCATGCCCGCCGAAAATACCCCATTTCGCGTCTCAAGTGCGCAAGAAACGGGTGGCCGGGGCCGGGCCAGGCGGCGAGAATGGCCCCGTAGCACGCACCTTCCAGATCCATGACACCTGCCCATCTGCTCCAACTGTTCGCTCTGGCTGCCATCTGGGGCGCCTCCTTCCTGTTCATGCGCGTCGCCGTGCCTGCGCTGGGGCCGGTCTGGCTGATCGAGTGGCGGGTGCTGCTGGGGGCCCTGTCCCTGGCGCTGGCGGGACGCTGGATCCGTCACAGCCTGCAGGCCGGCACGCACTGGCGTCACTACCTGGTGCTGGGCCTGTTCAACAGTGCGCTGCCCTTTGTGCTGTTTGCCTGGGCCGCGCAGACGCTCACGGCCTCGCTGCTCTCGGTGGTCAACGCCACGGCGCCGATCTGGGGTGCGGTGATCGCCTGGGCCTGGAGCCGCGAGCCTCTGACGCCCCGCATGGCGGCCGGCCTGGCCCTGGGCGTGGCGGGCGTGGCCCTGCTCATGGGCCTGGACCCGGCCATGCTCAAGCCCGGCTCGGGCTGGGTGCTGGCCGGGGTGCTGCTGGCACCCTGCTGCTACGCCATTGCCAGCCACTACGCCAAGTCGGCCGGCAATGCGCTCACGCCTTTTGCCAATGCCCACGGCAGCATGTGGGCGGCGACGGTGCTGCTCTGGCCCGCGCTGCCCCTGGCCGGCCATGCGCCCCTGCCCGAGACGGCCACGCCCTTGCTGGTCTGGGGCGCGGTGCTGGGCCTGGGCCTGCTGTGCACCGGCCTGGCCTACCTGATGTATTTCCGCCTGGTGGCGGCGCTGGGCGCGGCCTCGGCGCTGACCGTGACCTTCCTGATCCCGGTCTTCGGCATCCTCTGGGGACACCTTTTTCTAGGCGAGGCCGTGGGCTGGCAGACGGTGGCCGGCGCGCTGGTGGTGCTCACGGGCACGGCGCTGGTGACGGGTTTCGATCCGCGCACGCTGTGGGTGCGCAAGGAGGCCGCTCGTGAATGAAGCAGCGCTGGCCCAGCCTGCACGCCAGTACGAACTGGTGGCCCAGGCCATACGCTACCTGCGCGCGCATGCGCAGCAGCAGCCCACATTGGCCGAGGTGGCGCAGGCGGTGCACCTGAGCGAGCACCACCTGCAACGCGTCTTTGCGGCCTGGGCCGGCATCTCGCCCAAGCGTTTCCTGCAGTATCTGAGCAAGGAGCATGCGCTGGCCGCCTTGCGGGACGCGCAGGACGTGCTGGGTGCTGCGCAGGCCAGCGGTCTCTCGGGCCCGG
Source organism: Hylemonella sp. (assembly GCA_040376915.1). Lineage (GTDB taxonomy): Bacteria > Pseudomonadota > Gammaproteobacteria > Burkholderiales > Burkholderiaceae_C > Hylemonella. Next base: position 23,316 of record JBEIPS010000025.1, read on the forward strand.
GGCGACTGCACGACCTCATGGTCAGCTGCGAGGCCATGACACCGGGCGAGGTCAAGAGCGGCGGGGCCGGCCTCACCCTGGGCTGGGGGCAGGCCGACACACCTTTCGGCCTGGCCCTGGCGGGCTGGACGCCGCGCGGGCTGTGTTACCTGGCCTTTCTCGATGGCGACGACGAAGCTCTGCGCTGCGAGGAACTGCGTGCGGCCTGGCCGGCGGCGCAGCTGCAACGTGACGACCGCGAGGCCGTACGCCTGATGGCGCAGGTCTTCCCCGGCACGCCGCAGCCGGGCCGCCTGCACCTGCTGCTGCGCGGCACCAACTTCCAGCTCAAGGTCTGGGAGGCCCTGCTGCGCCTGCCGCCGGGCCGGCGTGTGTCCTACACCCAGCTGGCCGGTCTGGCCGGCGCGCCCCGGGCCCAGCGCGCCGTGGGCAGCGCGCTGGCGGCCAACCAGATCGCCTACCTCATTCCCTGCCACCGCGTGATCCGCGAGAGCGGCGACAGCGGGCAGTACCGCTGGGGCGGCGAGCGCAAGGCGGCTATGCTGGCCTGGGAGGCTGGCCAGTACCCGCACGTCTGATCCGTGTTCTTGCCCCTGGCCAGCGGCAGCCGCGCCGCTGGGGCAAGATGGCGTGGTCTGCTTCTTTTCCCTCTTCTTTCCCATTCCATGACCACCACCCTGTTCACCCCGCTGCAAGTGGGCGCCCTGAGCGTGCCCAACCGTGTTTTCATGGCCCCGCTCACGCGGGCCCGTGCCGGTGAGGCCCACCTGCCCAACGCCATGATGGCCGAGCACTACGCGCAGCGCGCCAGCGCCGGCCTGCTGATCGCCGAGGCCACCATGGCCATGGAAGGCAACTCCGCTTTCTGGAAGGAACCCGGTGTCCATTCCCCCGCGCAGGTCGAGGGCTGGCGCCTGGTGACGGACGCCGTGCACAAGGCCGGCGGCCGCATCTTCCTGCAGATCTGGCACGGCGGGCGCGCCTGTCACCCCGATCTGAACGGCGATGCCCAGCCCGTGGCGCCCAGTGCCATCGCCATCACCAGCGACATGGTGTACACGCCCAAGGGCAAGGTGGCCTATGCCGTGCCGCGTGCCTTGCGCGATGACGAGCTGCCCGGCATCGTCGCCGGTTTCCGCCAGGCGGCCGAGAACGCCAAGGCCGCAGGCTTTGACGGCGTGGAGGTGCACGGTGCCAACGGCTACCTGCTGGACGAATTCCTGCGTGATGGTTCCAACCAGCGCAGCGGCCCCTACGGCGGCCCGCGCGAGAACCGGGCGCGCCTGCTGTTCGAGGTGCTGGAGGCCACCTGCGAAGTCTGGGGCAGCGATCGCGTGGGTCTGCGCCTGTCACCGCTGAACAGCTTCAACAGCATGATCGACAGCGACCCCGTGGGCCTGACCACCTGGCTGGCCGGCGAACTCAACCGTTTCAAGCTGGCCTATCTGCACCTGATGCGCGGTGATTTCAAGGGCATCCAGAAGGGTGACCTGATGACACCGGCGCGCGCCGCCTACCAGGGCGTGCTGATCGGCAATATGGGCTACAGCGGTGCCGAAGCGGTGCAGGCCGTGGCCGCGGGCCAGCTCGATGCCGTGGCCTTCGGTGTGCCCTTCCTGGCCAATCCGGACCTGCCGGCGCGCCTGCAGGCCGGTGCGCCGCTGAACGCGGCCAACCCCAAGACCTTCTACACCGAAGGTCCTGCGGGTTACACAGACTACCCCGTGCTGCAAGCCGCCTGAGTGCAGCACCCGGCCCGGGCCGGTTTGATCTGCGTCAATGGTGCCGCTCGGCGCCCTTGAGATGTGCCGGGGCACTCCTATATTTTCAGCATGGTCGTTGTCGATCCGGGGGGTCGCCGGCCAGCCTGAACACAGGAGGAACCCATGAACTCTCTCATCTCGCGCGGCAATCTCTTTGACGACTTCTTCCGCGACATGGCACCCGGTTTCTACGTCAAGCCCCTGCACGGTGACGCGCTGCCCAGCCCCGGCCAGATCCGTCTGGACGTGAAGGAGAACGGCAACGACTACACCGTGTCGGCCGAGATCCCCGGCGTGCGCAAGGACGATATCCATGTCACCATCGAAGGTGGCATGGTCATGGTGCGCGCCGAGGTCAGGCAGGAAGACACGCACAAGGACGACAAGCAGTTGCGCAGCGAACGTTATTTCGGCGCGGTCTCGCGTGGCATCCAGCTGCCGCAGGATGTGGACCAGGCGCAGGCCAAGGCGAAATACGACAACGGGGTGCTCACGCTGACCCTGCCCAAGAAACAGGGCAAGGGCGGGCAGAAGCTGCGCATCGAGTGAAAGAAAAAAAACGGGGGCCACGGCCCCCGTTCTGTGACTGGCAGGTCCCTCTGCTTCAGCGGGCGTTCAGCAGCTCGGGTACGTGCAGCAGGATGAACTCGTTGTCATCGTTGCGACCCAGCTGGCGGCCGGAGGAGTAGGGCAGGTTGTTGTCGTTGGCGACGACGATGTGCTCGGCATCCACCACGTCCACGTCCTCGATGGTCACGAAGGGAAAGGTGAACTTGCCATCCTTGCCGCCCACTTTGGCCAGACCCTTGGGGTCCTGGATGTCCATCAGGTCGATGTAGCCGATCTTGCGCATGAAGCCGTCGGCATCCACATCCTTCAGGCTGACCTTGTAGACACGCTTGAACTTGGCGGGGATATTCTGGCAGTCCGGGCGGGCCGGGCCGTTGCAGGCCGTGATCTCCAGGCCTTCGCCGTTGTCGCGCTCGATGATCAGGCCGGTATCGGCGTCGATCATGTTGAAGTCGCCGATGTTGTTGCCCTTGAGCTCCAGCGCGTATTTCCAGGAGCGGCCGGTCCACTCCCCCTTGGCCACATTGAACTCCAGCACGCGCAGGTATTCGCGGCCGTCCTTGTTTTCCCATTGCTTGCCGGCTTCGTCCCACAGCGGGCCTTCGAGCAGGGGGTAGAGGAACTGGCCGTCCTTGGAGGCCGCCATGCCTTCGTAACCGCGCGAGCGGCGCACCGGGGTGCTGAAGGCACCCGCCGTGGCGGGCGTGCTCACGCTGAAGTGGTCGGGCGAGCGGGCGAGCTTGCCGTCGACAAAGGTGTCGTACACGGCCAGCACCTTGCCCTGGCGGTTGGTCTTGACCAGGTAGGGGCCGAGTTCGTCACCGAACCACACGTGTTCGCCGATGAACTGCATGGACTCGATGTCGAAATCCGCGCCGGTCAGGTAGCGCTTGCCCGTGCCTTCGTTGACGATGAGAAAGGGCACCTTGCGGTCCGGGTCATGCAGGAACACGGTCTGCAGACGCTTGACGGCGCCGCTCTTCCAGTCGGGCTTGACGTGGTGGAACATCAACATGGCGTCGGCCGAGTTGGCCTTGCTGCCGTAGCCGTTGTCGGTCAGCACCCAGTAGCTGCCGTCCTTCATGGCCTTGATGCCCGAGAAACCCTGCACGGGCTGGCCGGTGAAGGGCAGGCTGATACCGGTGGGCTTGGGCGCGTCCTTGGCCGAGAGGTAGGAACTGCCAGCGATCACGCCCAGGCGGTCCTCGCGGCGGCCGTTGGGCGTGGTGTACTTGCCCGAGGTCTGCAGGCTGGCCGGCGCGTCCTTGGGCGCCGGGACGAAAGTGGTGGCCGGAAGGGCCGCATGGCCGGCCAGCGTGACGGGGAAGGCGGACTGGGCCTGGGCGGTCGATGCCACAGCAAGGACCAGGAGTGACAGCAGCAGAGGAATGCGCATGATGGGCTTGGGTTGGTTGAACACGCAAGCCGGATGCTAGGCAGCCCCGATGACAGTTCGATGAAACCCGCTGTGTCTCTCCGCCATGAAAAAGGCCCGGTGCAGGGCACCGGGCCTTGTCGCCCCAAGGGCGGTGTTCAGTCCGCTTCGATCTTCGAGGCTTTCACCACTTGTGCCCAGCGCGCCAGTTCAGCCTGGGTGAACTGGCCGAGCTGCTGCGGGTTCATGTAGTCGGCCTCGGCGCCCAGGTCCAGCGCCTTCTGCTTGAAGGCCGGCGTGGCCATGATCTTCGCGATCTCGGTCGTGAGCTTGTCCACCACGGGCTTGGGCGTCTTCGCGGGCGCGAAGACGGCGAACCAGGAGGTGGCATCCAGCTTGGGCAGGCCGGCCTCGGCCGTGGTGGGCACGTCGGGCAGGCTGGGCAGGCGGGTCTTGCCGGTGACGGCCAGCGCGCGCAGCTTGCCGCTCTGGATGTGCGGCACGAAAGGCGGGGGTGTGCCGAAGGTCAGGTCCACCTGGCCGCCCAGCAGGTCCTGCAATGCGGGGCCCGTGCCCGTGTAGGGCACGTGAACCATCTGGATGCCGGCCTGCTGCTCCAGCATGGCGCCCGTGACGTGCTGCAGCGAACCGTTGCCCGAAGAGGCGTAGTTGAGTTTGCCCGGGTTGGCCTTGGCATAGGCGAGCAGTTCGGCCAGCGTCTTCACCGGCAGGCTGGCGCGCACCACCACGACCTGCGGTGCCGACAACACATTGGCCACGGGCTGGAAGTCGCTCACATCCCATTGCAGCGGGGTCTTGCTCACTGCCGGCGTGATGACGTGGTAACCCGAGTACTGCATCAGCAGGGTGTGGCCATCGGCCTCGGCGCGCTTGACGATCATGGCGCCGATGGAGCCGTTGGCCCCGCCCTTGTTGTCCACGATCACCGACTGTCCCAGCGCGGTCCCCAGGGGCTGCGCCAGCATGCGGCCGGCCAGGTCCGTGGTGCCGCCGGTGGCGGCGGGGACCACCAGGGTGACCGGGCGGTTCGGGTAGCTGCCCTGGGCCAGGGCGCTGAAGGCCGCGGCAGCGGCCAGGGTGGCGAGCGCGAGGGTGCGCAGGGTCTTGTGGTGTCGTTTCATCGGAGTCTCCTTCTTGTGATGGGAATCAGGCGGGGGTGGCGCGCGCCAGCGCACGCGTGCGGATGGCCTCGAAGTCGGCGGGCACCGGGTGCAGGTCCAGGCGGCGGCCGGCCTTGGTGATCTGGCTGGGTGTGTCGTGGCCGATCAGGCCGGGCAGGCGGCGCGAGGCGGCGATCAGGCGTTCCAGGTCCACGCCGGTGTCGTAGTCCATGAGTTGCAAGGCATGCGCGATCTCTTCGGTGCAGACGTTGCCGGTGGCGCCCGGTGCGTAGGGGCAGCCGCCAATGCCGCCCAGCGAGGCGTCGAAACGGTCGGCGCCGGCGTCAATGCCAGCCAGCACATTGGCCAGGCCCATGCCGCGCGTGTTGTGGAAGTGCAGGGTGAGCTCGGTGCCGGGCCAGCGCTGGCGGGCCGCACGCGTGAGCTGTTCGACCTGGCCGGGCCAGGCCATGCCGGTGGTGTCGCACAGCGTGAGGCCGTGCACGCCCAGGTCGACGAAACGCTGCGCCCAGGCCAGCACCGTGGGCTCCGAGACATCGCCTTCCATCGGGCAGCCGAAGCTGCAGGAGAGCGAGACGTTCACCGCGATGCCGCCGTCCATCGCCAGACGCACCACCTGCGCCAGCGCCGCAAACGACTGCTCGCGAGTCATGCGAAGGTTGGCCAGGTTGTGCGTCTCACTGGCCGACATCACCAGGTTGAATTCATCGGCGCGCGCTTCGATGGCGCGTTCGGCGCCGCGCAGGTTAGGCACCAGCGCGCTGTAGACCACGCCGGGGTGGCGCTCGATCTCGCGCAGCACGATCTCGGCGTCGCGCAGCGCGGGGATGGCCGTGGGCGAGGTGAAGGAGGTGACTTCGATCTTGGACAGGCCGGTGGCCGAGAGCGCGTTGACCAGGGCGATCTTGTCTTCGGTGGACACGAAGACGCATTCGGCCTGCAGGCCGTCGCGCGTGCCGACTTCCTGCAGGTGGATACGGCGGCCGGCGCCATGCCAGAGGGAGGGTTGGGGGATTGGAAAACCTTCGTCCTGTCGGACTGCGGTGCGAGCCCCTTCGGGCGGCCGTGCGGTGCTCATGCGACGATGCCTTTCTCGCGCAGGGCGCGGATGTTTTCCGGGGACAGGCCCATCTGCTGCAACACGCTGTCGGTGTCGTCGCCCAGGTGGGGCGCGCTGCTGCGCAGGGAGCCCGGGGTGGCCGAGAGCTTGGGCACGACGCCCGGCACGGCGATGTCGTCGCCGTCACGCGTGCGCTGCATCAGGATCATGTCGCGCGCGCGGTAGTGCGGGTCCTCAAAAATGTCCTTGGCGGTGTAGACGCGCCCGGCCGGCACGCGGGCCTGGCCCAGCATGTCCAGCACCTCGACGATGCTGCGCGCCCGCGTCCAGGCGCCGATGGCCGCGTCGATCTCGGCCACGCGCCGCACGCGGCCCGCGTTGTCGACCAGATCCGGGGCCTGCCCCAGGTCCGGGCGGCCGATGCAGTCCATCAGGCGCTTGAAGATGCTGTCGCCGTTGCCGGCCACCAGCACATAGCCGTCACGGCAGGGGTAGGCGTTGGAGGGCGCGATGCCCGGCAGCGCGCTGCCCGCGGCTTCGCGCACGGCGCCGAAGGCGCTGTATTCGGGGATCAGGCTCTCCATCACGTTGAACACGGCCTCGTGCAGCGCCACGTCGATCACCTGGCCTTCGCCGCCGTTTACCTTGCGGTGGAACAGGGCCATGAGCACGCCGATGGTGCCGTGCAGTGCGGCCAGGGTGTCGCCAATGGACACGCCCACGCGCACCGGCACACGGCCCGGCTCGGCGGTGAGGTGGCGCAGGCCGCCCATGGCCTCGCCGATGACGCCGAAGCCCGGCATGTCGCGGTAGGGGCCGGTCTGGCCGTAGCCGCTGATGCGCAGCATCACCAGGCCGGGGTTGATCTTCTTCAGCTCGTCCCAGCCCATGCCCCAGCCTTCCAGTGTGCCGGGGCGGAAGTTCTCGATCAGCACGTCGGCTTCGGCGATGAGCTGGCGCGCGATGTCCTGCCCTTCGGGACTGCGCAGGTTCAGCGCGATGGAGCGCTTGTTGCGCGACTGTACCTGCCACCAGACAGAGGTGCCATTCTTGATCATGCGCCAGTTGCGCAACGGGTCGCCGGCGCCGGGTGCCTCGATCTTGATCACGTCGGCGCCGAATTCGCCCAGGGTCTTGCCGCAGAAGGGGCCGGCAATGAGCTGGCCCATTTCGATGACGCGCACGCCCTGCAGGGCGGCCGGCGTGAGCGCGGGTGGGGTGGCGGTCAAGGGATTCTCCTTCTCGAACCGAGATGATGTGGAGATCCGCCCATAGGGTAAATCAGTTTTTTGCCATGCTGCCATCGCGGATGGAGATGGCAGGCGGTCGAAAATGGTCTAATACCGGCCATGAAGCCCGATCCGGTATCCCTGCGTCTGTTCGTCGCCGTGATGGAGGAGGGCACGATCGCTGCTGCCGCTGCCCGCGAGCACATCGCGGCCTCGGCGATCAGCAAGCGGATCAGCGAGCTTGAGGAGGGCTTGCACACCGAGCTTTTCGCACGCAGCAACAGGGGCGCCGAGCCGACGGCCGCGGCCTATGCGCTGCTGAACCTCGCACGCGGCGTGCTCAACGATCTCGACGGCATCGTGACCCAGATGAGCGAGTACGCCAGCGGCACACGCGGCCAGGTGCGCATCTACGCCAACATCTCGGCCATCACGCAGTTCCTGCCGGCGGAGCTCAAGTCCTTCATGGAATGCTACCCGCAGGTACAGGTCCACCTGCAGGAGCGCATCAGCCCGATGATCGCGAAGGCCGTGGCCGACAACGCAGCGGATCTTGGCATCCTCAACCAGGGGAGCTATGGTGAGCGCCTGACCCTGCTGCCCTACCATGACGACGAGCTGGTGGTGATCGCCCCGGTGGGCCATCCTCTGGCCCGGCGCAAGTCGCTGCGCATGGCCGAGGTGCTGGACCACGATATGGTGGGCGCACATCCGGGCAGTGTGATGAACGGCCTGCTCAACAAGGCGGCGGCCGAACTCGGCCGTTCCCTGCGCCTGCGCATCCAGGTCAGCAGCTATGACGCGTTGTGCCTCATGGTTGCGGCCGGCCTGGGGCTGGGCGTGATGCCACGCAAGAGCGCAGAGCTTTTCCTGGGCTCGCTCAAGATACGCAGCGTGACGCTGGACGAGCCCTGGGCCCGGCGCCAGCTGGCGCTTTGCGTGCGGGATCTGGCGGCCCTTTCACCGCCGGCGCGCCTGCTGCTGCTGCACCTGTCTCCAGCGGCTCCGGCAAGCCCGCCCTGAGCCGCTGCGCAGGGCCGGTGCGTCCGCCAGCGCGAGCTGGACGTCTACATCATGGCGTAGCGCTTCTTGGCCTGCACCGCGTTGGCGATGTAGCCGCGGGTCTCTTCATAGGGCAGCTTGCTGCGCAGGGCGCTGTAGACCTCGTCGGGGCGCATGGTATTGACGGCGTTCAGCGCCTCGTCCTGGCGCTCCCGCCCGCTCTTGCTGCTGAAGGCCCGGTACACATTGCTGGGGCCGGTGTTGTATGCGGCGATGGCGCAGTATTCGCGCGACACCGGGTCGCGGATCTCGCGCAGCGGGCTGTCATGGAGCAGCACACCCAGGTAGGCCGAACCGAGTTCGATGTTGTTCTCGGGAGCGAAGAGAAATTCCTTGCTGGGTATCACGTCCTCGTTGCGGGACTTGCGGTAGGCTTCGCGCCCGCCGCTGGTGGGAACGAGCTGCATCAGGCCGTAGGCCGGGGCACTGGAGACCGCGTAGGGATTGAATGAGCTTTCGATGCGGATGATGGCGTAGATCAGGCTGCGGCTGACCCGGGTCTTCTCCGAGTTCTGGCGCACCAGGCTGGCGTATTGCAGAGCGCGTTTGTCGATGGCGGCGTTGACCATGTTCAGCTGCACATAGAACACGGTCTTGGGCGTGCCCTTGACGTCGATGCTGCGCTGCTGCAGGCGGTTGGTGACCAGGTAGTCGGCGTAGCGCTCCACATCCTCGCGGGCCCTGAGGACGGCGTTGTTCTGGTCCACCACCAGGTCCTGCAGATAGGGCTTGCCGCTCAGCGTGACCTCCTTGTCCGAGAACAGGTCCACGGCGCCCGGGTCGCCCGGCGTGAGCACGGCCACGACCGTGGCGCGGCGCAGCTTGTCCTTGACGCCTTCTTCGTCCAGGTGCTCGATCAGGATGGTGCCGGCGTCGTAGTCGACCACGACGCGGTTCTTGTAGTTCTCCGTGTATTTCACGTAGCGCGTGCGGCTGGGCAGCGTGCCCGATTCGCGCTTGCCCCACTTCTCGCCGCTTTCCTTTTCCAGATTGCCCATGAGCCGGTTGTATTCGGTCTGGACCCGACGCAGGTCAGCGAGCACGAGCTGGGGGTTGTAGGTGTAGGAATTGACCCGGCTCTGGGCCATGTTGCGCAGGGCGGACTCCGGGCTTCTGGCCGTGGCGATGTTCACCATCTGCTGGGTGCTGCAGGCCGACAGGGTCAGGGCGCCGGTGGCACCCAGGAACAGGCGTCGCTTCATGGTCATGGCGGAACTCCCTTCCGGGCCCGGTGTCGGACCCCAGGCCATGTTAACGAAATTCCCTAGACCGCGGCCCAGCTGCGCGCGATTTGCAACACTTGTTGCACGGCGTCGGCTGCGTCGCAGGACACCACGCGGCGTTGCGGCATGGATCGCAACCAGGTGATCTGGCGCTTGGCCAGCTGGCGCGTGGCGTAGATGCCGCGTTCGCGCAGTTCGCGCATGGGAAACATACCGTCCAGGGCCTCCCAGGCCTGGCGGTAGCCCACACATCGCATGGAGGGCAGGTCCGGCTGCAGGTCGCCGCGCGCGCACAGGCGCTGCACCTCCTCCAGCAGGCCGCCGGCCAGCATGGTGTCGAAGCGCAGGGCGATGCGTTCGTGCAGCCAGGCGCGGTCTTGTGGCTCCAGCGAGACCAGGGTGGTAGCCCGGGCCAGGGCCGAGGGTTCTGCATCGACGCTGCGCGTGTGGAAAGAGGACAGGGCCTGGCCCGACAGGCGGTAGACCTCCAGCGCGCGCTGGATGCGTTGCGAGTCACCGGGCGCCAGGCGCGCGGCCGTGAGCGGGTCCACCCGCATCAGTTCGGCGTGCAGGGCCGGCCAGCCCCGGTCTCTGGCTTCGGCCTCGATCTGTGCGCGCAATTGCGCATCAGCCTTGGGCATGTCGTCGATGCCATCGAACAGGGCCTTGAAGTAGAGCATGGTGCCGCCCACCAGCAGCGGGTGCCGGCCCCGTGCATGGATGGCGTGGATGAGCTGCGTGGCGTCCTGCACGAACTCGGCCGCGCTGTAGGCCTGCAGCGGGTCGCGGATATCGATCAGGTGGTGCGGCACCGCGGCCCGTTCGGCCGCGCTGGGCTTGGCCGTGCCTATGTCCATGCCGCGGTAGACCAGGGCGGAGTCGACACTGATGATCTCCACCGGCAGTTCGGCCGCGATGGCCAGGGCCGCGGCGGTCTTGCCCGAGGCGGTCGGGCCGGCAATCGCCAGGCAGCGTGGCAACTCAGTGCGGGAGTTTTCCATGCTTCTGCACCAGGGTCCAGGCCGCGAGCGCGATCATCACGCTCCAGAACCATACGCCGTACATCAGGGGTTTCACGGTGCCGTCCATGGCCGTGCCCAGCCAGCCCCCGACACCGAAGGACACGACGGCCATCAGGAAGCCGTTGAGCGCCGAGGCCGCGCCGGCCGCGTAGGGGAAGGGGCCTACAGCGCCGCTCTGGCTGCAGGGCTGGTGCACGCCGTGTGCCAGCATGAAGAGATAGAAGGGGCCCATGATGGCCCAGCCGTTGTGCAGGCCCGTCAGCGCGAAGATGCCCATGAGCGTGCCACCCGTGAGCGTGAAGCCGGCCGCCAGGGCCACGCTGCGGCGTACGCCCAGGCGCGGCAGCAGGCGGCGGCAGGCCAGGGTGCCGACGATGTAGGTGAATGACACCGAGCTCATGATGAGCCCGTAGGAAGGCCGTGACACACCCAGCACGTCGATGAAGATGAAGGACGAGGAGGCCAGCACCGTGAACAGCCCGCCGTAGGACGCGGCCGACAGCGCCGAATAGGCCCAGAAGGTCGGGTGGCCGAGGATGCCGCGCCAGGTCTGCAGCAGATGGACCGGCTGCAGCGCCTGCGGGTTCCTCTGCCGCAGCGTCTCCTCGAAACGCAGCAACAGCAGGGTCAGCGTTGCTGCGCCGAACACGGCCAGTGCCATCAGCGCCATGCGCCAGCCGATCCAGCCCGAGAGCAGGCCGCCCAGCGGGCCGCTGAGGCAGGCGATCACGCCCAGGCCGGTCAGGCCCTTGGACATCATGCGTGCGCCGTCCACCGGGCGGTAGAGGTCGCGCACGATGGCACGCGCGCACATCACGCCCGCGCCCATGGCCACGCCCTGCAGCACGCGCGCGACGATCAGCAGCTCCATGGTGGGCGCCAGCGTGCTGACCACCGAGGCCAGCACATAGGCGGCCAGGCCCCAGAGCAGGATGGGCCGGCGGCCAAAGCGGTCCGACAGCGGGCCCCAGACCAGTTGCGAGATGCCGAAGGCCAGCAGCAGGGCCGTGAGCGTGAGCTGCGCCTGCGGCAGCGTGGCACCAAAGCC
>JBEIPS010000102.1:0-7088 GCA_040376915.1 Hylemonella sp.
AACACCTGAACAGTTGCGCCCGACACACCCGCACCGTAGGTGCACGGGTTTTCCTGAGACGAATCAACGGGTTGAGCGGCTAAGACGAAGACACACCTCCCTGGCGGTCAAGAATTTTTTCTAGAGGCACATTCTGCCCCATGCGCGCACACGAGCCAAGCGCCGCGCCGAGGGGGTGTTGTACGTACACCCGCAGGCGAACGCCTATCCTGCCATGGCTGTGCAACGTGGCTTGCCGCTCTTAGCCGCTGGTGGTCGATGCACGGCGCGCAGCGCCGTGCATGGCTGTTCTGTCTTGGGCTGTTGGAGCCTGGGCGCGCAGGCCCGCGCGAGGCAGCCCAGACAGCGCCGGGGTGGCAGGGAGCCCCCTCGGGGGGCGGACGGGCCACAACCCGGCGCGGGCCCAAGGCGCGCAGCGCCTGGCCCCACCGGGTGGGCGGGGGCCAACACCTGATGCTGCGCGCAGCGCCTGACTGGAACCCCTTGCGCTGGTGCCGCAGGCACGAGCGCACTGGCCATGGCTGTTCAGCGCGCGGCGAGTGCTACGGCACCCGAGCACTGGCCGCGCGCGCAGGAGCGAAGGGGCGCAAGACATAACGGGGGTTTGGTAAACCCGAAGGGCGCGAAGGCCCGCGGCCGCAGCGGTGTGGCCACCAAGCGGAGCTTTAGCGCAGCGACTGGCCGCACTTTGCCAAACAGCCCGTTATGTTGAGTTGGCGCAAGCCAACTCACCCCGCAGCACCTGCCAGGCCAGGGCCGGCTCGATGCCGGCACGGGCCTGCATCACAGCCCTGCGCGCAGCGCCTGGCCTGGTCTTCGAGTGCTGGCGTGCCGATCACGGCCGAACTCGCCCAGGTGCAGCGACGGCGCGGGCCTTGCACCGCAAGGGCCGTGACGAGAGCGGTCCAGCGTGCCAGCCAGGTCTCGCTCGCTTCACGTTCAGCCGCGCGCTGGCGGCGCGTCGGCCTGCAACGCCTTCACCCCTCGGGCGGCTTGTTCCACCACGGGTAGCCCACCCGCTCGTAGTAGTCGCGCGCCATGCTGCGCTCGTCGCTGCCGTTGCTGCAATAGCCGTCGGTGCGCGGGTCGCTCTGCCAGTTCATGATGCCGCACAGGTCGGCGATGAAGCCTCTGAGCACGGCCTCGGGCTCGACCTGGTCGCGCCGGCACAGCTCGATGAACTCGGCCGGCAGTTTCAGGGTCAGGCTGGACTTGGCGCGGGTCATGGCGCTTGCTCCTCGTCGCTCTCGTTCGCCAAGGCCTCCAGCAGGCCCGCTGTGGCGTCGTTCGCCTCGGGTCCAGGGCTCGGGCCATCCTCCGGCTTGAGCCGCTCCAACCTGGCCGGATGCGTCAGCGCATGCACGGCCTTGAGTTTGTCGATCGCCACGTGGGTGTAGATCTGGGTCGTGGTCAGCTCCGAGTGGCCCAGCAGGGCCTGGATGTAGCGGATATCCGCGCCGCCGTCCAGCATGTGGGTGGCACAGGCATGGCGCAGCGCATGACAGGAGCCCTGCTTGAAGCCGGCCGCCTGCATGTAGCGGCGCGCCAGCGCCGAGAGCTGGTGCGGCTCGAAGGGCAGCGCCCAGTCGTTCAAGAACAGCACCAGCGTTTCGCCGGCCAGCAGCTCGGGGCGCACTTCCAGGCTGTAGCGGCTCACCCAGGCACAAGCTCTTTCTCCCAAGGGCACGAGGCGGTCTTTGGCGCCCTTGCCCAATCTGACCATCAGCGTGCCGCGCTCGGTGTCCACCTCGGTGATCTTGAGGTGGGCCAGCTCGCTGCGCCGGATGCCGCTGGAGTACAGGGTTTCCAGGATGGCGCGGTCGCGCAGGCCGATCAACGTTTGCGTGTCGGGCTGGTTGAGCACCTGGCTGACCTGCTCCACGCTCAGGAGGTGTTTGGGCAGGCGGTGCGGGGCCTTGGGCAAGTCCAGATCGGCCGCCGGGTTGGTCAGCAGGTGGCCCTCGCGCGTGAGCCATTTGAAGAAGGCCACCACCGGGGTCAGGCGGTTGACCTGGGAGGAGTAGGCCAAGGGTTGGCCGTCCTTCTTGCGCAGCAGGTAGAGGTGACGCTGGTAGCGTTGCAGGATGGGCCGGGTCACTTCGGCCGGGTGGCGAATGCCGCGCTCGTCCACCCAGGCGATGAAGTGCTCCAGCGCCCAGTGCCGCATGCGCGCGGTCTGCTCGGACAGGCCGATGACCCGGGTCCATTCGCAGAAGCTGTGCTGGTAGCCGTGCAGGGGGTTGGCCGCCGAGGGCGCGGGTGGGCCGGGGCGGCGCGGGGTGACTCGCTTAGGGCGCAGCATGGTTTGTGCTCCTGCCTCAGGCGGCTAAGGATTGAAGGTATGACGAGCGCACAGCAGCGCCAGGGGTGGCGCGTGAGGGCGGGTTTTCAGGGGGAGATTCAGCGGTGGGCCTTATTTCATGCGGGTTGGCGGCTGTTTCACGGGTCCGCGCACCCCCCGCGTTGGGGCCGTTGGGGGGCCGTTTCACCCCCGCGAACTCCCCCACCGACCCCCGCGAACTTTGCGTCGTAGTTGAGGTTTTAAGGGTGGCCACGTCCAGCAGGCCCGACAGGTGCGGGCCGTCGCCAGCCTGGTCGTGCAGCAGCTCGTACTCGTAGCTCTGCCCGCGCTGGCCACGGTGCACGAGGATGAACTCCATCGCGGCCAGGCGCTCCAGGTGGATGCGCGCCTGCGTGTCCGACAGCGCGCAAGTCGCACGCACCTGCGTGCGCGTGAAGCGCACCTCGCGCTGGGGGACGCCCAGCTCGGTCATCTTGAGTTGCACCAGGCTGTGCAGGCTGGCCAGCACGCGCCGGGTCTGCGGCGGCAACTCATCGAGGCTGGTGCCCAGCACTTCGTGGGCGATGGCATTGGCCAGCTCGATGTCAGCCACAGTCGCCTCGATGTACTCCACGATCTGGTCAGCCACGGTCGTGCTCCTGATGGGCCGCTGGTGCTGGTGCAGCAATGCAATGGTGTCGATCAGGGTCAGGTACTTGTCGTGATCACGCCGCGTGCGCGTGCGGTCGTCCAGGAAGGTGAGCTGGTCGGCCCAGGGGTTGACCACGGCCAGGGGCCGCAAGAGGCGCTGGGCGTTGCGGTGCAGGGCCAGGATGGCTTGCCTCTCGTGCTTCCTGGTCAGGCCGGCCAAGGTGCGACGCTCGCGCTGCAGTTTGTGGATGGCGCGGGTCTGCTCGCGGGCTTCGTCCACCGATAGCACCAGGCAGCGGTTCATCAGCTCTTCGTCGATGTCGATGGCCGTGGTGGTCATGAACAGGCTCATCGGGCCTTCGACCTTGTATTCCTGGGTGATGAGGTTGCCCGTGGCGGGATCGGTGCCGGTGCTGGCGATGGTGAGTTCACCCTCGGACTGCAAGAGCTTCAAGGCGTAGCTGGCGCGGTGCGCGCCCTCTTCCTCGGCGATGGCCAGGATCTTGTGCTTCAAGTTGGTCTGGCCCATGTAGAACAGGCTCTGGCCCGTCATGGCGCTGTACTGCACGCGCTCTTCCTCGGGCACGAAGGACAGCACCGCGTCCATCAGGCTGCTCTTGCCGGCCGCGCTGCTGCTCTGGATGACCACGGCCAGCGGCCGATCCAGTTTGCGGCTGATGGCCGCCAGGTAACCCACCAGCTTGTTGGTGGCCTCGCCCACCACGCCCACGGCCTCGAAGTCGGCCAGGATGCGCGCGGGTAGATCAGGGGCGTTGAGCAGGTCCAGCGCGGCCATGTGTTCGTCGGCCGTCATCGTGGGCAGGGCCGCGGCCTTCGGTCTCAATGCCGTCTGGATCGCCTCGTCCTGCAAGGCTTCGAGTTTCAAGAGCACGCGCCCCAGGTCGGCCTTGAGCACATCCTCCGAGACGCGCAGCTCGGCCGCGGCCTGTGCCAGGTAGGCAGCGCGGGCGCGCGCCGCGTACAGGTCCAAGGTATCGACGTGGAAGGCATCGCCCTCCTTGCCCGATGTAGCCACCAGCACGTTGACCTTCAAGACTTCATAGGCCAGGTTCTTGGCCAGGCCGCGCACGCGCCAGCGCCGGGCCTGCGTGCCCTCGCCGAAGCTCAGCGTCACTTCGCGGCCGTCCACCTCGGCCACCGGCTCCACGGGCGCGGCCTCGGGCACGCGCACCGCTGGCAGCTCGGGTGCGGCCGGCGCAGCGGCGGGCACAGTCACAGCGGCTAAAGAGGGTGGTTGGTTTTCTTGCTGCTGGCGGCTGTTGGGGGGTTCGCTCGCTTGTCCCAGCACCGATGGCGGGGGTTTTCCATTTCCGAGCCAGGCGGCCTTGCGGATCAACAGGCCCAGGCTCTTGGCCGCCGGCGTGACCTTGAGCGCGTACTCGTTGGCGTCCATGCCCTTGGGGAACTCGATGCGCCAGACTTCGATGCCGGCGGCCTGCAGTTGCGGAGCCAGCTTGGCGGCCGCGCGCTCGCCGGCTTCGTCGCGGTCATAGGCAATCAGCACGCGCTCGGTGCCATGGTCCTTGAAGGCCTGCAGCAGTTCTTCGGTGAAGCCTTCGACCCCGTAAGCGGTGGTGACGTTGCGGTAACCGGCACACCAGAAGGTCAAGGCGTCGATGATGGCTTCGCACAGGATCACCTCTTTAGCCGCCTTCAAGGCCTGGACGTTGAAGACACCACGCGTCTCGTGTGCCGGCAGGTACAGGTGCACGGGCGTGCCCGCGCGCAGCCGCTCGCCGATCTTGCGTCCGTAGAGTTCACGTACAGCGCCCACCTGGTCCAGCACGGGCACGACCAGGCTGCCGGCGTAGTGCTCGTGGCCGCTTTCGCGGTACACGCCCAGGCGCTCCAGCCGCGCGCGCATCTGTGCGCCCTCCAAGCGGCGCTTGTCCGCCAGGCGCAGGCCCAGGGTGCGGTTGGCATACCCGAGCTTGAAGTGGTCCACCAGCTCGGGGTGGTTCAGGCCGCGCGCTTGCAGGTAGGCCAGCGCCTCGGGCGATTGCTTCAAACTCTGGTGGTAGTAGTCCACCACCTGCAGCAGCAAGGCGCGGTCGTCGGCATCCAGCGTGACCGGCGGCGCCAGCGCGCGCACCGTACTGCGTTTGACCGGCTCACCACTCACAGCGGCTAAGGTGGAATCGTCCTTGAGCAGTTCCACCGCGTGGCGGAAGCTCACGCCCTTGAGTTTCATCACCCAGTCGATGGGACCGCCGCCGATCTGGCAGCCAAAGCAGTGCCACAGGTTTTTGGCCGGCGTGACGATCAGGCTGGGCTCGCCATCCTCATGGAACGGGCAGTGGCCGGCCCAGTCCTTGCCCACGCGCTTGAGTTCGATGCCGGCGGCCTCCACCAGGCGCTGCACGCTGATTTCTTCTTTTAGCCGCTGAACATCGGTATCGGGTATGCGCGCCATGGTGACCCCTCAATAAATTTGTTGACGCGATCTTATACGGTTATCGTATACTTTGGCAAACCGATTGCCGAATCGGTCCTAGCATGGGCGCCAGAAGTGTTCTGGAGAGCCCATGTCCAAACGGAAGACGCAAGTGATGGAGAGCTTTGGTCCGCGCCTGGCCAGCCTGCGCAAGGCCGCCGGCTACACGCAGGTGGAGTTCGCCGCCGAGGTGGGTATCACCCAGCGCATGGTGGCCTACTACGAGGTGCCCGATGCCCAGGCGCCGGCTCACCTGTTGCCGCAGATGGCGGCCACGCTGGGCGTGAGCGTGGATGTGCTGCTGGGCCTGGCCGCACCCAGGGCTCCGAAGAAGATCGCCACCAACCGGCTGGAGCGCCGCCTGCTGGAGATCGACAAGCTCGATCCCAAGGCCAAGCGCCAGATCACGCAGCTACTGGATTCGTTTATCGAGGGGCAGAAGTTGAAGCAGCGCGCCACACAACGCGCGGGACGTGCGAGCGAGGCGCAGCACTAGGCAGCGCGCAAGGAGAAGCCACCTGGAACCCCACGGCCTTAGCGGCTAAGAGGGGTGGCAGGTGGCTTTTTATTTTAGAGAGAGGGAGCAGGGCGAGATCAGGACCTATACGGCCAGGGCTTTGTATTGGGCTAACAACGTAGCATCGCAGCGCTGAGCATCGATTTGGTCAATGAAGTCGAACTCATAGCCGGTGTCCTCTAGACGAGGTCGACTGGCGTCGCCAACAAGCTCCCGCAACCCTCTCTGAAGTACGTCGTAGTCATCAAGCACAAGAGCGACTCTCACCAAATTGGTTGCGCAGTACCTAATTTGTCGTCCTTGTGACTTGGCCAGTTCAAGTGCTTTATGCGCAGCGGCTGATGCCTCATCTCGGTACTGCGAACCAAGCATTGCAAGGGTATGAGCAAGTCCGGCATGGGATAGCGGATCGCTCGCAAGATCGCGCGCACGACGTCGAAGACAATCAATGTAGAGCGAGTCGTTCTTAGCCCTGGAACATTCACTGATGAGCAGGGAATACAACACCGCGCGGTCTTCATCGGAGACAACAGCCACCAGAAGCCGTTCCAAGTGGTGGACACTTGCGGGAATCTTCCCGTACTTCGACTCGACTCGCTGCTTACGCATTGAGACCAATTCAGCACGCAACGCACTAAGTTCGTCTATGGTGATCATCGGTTTCTCCTCGGCGCTGCTGGTGGCGCCCAACCATCTACGTCAGCATCGCTCCACGGTGGTGGTGGATTCGGCTGCTTCCGCCGGCACATATCTCCCCGAATACGAGCACGATCCATGCAGCCGCCATATGACCAATGGCCCAAATACTTTGTGCAAGATGCCTCTTCCAGTTCCTGTTGCGTATCACAGGGATCCTCATCGTCTGGTGTGCAGATGTCCCTAATCTTCTGGGCGATGCTCTTTATCGCCTTTTGACCAGCTGGAGTAGACATTGCAATGGTTGCGCCGACAGCGCCACCGGTGCAAACCAGAAATCCAATTGGGTTTGTAAAGCAGAAGACCGCCGCACCTTGAACCACCAGACCTGTCGGATCCGTGTAGCTCAGCGGATTCCCGCCCACATACGCAAAGGTATTAATGCCCCCCGCGAGTCCTATGGGGTCGGACTGATCATATCGCCCGCCTCTGGGCCTATAAGTGCGGTTCCAATTGTCAAACAACCCGGTCTCCGCATCAAACACCTG